>JANXSE010000173.1 GCA_025356695.1 Betaproteobacteria bacterium
GATCGATGCAACGGCTTCTGATGGTATCGGCGGCAGCGTTCAAATCGCTGCACGCTCGGACATTACCCTCGATGACGGTAGCCAGATACTTTTCGGCGGTCGCATTGGTGGCGAAGCGAAAATCGAGTCTCGCGAAGGCACGCTGCTCGCGTCAGGTTTGATTGATGGTCAGGGCAGTGGTGGTCCGGGCGGATTGGTCTGGTTGTTGGCGCCGCGCGTTGGTCTGATACGCGAGGGCTCGGTGAATGTTTCCGGCTTGACCGGCGGCGGCACGGTTCTCGTTGGCGGCGATTACCAGGGCGGAAATCCGGATATCCAAAATGCGCTCGCTGTATTTGTCGCGCCTGACGCTGTTATTCGTGCCGATGCCATTCAGTCCGGGAACGGCGGCAAAATCATAATCTGGTCTGACGACACGACACGCTTCTACGGGATGATCAGCGCACAAGGTGGCAGTTTGTCCGGTAACGGCGGGTTTGCGGAGGTCTCGGGTAAGAATTACCTGGACTTCAACGGCAATGCCAGCTTGTCTGCATCGTCAGGTGTTACAGGCACGCTTTTACTCGATCCGAGCGACATCACGATTACTGCGGCCACCGATACCGGATATGTCGCAGCGGATTTTTCGGGCGCCAATCCGAATATTTTCGGCCGTACCGCCAATACGCCTGATTCATCGATCTCGTGGACCACGATTGATACCAAGCTCAGCGCGGCTAACGTTGTTATTACAACGAATGGTAATGCCGGACATCCCGGCAATATTACTTTTAACGCTGCCGGTAGTTATAACCGTTCGAACAACCTGACTTTCCTTGCGAACAACAATATAACGTTCAACGCGTCGACCGGGATCACTAATTCCGGCAATGGCGACATTGCGCTGTATGCGGGATGGGATGGGGTTAGTACGGCCGCGCCCGCGGTTACCAGCGGCACCGGAGCTATTGCGCTTGCAAGTAATACGATCAGCACGGCTGGCGGCGCGATCACCTTGAGTGCAGGCGGATCGATTACCGGCGGCGGCAATCTTTCTTCGAGCGGTGTCAGCGGCGTTGCAGGAACGAACAGCGGTGCGATAGGCGTTACTACATTGAGCGGCGCCATTACGTTGGGAACAATCAACGCCATAGGCGGTAACAGCAGCGGTGGCTCAACCGGTGGCACGGGTGGTGCAGTGAACATTACCGGCAGCGGTGGCGCATTGAGCGTCGGTGCAATAAATGCCGGTGCGGGTAGTGCGGGGACGGGCAATCGCACCGGTGCAACCGGCGGGGCAGTCACGATTAATATTTCCGGTGCGGGCGGTGACCTAACAACTTCGACAATCTCCGCGTTGGGCGGAGACGGTGCGGGCAACAATAACGGCGGCACCGGCGGCAACGTGAGCATCACCTCGAGCGGATTTGCAACCGCCGGCGCAATTTCAACCACTGGCGGTAGCGGTGGCTCCGGCACCACAGCAAACGGCGGCCAAGCCGGAACGTTTGATGTGACCGCTGGCAGCGCAGTCAATCTCGGC
This sequence comes from Betaproteobacteria bacterium, assembly GCA_025356695.1. The sequence continues at coordinate 1,523 of JANXSE010000173.1, forward strand.
GCGATAACTGCGACGGGTGGTTCGGCGATCGGAACATCTGGAGCCGGTGGCGCGGGTAACACCGTCACAATTACTGGAACGGGCGCTGGGACAGTTACTCTGGCAGCAATTAATACCAGCGGTGCCGCAGGTATAGGGACGAATCAGAATGGCGGAAATTCCGCCAATATCACGATCAAGAGCAACGGTAATGCGGTTGCACTGAACGGCAACGTTACGGCGAAAGGCGGTACGCCAACGGGTGCGGGCACCGCAGGCACAGATGGCACGCTAAAACTCGGGACGGCGGCAGGTGCGAGTTCGGTCGGTGGCGTGACCCAGTCCGGGTCGATCACGGCCGGAACGGTAACGGTTTTCTCTGGCCTCGGCGATGTGGTTCTGACCAATGCGGCCAACAATCTTTTATCGCAATCGCTTGGTGCCATCGTTACGAACAACACCGCACCGGTCACCAAAGGCAGTTTCAGTTTTACCAACAATGGCGCGTTTAGCGTCGCGGGTACGTCGCAGGTGCTTAGTAACAGTGGCGACGTAACGTTGAAAGCGGTGACGGGCGCGCTGACAATTGGCGCAGGGGCTCCCACGGTTTCATCCGCTGGCGGCACCATCACCCTTAATGCCGACAGTCTGGTTCTGACAGGCAGTGTTGATGCAACGGCCGGAGGTAAGGTAATCGTCGCGCCGGTTACTGCCGCCACGGCGATCAAGGTCGGAAATGCCGCAACCAATCGCATTGATTTCGGCGCGGGGAATTTTGTTACCACGAACATAACCGCGGGAACGCTGCAGGTCGGTGATGCAAACAATACCAGTGGCATTACCGTTTCCGGCGCATTCAATCCCGGTTTCGCGAATGTTTCATTGGTATCCGGTGGCACAATCGCAGATTCAGGTTCGAACGTCATCACCGCGGCAACGGGGGTGAAGCTGGTCGGCACGACGATCGGGGCGACTGATGGCATCGATATTGCGACTGCGAATCTTGCTGCTTCGGGCGCCGCGGGTGGTGTAAAGGTTGTTACAGCTGGTGCGCTGGCCGTGAATACGGTTGACGGTCAAGTCGGCGTATCTACCACTGCTGGCGGCAATATCACGTTGAACACCGGCAATACCTTGACGCTGTCGCAGAACATCGCGGCTGGCGCCGGTACCGTTACGCTCAATACGACGGCCGGTGGTATTGCCGGGGCTGCTGCCGCCATCACGGGCAATAAATTGCAGTTGAGCGGTGCCGGCACGTTTACGCTGACCAATACTGGCAACGACGTCAGCACAATTGCGGCCAACGTAACGGGTGCGGTCAGCTATACCGATACCAACGGCTTTGATATCGGCACTGTGGGTACCTCGGGTCTCGTGACCAATGGCGGCAACATCCTGTTGACGAGTGCTGGCGGCACGATCACCAGTTCGCAGGCAATCAATTCGACCATCGGCACTGCCGCGGGCGGTGACATCACGATCAATGTCAGCGGTATCGGTAACGGTGTAAATCTCGGTGCCCTGGCGACGACCATCGGCGGCAATAATGGCAATAGCGCGGCTTTCAAGGGCGGTAATGTTCTGATTACAGCTGCCAATGGCGATATTACGACCGGCACCATCACAACGACTGGCGGTACTGCGGCTGCAGGCGGCGCAGCGTCGGTTGCCGGTGGCGCGGGCGGCAACGTCACGATTCAGGTGACGAATTCGCCGTTGGTTGCGCGCACGATCAATGCGGGCTCGATCAATGCAAACGGCGGCACTGGCAATGCGCCGGTTACGACTGTCGTCGGTGGTGCGGGTGGCGCCGGCGGGACCGTTCTCATTAGCACGGCTGGAGCCGCCGGTGGATCCATTGCAGTGTCAACCATCAGTTCATCGGGCGGTGCGGGCGGTAACAATGCCATTGCCGCGAGCGACGTGGGTGGTAATGGCGCGCAGGGCGGGACTATCACCTTGACCGCTGTCGGAACCGGACAGACTGTTGTTGCTTCCGGCGCATTGAGCGCAACCGGTGGCGGTGGTGGTTCGTCGGATGCTGCATCGACCAACACCAACGGCGGTGCCGCAAACACCATATCAATCACCGGTAACGGTGTGACGGTCAACACGCTGAACGCGCTGGGGGGCTTGGCAGGTACAGGTGGCACCGGCGGTAACCCGGGCAACGGCGCGGGCATCACATTGGATGCCGGTAGCGGTTTGTTGACGCTAAACAATAACATCAATACCAACGGCAACAACAACGTGTCGCTGACGGGAACGGGCGTTACGCAGGCGGGTGGCGTCATCACCAACAACGGCGCGACGAGCTTTACCACGGTGACGGGCGGTTCGGCCAACAACGTTACGTTGAACGGCAATAACGACTTTACCGAGATCCGCATCGTCAGCGGCAAGGACGTGCAGATCAACGACATCAATGCACTAGTGCTCGGTACATCCACGGTTAGCGGAAATTTCACTGCAGTTGCAGGTAATGACATTACGACTGCGGGCGCGTTGGCACTCAATGGCGTGACTAATGCAATTACATCGACCGGTGCCGCAAACGACGTGAGGATTTCGCAGGCGATAACGCATGCGAACGCCTCTGCCAGCACACTGACGCTGAAGTCGAAGCGCGATGTTGCGCTACTGACTGGCGGAAGCATTGATGCGTCGGCGAGTGCCGGAAAACTTGATGTCACGCTGAATTCCGATTCCGATGCTACCGGTGGCGGTGCAATTTCGCTCGTATCAGGCACTTCGATTCTTTCGAAAGGCGGCAATATCGTTCTTGGCGGTGGTGCAACACCTTCGACGGTGGCGGCGATCAGCGCGACGAACAACATTGCGGGCGTCACGATTAATGGCGCGACCCTGACCGCTGGCGCGGGCTCGATTACCGTTACTGGTCAAGGCTCGGCGGGCGTCAATGACAATTTTGGCGTTTCGATTGCTGGTGGCGCGCAGGTAACCGCCGATGGCGGTATTACCATCACTGGCACCGGTGGTGCGGGTTCGGGAACGGGCAATACCGGCGTCACGCTGCTTGGTGCGACGACGTTGGTTGAAACCAATGGCGTTGGCGGCATTACGATCGTTGGCACGCGTGGCAATGGAACGGATCAGAATATCGGCGTACAGCTCAATGGGGCCACGGTTCGCTCGACGGTCAATGGGACTGGCGCGATCCAGATTACCGGCAATGCCGGCGGAACCGTCACGGGGAATACCAACTTTGGCGTTACTTTAAAAAGCGGATCTACGGTTACGTCGCTGAAAACATCCGGCGGATCGACCATCACGCTGACAGGCACTGGCGGCAACGGCACAGACAATAACTACGGTGTTGATGTGGACGCCAGCACAGTTAATACCGTGTCCGGGGCAATCAGCATGACGGGTACTGCCTCGGGTTCCGGTACTTCGAATAACGGGGTGAATATACAGTCTGCGGCGACCGTCAGTTCCGGAGGATCGGGCACGATCTCCATGCTTGGTACTGCTGCAGGTGCCGGGATTGGCATTGCGACCAGTCCCACCACCAGCAGCATCGGCGGAGCTTCTGCGAGCGGCAACATTACACTGAAGGCGGATTCGATCGCAATTGATAACACGACGATCCAGACGACGGGCAATGTGTATTTGCTGCCGAAGACGGCGACGACGGCGGTGAGCATCGGCGGTGCAGCGGGGTTTGACCTGAACCAGGCCGAATTGACCAACATTACGGCCGCCAGGACTTTCGTCGGCGAAGATTCCGGCGCAGTCGTGACTGCCGGCGCGATTACGACGGCGGCGAGCGGTGCAGTGAGCATCGGCGCGCGCAACCTGACGCTGTCGGGCACGAGCGTGACAGCGGGTGGCAACACGCTGACCAGCACCAGCAACATTACGCTGAAGGCATCGACCGGCGCGATCGATGGCAACGCCGGTGCAGGGGTGGACTACGCAGCCGGCAGTCTTAATTTGAATGCCGTGAATGGCATCGGTAGTGCCAATCAACTGTCGACGAACACGGGCACGCTGGCGGCGGCGAACACGACGTCGAACAACGTCAGCATTACCAATGGGCAGTCGTTGACGCTGGGCGGCGGCAGCACGGTAAGCAATGGTGGCGCGGGCAGCATCACCGTGGCGGTTACAGGTAACGACAATGATTTGACGATTAGCAATACGGTGACTGGCGGCGGCGCGATTAATCTGAACGCTGCCCGGCACATTATTTTTGCGCAGAGCGGTGGTGTGAATGGTGTGGTCACGACCGGCACTGCAACGCTGACTGCGGATACGGCGGGTGCGGGCAATACGACGCGCGGCGCGATTCAGGGTAACGCGGCGTCCGCGACCGATGTAACGGCCGGAACATTGAACGCGACTGCCAATACGGGCATAGGCGCAACGAATGCGCTGGAAACGGCGGCGTCGAACCTTTCGTTCACAAACAATGGCACCGGCAACGTATCCATCACGAACACGGCGGCCGGTGGATTGGCGCTGGCGGCGAGCAGCAATACCGGAGGAGGCATTGCGGTAAGCAACTCGACCGGATTGACGACCAGCGGAACGGTTTCGACCGGTGGCGCCAACGGAGCGATCAGTCTGACGGCCAATGCAGGCACTCTGACGATTGGCGGCGGTGTTACGGCAAACGGTTCGGGCACGGTTGGTTTGACGGCGACGGGCGCGACGAGCGACGTGTTGTTCAATGCGGCTGCAAGCAGTACGAGCGGTGGCATTACCGTTAATGCGGGAAAAAATATTGCACTGAATGTGGCGAGCACACTGGCTACTGGTGGAAACGTTGGCCTGACTGCGGGCGGCACGATTAGCGACAACACCGCGACCGGATCTGTTTCTGGTGCCTTGCTGACGACAAGTTCTGTTGGTGGAACGTCGCTGACCAGCACAAATACAGTCGCCAGTTTCAATGCGACGAATTCGGGTGGCGGCACGGTATCGCTGACCGACACGACTTCAACGTTGAACGTGACTGCCGTTAATCAGTCGGGTGGCGGCGGCATCATTATCAACAACACCGGTAATTTGACTGTGAGTGGCGGGGTGTCTGCAGGTGCGACGCCGGCCAATATCCAACTAACGGCAACTGGTGCGACCGCAGATGCTGCGCTTAACGGCGCAGTCGGTGGCGGCTCTGGGACTGTTTCGGTAAGTGCCGGCCGTAACGTAACGATCAATACCGGCGGCGATATTACAACCTCCGGAGCGGTGGTATTGAACGCAGGTCAGACTGCGGTTACCGGAACGATCACCGAAGCCGGTACAGGCAAGATCCTTACAGCCTCGGGGTTG
>JANXSE010000185.1 GCA_025356695.1 Betaproteobacteria bacterium
GCCGGCACCAACGCCGTAGAGCGTCGAGCGGCCGACGTAGACCATGTCGGCGCCGAGTGCCAGTGCTTTGACGACATCGCTGCCGCGACGAAAACCGCTGTCGACGATCACCTTGACGCGTTTGCCGACCGCTTCGAGAATTTCCGGCAGCACTTCGATCGGCGCCATCGTCACGTCGAGATTGCGCCCGCCGTGGTTGGAGACGACGATGCCGTCGGCACCGCAGTCGGCGGCGAGCACCGCATCCTGCGGGTGCATGATGCCTTTCACGATCAACTTGCGCGGCCACATCTGGCGCAACTGGCGCAGATCGTCCCAGCTCAGAGAATCGGTGCGCATGCTGGCACGGCCCATCGGCAGACCGGTGATCTTGTTCTTGATCGCGCTCGGATAGTTTTCGTAGCGCGGCATGCCGGTGGTCATGATGTAGCGGGCCAGCACGCCAAACATCCAGCGCGGGTGCTTCATGACGTCCCAGATGTTGCGGCGGGTGTACTGGAAGGGCATGGTGAAACCGTTGCGCATGTTGTATTCGCGGTTGCCGGCGGCGGCACCGTCGACGGTGACGACCAGCGCTTCGAAGCCGGCATTTTTTGCGCGCTCGACGAGTTGATGCGAGAGCGAACGGTCGGGCCACATGTAGAGCTGAAACCACAGACGCGCGCCGGGCACGGCCTCGGCGACCTTTTCCATCGCCGTCTGCGAGCCGGTCGCCAGCGTGAACGGGATGCCGGCGGCAGCGGCGGCCTTCGCCAGCGCGATTTCACCCTGATACCAGAGCAGGCCAGCGGTGCCGGTCGGCGCGATGCCGATCGGCATCTTGTGCTGGTGGCCGAAGAATTCGATGTCCTGGCTGCGCTTGGAGACGTCGACCAGGGTACGCGGTTTTAACTTGATGCGCTCGAAGGCTTCGCGATTGTTGCGCAGGCCGACTTCGTCTTCGGTGCCGCGGTCGACGAATTCGAACACGCCGCGCGGCGTGCGCCGCATCGCCATTTCACGCAGGTCGAAAATATTGTATGCGCCCAGTGTCGTATCACTCATGATGCAAGCCTCACGGTTATTTTGTCCCAGGCGGATTTCGCCATGGCTTCGGTCAGTTGCACGCTGCGCAGACCGTCGATGCCCGACGGTGCGGGCGCGCGATTGTCACGCACTGCCGCGCTGAAGGCGGCGACACTGGCCGCATGCGCGTTGATGGCGGGGAAATCCATAGTGCGGGTCTTGCCCCCGCCGCTCAGCACTTCCATCGTACCGCCGGCGCGGCTGCGCGTGAGGCCGCGGCCGGTGATGCGGCCCTTGCTGCCCTGGATCACGATGTCGTTGTGCGGGTAGGGCGCGATTTCATGGATGGTGAGCTGCGCCATGGCGCCTTTGCCGAAGCGGCAGATCGACAACGCTATCTGTTCCATGACGTTGCGCGGCGTGTCGAACAGGCTGGTCACTTCGGTGATCTCGTCCGACAGCAGGAAGCGCAGGATGTCGAAGACGTGCACGCCGATCGAATTGGTAGTGCCCAGTCCCGCTGCCACCGGATCGGTGCGCCAGCTCGACAGTGTGCCGCCGGGGCGCGCGCCCGGGCTGGCTTCAAGCTGGACCAGCAGGATGTCGCCCAGTTCGCCGCTGTCGATGATGCGTTTGATTTCGAGAAAGCAGGGCATGAAGCGATTGTGAAAATTGGTGCCGAGCTTGACGCCGGCCTTCTCACATTCGCGCACGATGCGCTCGGCGTCGGCGACAGTGGTCGCCATCGGCTTGTCGCAGAACACATGTTTGCCGGCGCGCGCGGCCGCGACCGCCTCGTCGGCGTGGCGGTCGTTGGGCGTGTGGATCGCCACCACCTGCACCTCCGGATTGGCCAGCATGTCGGCGTAGTTTGTATACGCGTGTGGTGCGCCGAATTTTTTCGCGAAGGCATCGGCGCGCGATTGCTCGCGGCTGACGACAGCGACGAGTTTGTTGTCCGCGAATTCGATAATGCCGGGCAGGATGCGGTCGTCTGCGATCTTGCCGGTGCCGATAAGTCCCCAACCAACTGTTGTTTTTGTCATATTCCGAATGTAGCAGTCACCGCTGGCGCTGTAAATTGCGCCGGCGTATGCACGCGCGAAGCGTGCGATTAATCAGAGCGCTGGAAAAGCTAGTGCGCGCCGGGAACGATGACCTGAATGTGCTCGCGGCTGATGTTCATGAAAGGTGCGGTACACACCTGCCGGCCGCTGACCTCCCAGACTTCAGCATCGGTCAGCGCGATGAATTCCTTGGCCTCGATGAAATAGTCGGTGACGCGCGCGCCTTCGATCATGTCGATGTGGCCCTTGATGCGGTAAGTCGCCGTCAGTATCGTGACTTTTGTTTTGCCCTCGTCTGCCATGTCCTGCCTCCGTTTGCTTGGCGCCCCGAAGACGAATCGAACGTCCGACCTGCCCCTTAGGAGGGGGCTGCTCTATCCACTGAGCTACCGGGGCGTGGACCACCATTTTACTGCAATGCGCCGGGCCATCCGCGCCCTTTGTTTTGCCGTACAATGCGCGCTGTTCTAATACGTCCATCCCGTCTGGCCCCCTAATGGTTCTGTGGCTGCTGATCGTGCTCGCGCTGTGTGCGGCATTGCTGTTGTGGCGCGCCTGTACCGCGGACAAAGCGGCGCTGCCGCGTGTCGGGGACCTGCTGCCGGATTTCAGCCTTCTCGATCAAAACGGCAGCGAGCGTTCTGCGGCCGGGTTCCGCGGACGCTGGCTGGTGCTTTATTTTTATCCGCGCGACGACACGCCGGGATGAACCGAACAGGCGGCGCAGTTTCGCGACGCAATGCAGGAAATCGAAGCCGCCGGCGCGGCGGTATGCGGTATCAGCGTTGACGACAGTGCCAGCCATGCGGAGTTTGCGCGCAAATACAAGCTGCCTTATGCGCTGCTGGCCGACCGCGACGGCAAAACGGCGCGCCGCTTCGGTTCGCTGCTGAACCTGGGGCTGGTCAAGGTCGCGCGACGCAACACCTTCCTTGCTGATCCGCAGGGGCGCATTGCGAAAATCTATCTTGGCGTCAACCCGGCACAGAATGCGAACGATGTGCTAACCGATTTGAAGGGTTTGGCAAAATGATATTGCAGAGCATCGACCACATCGTGCTGACGACGCGCGATCTTGACAAGTGCCTGGCGTTTTACACCGGCGCACTGGGCATGACGCTGGAGCGCTTCGGCGCAGGGCGTATCGCGTTGCGTTTTGGCGACCAGAAAATCAACGTGCATCCGCCGGGTTTCGAGGCGGGCATCAAGGCGCGGCGGCCGACACCCGGTTCGCTCGATCTGTGCTTTCTCGCGGCCTGCCCGCTTGAGGATGTCATCGAACGGTTGCGCGCACATGGCGTGCCGCTGGAGCTTGAGCCGTCGACCCGCACCGGCGCGCGTTTCGCCCTGCGTTCGGTCTATGTGCGCGATCCCGATGAAAATCTGGTCGAAATTTCAGTGCGGGCGGAATAAGACATGCCGCTCGTTACACTCGACAACGCCTGTCTGGCGTTCGGCCATGTTGCATTGCTGGACCACGCCAGCCTCGTCATCGAAGCTGGCGAGCGCAACGGCCTGATCGGACGCAACGGCACCGGTAAATCGAGCCTGCTCAAGCTGATCGCCGGCGACATACACCTCGACGACGGCAAACTTTGGCGCCAGCCGGGGCTTTCGTTTGCCTTCGTGGCGCAGGAGCCTGACCTCGATCCGGAGGCCAGCGTGTTCGATGCCATCGCCGGCGGACTGCACGAGCAGCAGGCGCTGCTGCATGAATATCACGAGTTGTCGCACCGTCTGGATGACAATGCGACGGCGGAAATGCTCGACCGCTTCAACACGCTGCAGAACCAGTTGGAAGACAGTGGCGGCTGGAATGCCAAATCGATGGTCGAAACCACTATCGCGCGCGTCGGTCTGAATGCCGACGATCGCGTCGGTCTGTTGTCGGGCGGCATGCGCAAGCGCGTGGCACTGGCACGCGCGCTGGTGGCCGCGCCGCAACTGCTGCTGCTCGACGAGCCGACCAACCATCTCGATATTGACGGCATCGAATGGCTTGAAGAACTGCTGATCGGTTTTGCCGGCGCGGTGTTGTGCGTGACGCACGACCGCCGCTTTCTCGATCGCGTGACTACGCGCGTGGTCGAACTCGACCGCGGACGCCTCGGCTCCTTTGGCGGCAATTTTGCCGAGTACCGGCGGCGCAAGGACGAAATGCTCAATGCCGAGGCGCAGGAGAACGCGCGTTTCGACAAGCTGCTGGCGCAGGAAGAGGTGTGGATCCGCAAGGGCATTGAGGCGCGCCGCACGCGCAATGAGGGCCGCTTGCGGCGGCTTGAACAATTGCGGCGCGAACGCGCCGCGCGCCGCGACGGCCTCGGCAAGGTGAATTTCGATGTCGCCGCTGGCGAACGCTCGGGCAAGCGCGTCGCCGAGATCGATCACGCCAGCAAGGCATTCGACGGCCGGCGTGTGCTCGACGATGTTTCCTGCGTGATTCAGCGCGGTGACAAGGTGGGCCTAGTCGGCCCCAATGGCTGCGGCAAGACGACGCTGCTCAAGTTGGTGCTGGGCGAACTTGAGCCCGACAGCGGAACAGTGAGCCGCGGCACAAAAATGTCGGTCGCTTACTTCGACCAGTTTCGTGCGCAGCTGGATGACACGGCGACGCTGGTGTCGGTGATCAGCCCGGGCTCCGATTTCATCGAAATCGACGGCACGCGCAAACACGTCGTATCCTACCTCGGCGATTTTCTGTTTCCGCCCGAGCGCGCGCGTGCCAAGGTGGCCAGCCTCTCCGGTGGCGAGCGCAACCGGCTGTTGCTGGCACGGCTGTTTGCGCAGCCGGCGAATGTGCTGGTGCTCGACGAACCGACCAACGATCTCGATATCGAAACGCTCGATTTGCTCGAGGCCCTGTTGCAGGAATATACCGGGACGGTGCTGCTGGTCAGCCACGACCGCGCATTTCTCGACAGCGTGGTAACGCAAATTCTTGTTTTCGAAGGCGAGGGGCGCGTTTGCGAATACGCCGGCGGCTACGACGACAATCGCGCGACGATACGCGCGCGTGCCGCGGCATTGCGCAACGCACCGGTCGCCGCCGGCAAGCCGGCACCTGCCGCACAGACTGCGCCGGCACCGGCACGCAAAAAACTCGGTTATCAGGAAACGCGCGAACTGGCGGCGCTGCCCGAGCGCATCAGCACGCTGGAGCGCGAACACGCGACACTGCAGGCGCGCCTGGCCGACCCCGCGCTTTATCGCGGTGACGCGGTGGCGATCAAGGATTTGCAGGCCAGCCTGGCGGCGCTGGAAAGCGAGACGGCGGCGGCCTATGCGCGCTGGGAGGCGCTTGAGGCGCGATCGGTGCAAATTGATGGCACGGGCTGAGGCGGCACACGGCGTTTTATAATCGGCGTTGGCGGTTTTTCCGGATCGCAGTCGGGGAGTTTTGAGGCAATGACACCGCAGGCAGAGCGTTTCGGCAAAATCGTGGCCGGCGCCGACGAAGACATCAACCTGGCCGAGGCGGCGTTGCTGGTGGCGGCCGGCGAATATCCCGATCTTGATGTCGCGAACTACCTTGGTCGCCTCGACAGTCTGTCGCAGCAGTTCAAGCAGCGTTTGCGCGCCGATATCAGTGCCGCCGATAAAATCATCCTGCTCAACCATTATCTGTTCGAGGAACTCGGTTTTCGCGGCAACAGCGGCAACTACTATGATCCGCGCAACAGTTTTCTCAACGACGTGCTCGATCGCAAGCTCGGTATTCCGCTGACACTGGCGATTGTCTATATTGAAATCGGCCGGCGCATCGGTCTGCCGATGCAGGGCGTGTCCTTTCCCGGACATTTCCTCGTCAAGTGCACGCTGCGCGACGGTGCAGTGGTGCTCGACCCCTACGCCAAGGGCGCATCGCTCAGTTTCGACGACCTCAAGGCGCGTGTGCGCAAACTCGATCCGGGCGCCGCACCGTCGCGCTCGGTGGTGGCAGGGATGCTGGCGGCGGCGAGCAACCGCGACATGCTGGTGCGCCTGCTGCGCAATCTCAAATCCATTTATACGCAGCAGAAAGAATGGCTGAAGGCGCTGGCGATTGCCGACCGGATCATTTTTATCACACCCGATCTGGCCGAGGAATATCGCGATCGCGGCATGTTCTATCTTAATCTGGAGTGTTTTCGTGCCGCGTTGTTCGATCTGCAGGCCTATCTGAAAATGCTGCCGGGCGCCCAGGATGCCGATCGTATCCGCCGTCGCATGGTCGAGTTGCAGTCGGTGGCGGCGCGCCTGAATTGAAGCGGCGTCTTGCCGCGGCGGTTTTGTGGCACACTGTTTTGGCTAACTGAAATCGGCAGGAGTGCTGCGATGGACCAATATCTGTTATGGGTGCTTGCCGCGATCGCCCTCGTCATCGCGGAACTGGCCACCGGCACCTTTTACCTGCTAGTGATTGCGGTTGCCGCATTTGCCGGCGCCGGCATGGCGTGGTTCCAGCAGTCGTTCTGGCTGTCCGCGGTAGTTGCGGCGGCGGTCGCCGCATTCGGCGTGATCGTTGTCAGCCGTTACCGCGCGCCGGCCGCCGCGCGCGGCAACGCGTCGCTGGATGTCGGACAGTCGGTGGTGTTCGAGTCGTGGATCAGCGAGGGCGAACGCATGGCGCGCGTGCGCTACCGCAACACGACGTGGGATGCGCGCGTGCTTGATGCCGCGCCGCTGGAAAACGGGCGTGTGCTGCACATACGGTCTGTTGAAGGCAATACCCTGCAGGTTTCCATTGCACCGGTTTAGGTGCGTCATCGCATAGGGGAGGCGGCATGTTTCCAAAACTAATCGTCGTGGTTGTACTGACGGCAGTAATGGCGTCGATGAATGTCGCATCGAACGGCACGCTGGCGGCGTTTTTCATCATCGCCTTCGGCATCGTGCTGGCGATTGAATCGATCCGCGTGGTGCCGCAGCAGCAGGCGTGGGTGGTCGAGCGCATCGGCCGTTTTCATTCGGTGCTGGAGCCGGGCCTTAACGTGATCTGGCCGTTTTTCGATCACGTCGCCTACCGGCACTCCTTGAAGGAGGTGCCGCTCGACGTGCCCGAGCAGGTCTGCATCACGCGCGACAATACGCAACTAGGCGTCGACGGCATCATTTATTTTCAGGTGACCGATCCGCGGCTGGCTTCGTACGGTTCGTCGAACTACATTGCGGCCATTACACAGCTGGCGCAGACGGCGCTGCGCTCCGAGATCGGCAAGATGGAGTTGGACAAGACTTTCGAGAGCCGGGACGAGATCAACCGGCAACTCGTGTCGGTGCTCGACGAGGCGGGCCGCACCTGGGGCGTCAAGGTGCTGCGCTACGAGATCAAGAACCTGACGCCGCCCGAGGCGATCCTGCGCTCGATGCAGGCGCAGATCACCGCCGAGCGTGAAAAGCGTGCGTTGATTGCGAAGTCCGAAGGGCAGCGGCAGCAGGAAATCAATCTGGCCGACGGCGAAAAGCAGGCGGCGATATTGCAATCCGAAGGGCAGAAGCTGGCGGCGATCAACCGCGCCGAGGGCGAGGCCAAGGCGATCACGACCATTGCGACGGCCAACGCAATGGCGGTGCGCGCGGTGGCCGCGGCGATGCATGAACCCGGTGGCATCAATGCCGCCAACCTGAAGGTCGCTGAAATTTATATCGAGGCGTTCGGTAATCTCGCCAAGGCCGGCAACACGCTGATCGTGCCGAGCAATCTGTCTGACGTGGCGAGCCTGGTGGGTTCGGCGATGACGGTGTTGAACAATGTGCGGCCGGCGACGCCGCCAATGCCTGCAGCGCCCAAGCAGGCGCAGTAGACTGACATCGTTTGAATGATCCGGTAACGCGCGGCGGTCGCCGCGCGGGATGGTCTACAGCAGCGGTTTTGCCGTAGTGGCATCGGCAGCGGGCGCTGCATCGACGCGGGGTTGCAGCGTGACATCTGCTGCCGGTGCGGTATCAACTGCACCCGTGGTCGGTTTGGCCGGCTCGTCGAGTTCGGTGCGCGGCTTGACCTTCAGTTCCGGAATTTCTTCCATGTCCTTGTCGGGCGGCGGGTTGCCGTCATAGACCAGATTGCGACGGCGCTGCAGGTAGGCATCGCGCTGAAATTCGTAGGGATCAAGCGCGGCTTCCTCGAGGATCTTGGTCGAGTCGAGCAGATTGGCGCGCAGATTGACCGTGAACAGGCCCCAGATCGAGTTGCGCGTCGCAACGTGATCGCGCCAGATCCATTTGATCGGGTCGGCTTTGAAATCGACGAAGGTGCCGACCGCGTCGCGGAAGGAACTCGGGCCGAAGAACGGCACTTGCAGGTAGGGGCCATCGGCAACACCCCAGCGGCCCATCGTTTGGCCGAAGTCTTCCTTGTGTTTTTCCAGACCGACCTCGGTACCGACGTCAATCAGGCCGAGTATGCCGACCGTCGAGTTCAAAGCGATGCGTCCGGTGTCTGAAACGGCATCGCCAAACTTGCCCTGCAACAGATTGTTGAGCGCGGTCAGAATGTCGTAGAGGTTGCTGAAAAAATTGGTAACGCCGGTGCGCACAAACTGCGGCAGCACGGTTTTATAAACCGTCGCCACCGGCTTCATGATCACTTTGTCGAGTGCGTCATTGACCTGATAGACGGCGCGATTCAGCGGCTCGAGCGGATCGCGCGGATTGTTCGTGCTTGCGCAACCCGACAGAAACATCAGCAGGGCAAGGCCGGACAGCAGGGGACTACGCAGGCGTGCAATGAACATGGACATGTGGTTGACTGTACCGGCTGGTTCGATTTTTGTCATTATAACAATGATTTTCCGCTAAAACCAATGATAACCTTTGGTGC
>JANXSE010000191.1 GCA_025356695.1 Betaproteobacteria bacterium
TATAAGTGAGCCGCCGACCTTTAACGCCAGCAAGCAACGCATCAGCGCGCTCGGTGTCGTTAGAGCCGAACTTTACCCACTTATCACCGACTTTCTCTTTAGTCTCACGATGGTTGTAACGGAAATCGAATTCAGAAACGTAACGCTGCAAATGCTGTGGGCTAACGTGGTGGAAGGTGCCGACGATGCCGCGCTTCAGGATGCTGAAAAAGCCCTCAATGGTGTTGCTGTGAACGTCGCCGCGCACGTATTCGCCAGCTTCATGGTTAACAGCCTGGTGGCTAACAAACATCGGCTTCAAGGCGCGCAGCGGACGCTCGCCATCGGTCATCAGATGGGTTTTGGCGGTATTGATTTGCGCTTCGAGAATCGGTTTCAAGGTCTTGACGTTTACGCTAGGCACATGGAACGAACGGACTTTACCGCCGCGCTCAACCAACGAGAACACGCACTGTTTACCAACGCCGCCGATGTTCGCCTTGTTACGCTTGCTGGCGTGTTTGTTCTTTTCCTTGCCGCCTACATAAGTCGCATCCGCTTCGAGAGTGCCGCCGCTGGTGCCGAACAAGCCGCCGTCATTCTTCATGGCCTCACGGATGCGATGCGACAAGAACCAAGCCGATTTGATGGTGATTCCGAGAGTGCGCTGCAATTGGTGGCTGCTGATGCCTTTCTTGCTAGAGGCAATCAGGTAGATCGCCTGCAACCAGACGTGCATCTTGATATGGCTCGACTCGAATATGGTGCCGATCTTCACGGTAAACGGCTGACGGCAGTCATAGCACTTGTAAAGGCCTACGCGGGTCGATGCGCCCCCCATCAACTTGTTACGCTCTACGCCGCCGCAATGCGGGCATACAGCGCCTTTAGGCCACAGGCGAGCCTCTACGTAGGCGTATGCCGCCGCTTCGTCGTGGAAGTATTCTTTGGTAAGGATGGATTCGGTCATGTCTGCAACTCCTGAATGTGCAGACATTATGGCCGGTCAAAGTGGGTATGTCAAGTATAACATTCCCCCCTCAAGGGGGAAGGAGCGTAATAAATCCATCAAAAAATTTATCGAATCAAATCTTGATGCCCAGCATCTTCGCCGCATTACCGCCGAGAATCGCGATCTTCTGTTTTTCCGACAGCGTGGCGGTGCCCATGATGTGATCGACCGGATGTTCGTTCCACGGGATCGGCGAGTCGGTGCCTATCATCATCTGGCTGGCGCCGACCTGGGCGACGATATGGCGCAGTGCTTCGGAGGTGAACACCAGCGAATCGAAGTACATCTGGTTCAGATACTCGGTCGGTTTTTTCTTCAGCACGATGTTCGGATCGCAGCCCTGCGGCGAGACGAAGCAGCCGTGGTCGGAACGCGGTGCGTAGGAGGGCAGGTAACCGCCGCCGTGCGCCGCGCAGACTTTCAGCTTCGGATATTTGTCGAGCACGCCTTCAAAGATCAGGTGCTGCAAGGCGATTGTAGTATCAAGCGGATTGCCGATGACGTTCGACAGCCAGCCGTTGCCCTTGAAGCGCGGCGCCAGTTGCGGCGTGCTTTGCGGGTGAATAAAGAGCGCGACGTTGAGTTCTTCGGCCTTGGCCCACACCGGATGATATTTTGCGTCGGAGAAATCAACACCGGCGACGCTGCCGCCGATTGCCGCGCCCTTCAAGCCGAATTTGCGCACGGCGGTTTCAAGCTGCTGCACGGCGAGGTCCGGGAACTGTAGCGCCAGTGACGCAAACGCGGCGAGGCGGTCGGGCTTTCTTGCGCACAGTTCGGCAAGTTTTTCGTTTTGCACCGCGATGATTTTTTCGACAATATCGCGTTCCTTGCGATACCACCAGGGGTTGATGCTCAGCACTTCCATGTCCACACCCTGCGCATCCATCATGGCGAGGCGCTCGTCGAGCACGATGTCGAATTCCTTCGAGCCTTTGACCGGTGGATAAATGCCTTTGGCTTCGTCGGCGGGCAGCAGCACCAGCGCTTCGGCGATCAGGCAGTGTGCGTGCACATCGATGGTTTTGACGCGTTTGCCTTTCATCATTACCGGCACGGTGTATTTGCTTTTTCCATGTGCGCGCGCCGGTGCGGTGTGCAGCATGCAGCCAGTGAAGATCACGCCGGCGGTGGCGGCGGCATCCGTGATGAATTTTCTGCGTGTGGTCATTGTTGCTCCTCTGTTGAATTGCCGGTTGCGGCCTGACTGCGACCGTCGGTTTGTGGACACTTCGGACGGATTATTACATACGGGAATCAGGTTGCCGAAATCGGTTTTGGCGCACGCCCTCGGGTAAACTCCCGCCTGGTCTAACCGGGGAGAACGACATGTTGCGCATTTACGGATCCGCCAATTCCCGCGCTGTCCGCGTTATCTGGATGGCCGGCGAAATCGGTATTAGTTACGAGCACAAAGACTGGTTGCCGCGTGCGCCGGAAACCACCACGCCGGAATTCCGCGCGCTAAATTCGAACGGCCGCGTGCCGACTATAGACGACGATGGTTTTATCCTTGCCGAGTCGATGGCGATCAATATGTATCTCGCCAAAAAACACAAAAGCCCGCTCTATCCGGCCGACGCCAAAGGCGAAGCGCTGGCAATGCAATGGAGC
>JANXSE010000217.1 GCA_025356695.1 Betaproteobacteria bacterium
GCATGCGCGGCGCCATTTAATGCGAGCGCAAGCAATACTGCGCGCAGAATAAATTTAGTAATCAAACTTGCCCTCAAATAAAGTCAACGGCGGATAAGCCATGGGGTCGACAATGACATCGAGCACGGTGGTTACGTTCGCTGCCAGCGCGCGCGCCAGCGCCGGCGCGAAATCGCCGGGCTGTTCGATGCGCTCGCCGGCGCAACCGCAGGCGCGCGCAATCGCAGCGTGATCGACTGCGCCGAGTGCGCAGGCATCGGTATGCGCGCCGTACAACACGTCTTCGGCGTGTTGCTGATAACCAAGGATCTGGTTATTGAGCACGATGACCGTGACGACGATGCCGAGGCGTTTGGCGCTTTCGAGTTCGGCCCAGACGTGGGCAAAGCCGCCGTCACCGGTCACGCAGAAAACATTTTTGCCGGGTGCGGCGAGTTTGGCGCCAAGTGCGGCCGGCAGGCCCCAGCCGAGACCGGCAAGCCCGCGGCCGGCGAGAAAGCGCATGCCGGCGCGCCGCGCCACCAGATAGTTCGCACACCAGATCGGCGCATAACTCGCGTCCGACACCACAATGGCATTTTCATCGAGCACGGCATCAAGGTCGTGCATCAAACGCTCGGGGCGGATCGGCATCGCCGCCGAAACGAGCCATGCCGCGGCGTCCGCGGATGCGCGCTCATGCGCGACCGCAATCATCGCTTCAACACCGGCGCGGGCAGCGCCGCGCGCATTACTGTCTTTCGCCAGATCCATGCCTTCGAGCGCGCGCGCCAGTGTGGCGAGCGTGAGTTTGGCGTCGCCGTTCAAGCGCAAGGCTTCGTAGTTGCGGCCGATTTCCTGGCTGTCGATGTCGATGTGTATATAGCGCGCGTTTTTCGGAAACAGCGTCCACGAGTCGGTGCCGTTCTGGTTGGTGCGGTCGCCAACGAACAGAACAACATCGGCACTGTCGATCAGCGCGCGCAGATGCTGGGTGCGGCTGCCCTTGCCCATGAAATAACCGATCACGCCCAGCGACAGCGCGTGACGCTCATCGACCGCGCCTTTGCCCATCACCGTGGTGGCAACCGGTATGCCTGCGCTGTCCTGCAAATGCGCGAGCTCGAGATGCGCGCCCGAAATATGCACACCACCGCCGGCGACGATCAGCGGATTTTTCGCCGCGGCGAGTAGCAATGCCGCCTGCGCAATTTTTTCCGGGTCCGCAAGCGTGCGATCGAGCGGATAGCGACCGAGATTGTCTGTGCGCGACGGCGCTTCAACTGCGGCAGCCGCTTCGATCAGCATGTCCTGCGGCAACAACAGCACCGCCGGACCGGGGCGCCCGCTGGCCGCCGCGGTGAATGCCATGTCGATGTAATCATCGATGCGCGCGAGTTGCGGCACGCGCCGGACCCATTTGCTGCAGGCGCGAAAAAGTTCGGGATGATCGAGATCCTGAAACGCATTCTTGTCGGTTTGCGTGCGCCGCACGTCCTGCACCAGCGCCACGATCGGGATCGATGCCTTCAAGGCTTCAGCGAGGCCGGCGACCAGCAGCGCAGCCGCGGGGCCGTTCTGCGAGGTGACGACAGCGACCTTGCCTGAAGCGCGCGCGTAACCGTCGGCCATTGCCGCGCCGGCGTTTTCTTCACGGTACGCGATCTGCCGGATGCCGAATTCAGGCGTGACAAGATATAGCGCCGACGGCAGGCTCTGGCCGAACATCAGCTCGACGCCGTGGCGCTGCAAGGCGCGCGCAATCAGATGCGCGCCGCAGGGCACCGGCAGTTTGTGACTGGGCGTCGGGGTCATGCACGGGCTCCGGCTTGAACAAGGTGTAATGTTCTCACATCACAATGCGGCCTGAAGCGCGCCCTATTCCGGCACCAGCCAGCGCACCTGCCACGGCGGCACTGCGCCGTTCGCCAGCAAAGGCTGCGACCAGCCGGCGATGGCCTGCGCAATCGTTTCGAAACCGAACGGCGGATTAGCGATGAGCATGCCGCAACCGCGCATGCCAAGCGTCCAGTCTTCGCCGAACACCGAAATTTCGATTTGCAGTACTTTGCGGATGCCGCTGGCGACGACACCGCGCTCGAACGAACGCATCGACGCCGGATCCATCAGCGGATACCACAGCGCGTAGACGCCGGTGGCGAATTTGCGATTACCGAGTATCAAGGCCTCGGTGAGACGTTTGAATTCGCGCGCGCGATCGAACGACGAATCGATGAATATGAGGCCGCGCCGCTCTTTCGGCGGCAGATGCGCATTGAGGCCCATATAACCGTCGGCGAGCTCCACCGTGACCTGGCGGTCGCGCGCATACAAGGCGGCGAGCGCTTCGCCGTCCTTGGGATTCAATTCAGTCAGTACCATGCGATCGCCCGCGCGGATCAAACCGCGCACGATCGCCGGCGAGCCGGGATAAAAGCGCAGGGTGCCGCCGGGGTTTTCGGTGCGCAGCGCGTCGAGATAAGGCTGCATTTCCGCCGGCGCATCGTCGCGCCCCCAGATGCGCACCACACCGTCTTTGTGTTCGGCGTTTTTCTGCGCCCATTCGTGCAACAGATCGTACTGGCCGATA
Organism: Betaproteobacteria bacterium; assembly: GCA_025356695.1. The sequence goes on from JANXSE010000217.1 coordinate 2,570, forward strand.
CCTGCATGCGTATCGAGATAGAAAAACGGTTTGTCCTTGCGCGCCATCGCCAGCACCAGTTGCGCCAGCAGCGCGTGCTTGAAAACATCGGCGAAATTGCCGGCGTGGAATTGATGTCGGTAAGCAAGCATGCGTGCCGAAACTATTTCACGCCGTACTTGGCGCGATAGTGCTGACCGAGTACGCGGCGCATCTGCCCATTCAGATTCGGATTGCGCGGCGGCAGCGGCGCGCGTTGCGACCGCGCGCCCGGCACAGCGGGTTTCGGCGGCTTCGTGTTGGACGGCTTTTGCATGACCACGCGATAGTAACGGAAGAGCGCGTTTTTTGCGCGTGCTATCATCGTTTTACCGATGAATCCAATCCGCTTGCTGCTGAATTTTGCGGTGCCCTGTGCGGTGCTGACGGGCGCCTGGCTTGCAGTGCCGGTGCTGGCGTCGTTGCCGCTGTCGCTGGCCGGCTTGCGCAGCTACGGCGCATGGGGCCTGCTCGCGCTGGCGGCGATTATTGCGTTGTCGTTCCGGCGCGGGCGCATCGTCTTCGCTTTGTTGACGCTGGCGGCAGCTTACGCCGCGTTCACGTTTTATTCGCTGCTGCCACCGGATACCGCTACCACTTCGTCATGGCGCGTGGTCTACACCGCGCTGTGCCTGCTCGTGCCGGTCAATCTGGCTCTGCTTTGTGTGTCGCAGGAACGCGGCACATTCAACGTGCACGGCCTGCACCGCATTGCGGTCATCGCAGTACAGATCGTACTGACCGCGTGGCTCGCCACCAGCGCCAGTGCATCTGTCAGCGCGCGGCTTTATGCGCCGCTGTTCGATACGGCACTTTTCAACACGCCGATACCGCACAGCGGCCTCGCCGCACTGACACTCGCATGCGCCGCCTGTTGCGCCTGCTGGCTGCTGCGCCGCGCGCCGCTCGATCTGGCGTTTGCCGGCGCGATTGCCGCGGTAGCGCTGGCCCTGCATGGCGTCGGCACGCCGTACGCGTTTGCGGCGTTTGTCGGCGCCGCCGCACTACTGTTCATGATCGCGCTGCTGCAGGATACGTTCCGCATGGCGTTTCGCGATGAATTGACCGGCCTGCCGAGCCGGCGCGATCTCAACGAGCAATTGATGGGACTCGGCAAGCGCTACGTCATCGCCATGCTCGACGTCGATCATTTCAAGAAATTCAACGATACCCATGGCCACGACGTCGGTGACCAGGTATTAAAAATGGTGGCGGCGAAAATGGCCGCGGTCGGCGGCGGCGGCCGCGCCTTTCGCTACGGCGGCGAGGAATTCACCGTGCTGTTCAGCGGCCGCGATATCGAATACGTGTTGCCGCACCTCGAGGCGCTGCGGCACGAAGTCGAGCAACACAGTCTGGCGCTGCGCGCGCCGGACCGCCCGGCGGCCGAAGAAGACGGCCGCCCGCAGCGCGGCAAGCCGCGCGGCGGCACAGCCGTTGCGGTAACGATCAGCATCGGCGTCGCCGCGAGCAGCGATAAAACGCCGACGCCGGAAGATGTGCTGAAAGCCGCCGACAAAGCGCTTTATCGGGCCAAACACGCCGGACGCAATCAGGTCAGCATTTAGTCAAGCGCTGAACAACACCCGTTCGCCCTGAGCTTGTCGAAGGGTGAACGCTTGAGCACATTGATTCCATGTGGCGCTCCGTTCATGGTTCGACAAGCTCACCACGAACAGGGGAGTACTCCTGACGTTCTTTAAATTGAACGGCATTTAACCCCTTTCCATAGTCACTCCCGTTTATAGCCGCAGTTCGACTTTAAACGGGAGAGTGTCATGGTTGATTTGTGCAGAATGTCACGCCGCTTTGCGGCTTTGTTTATGGCGGCATGCGCCTGCCTTGCGGCAACCGCTGGGGCACAGAAAATTGCGCCGCCGCCCCCGCCCCACCAGAACTGGGTGCGCCCGCAACTCATCGTCGCCAACGGCGCCGATGCGCCGGTGCGCATGCAGCAGGTGACGGTAAAGAGCGAGGTCAGCGGGCGGCTCGCCGTCACCGAAATTTCGATGCAGTTCTACAACCCGAACGGCCGCATCCTCGAAGGCGAGTTGCAGTTTCCATTGCTCGACGGCCAGCAGATATTGAGCTTTGCGATGGACGTCAACGGCAAGCTGCGTGAAGCGGTGCCGGTCGATAAAGCACGCGGCCAGGCGGTGTTCGAAGACATCACGCGCGTGCGCATCGATCCGGGCCTGTTGCAGCAAACCCAGGGCAACAACTTCAAGCTGCGCGTTTATCCGATTCCGGCAATGGGTGTGAAACAGGTGGTGCTGCGTGTATCTGAAACGCTGCGCGAAAGGAACGGCCGTCTCGTCTATCGCCTGCCGCTTGAATACGCGGCGATGCTCGACAACTTCCGGCTCGATCTGAATATCGCCGGCACGCAAAGCGCACCGGAAAAATCGCACGGTCAGCTCGACGGGCTTGCCTTCAATCGCACGGCCGGCGGTTACCACGCGCAGGTGTCGCGTGACCGCTACATCGGCCGCGGCCTGCTCGAACTTGAAATGCAGGCGCTGCCGGGTACGCATGCCTATACGCAGAATTTCGACGGTAAAAATTATTTTTACGCCGAAGTTGCAGTACCGGTGCGCACTGCGGCACGCGCGCTGCCGAAAACCGTCGGTTTGATCTGGGACAGCTCGGGCTCGGGCGCGGCGCGCGATCACGTGCGCGAATTTTCGCTGCTCGACGCCTACTTCCGGCGCCTCGGCAATGGTGAAGTGCGGCTGACGCGTTTGCGCGATGCCGTTGAGCGCAGCGCAAGCTTCCGCATCGTTAACGGCGACTGGCAGGCGCTGCGCAGCGCGCTCGAAGCAACCGCGTACGACGGCGCGACCAATTTCGGCGCCTTCGAAGCCGATACCGCAGTCGGCGAGTATTTGCTGTTCAGCGATGGCCTTTCGAATTTCGGCGAGCGCACTTTTCCCGCTTTAAAGGTACCGGTATACACAATATCGGCAGCGACGCGTAATGATCCGGCGCTGCTGCGCCAGATTGCTGAAGCGAGCGGCGCGCGTTTTGTCGATCTCATCAGCGATGCAC
>JANXSE010000243.1 GCA_025356695.1 Betaproteobacteria bacterium
TCCTGCTCGAGTACCGTTTCAAGTCCGCGCGGGCAGGGCGCGAAAAACTGTTCCGGTTTTACGTTTGTAGCGCTCACAGCCGCACCAGCACTTCGAACTCGATGCGCTGGCGCGGATTGCGATGTTGCTGCAGCCTGCTGATGCGCGCTTCGACCTGCCCGCCGCGATCCATGTGAAAAGCGACGGCGCGGTTTTCGCTACGCGGTATGTAACCGAGTTTGTGCGTGCGCCATTCGACGCGCACCGCGTTGGCGTCATAAGTGTTGTGTGGTTCGCGCACGAGGGTTAGCGCATCGCCGATCTGCATGTCGTCCCAGACCTGCTTCGCATCGTGATAGTTAAAGCCCGCCAGCGGCGAACTTTGCACCAGCATGCGCACTTCGCTCTGCTGCGCAGGCACAGGCGTGCCTGCAAGCGTCAGCGCAAACAGGGCGGCAGTGACGCCAAGCTTCGGGCTAGAAAGGTTTGACGACAACAAGGATCACCACCGCAAACAGAAGTACTACAGGAAATTCATTCAACCAGCGGTAGAAGACATGGCCGTGGCGGTTGCGGCCGTGCTTGAAATCGATCAGCAGCATGCCGCAGTAAACGTGATACGCAACCAGCAGCGCGACCAGCACAAGCTTGGCGTGCAGCCAGCCGCCGCTGAAGCCGTAACCCAGCCACAGCCAGACGCCGAACACGATGGTGAATAACGCGCCCGGTGTCATGATGCCGTAATAGAGCTTGCGCTCCATGATCTTGAAGCGTTCGATGCTGACGGCGTCTTCGCTCATCGCGTGATAGACAAACAGCCGCGGCAGATAAAACAGGCCGGCGAACCAGGTCACCATGAAAGCGATGTGCAATGCTTTGATCCAGAGCATGGCGGCCTATTTGAGCAGGCGCCGGCGCGTCAGCGCGAGCGCCAGATAAAAGCCGATGATTGCATAGAGCGCCAGCACGCACAAATGCAGCCCCCATTGCGCCGGCACGGTATCGTTCATCAGCGGGCGCACCAGTTCAACGGCGTGCGAAAGCGGCAGCAGCGCGGTGGCGAAATGCAGCGCCGGCGGCAGTTGATCGGCAGGAAAAAACACGCCGCTCATCAGCATCATCGGCGTAATGGCCAGCGTCATGTAGTAGACGAAGAAATCGTAACTCGGCGACAGCGCGGTGACGATGAGGCCGAGGCTGGCGAAGGCGAGGCCGGTGATGAATATGACCGGAATGACCCACAGCGATAACGCTGATGCGCAGAGACCCAGCGCCGCGGCGACCAGGAGTACGGCGAGACCTGAGAGCAGGCTTTTGCTTGCCGCCCAGATTGCTTCACCGAGCACCACGTCGTCGAGATTGAGCGGTGCGTTCATGATCGCTTCCCAGGTTTTTTGCACATGCATGCGCGAGAAGCCCGAATACATGGCTTCGAACGAGGCGCTCATCATGGTGCTCGAACAAACGGTGCCGGCAGCGAGAAAAGCCAGGTACGAGGTGCCGAAGGCGTCGGGCATCATGCGGCCCAAACCGTAACCGAAACCCAGCATATAGAGCATGGGGTCGGCGAGATTGCCGATCATCGAGGCGAGTGCGAGCTTGCGCCAGACTAGCAGATTGCGTCGCCACACGTGCACAAAACGCAGACTGAATGAAGGCAGAGCCCAGCGGCGCGTCATCATCAATCCCTCAAGTCGCGCCCGGTCAGGCGCAGAAAAACATCTTCGAGATTGGCCGGCCGGTGCACATAGCGCAAATCGGCGCGCGCGGCGAGGTTGTCGATCAGCGCTGCAGCGTCGTGCACGTAACAGAACACCGTTTCGCCGGCGGTTTCGCAACGCTCGGCGAGTTTTGTGCCGTGTTCCTTTGCCCACGCTTCGGCATTGTCGCCGAACACTTCAACGACCTGCGGTTCGATGTGGCGCTCGACCAATTCGCGCGGCGTGCCGTCGGCGATCATGCGACCGTGATCCATCACGGCCAGCCGGCTGCACAGCCGCTCGGCTTCGTCCATGAAGTGGGTGGTGAGAAAAATCGTTTTTCCCTGCGCCAGCAACTGGCGCAGGCGCTGCCAGATCAGATGTCGCGCCTGCGGATCGAGGCCGGTGGTCGGCTCGTCGAGAAATATCAGATCGGGATCGTTGATCAACGCCCGTGCGAGCGTTAACCGGCGTTTCATGCCGCCCGAGAGCGCGCGGATATTGTCGTTGCCGCGCGTAGCGAGGCCGGCGAATTCGAGCAGCGCCGGAATGCGCTCGTTGACCTGTTGCGCCGACAGATCGAAATAGCGGCCGTAGATCTGCAGGTTTTCGCGCACTGTGAAGTCGGGGTCGAGATTGTCCATCTGCGGCACCACGCCGATGCGCGCGCGGGCGCGCCGCGCCTCCTGTGGCACCGGCACGTCGAGCACGCTGATTTCACCGCTGTCGGGTTCGGTGAGGCCGAGGCACAACCGCAGTGTGGTGGTTTTGCCGGCGCCGTTGGGGCCGAGCAGGCCGAAACATTCGCCGCGTGCGAGATCGAGGTCGATGCCGGCGACGACTTCATTGGCGCCGTACGATTTGCGCAGCGCACGTACCTTGAGATGGCTCATGGCCGGTGCCAGTGTTGCGTGATGATCTGCTGCAGCACCTGCAGCCGGCCGTGAAAGAAGTGTTCGCCGCCGGGCACCACCACGACGGGCAGGTTCTGCGGCCGTGCCCAGTCGAGCACGGCGGCAAGCGGCACTACGTCGTCGGTTTCGCCGTGGATCACCAGCGTGCCGGCGGGTACTGTGCCGGTCTTGAAACGGCTTACTGCGGGCGCCACCAGCACGAGTTGATGCGCGGCGACGCGTTCAACCACGCGCGTCTGCACGAAACTGCCGAAGGAAAAGCCGGCGCAGATCAGCGGCAGATCGCCGAAACGTTTTTTCGCATAGGCGGCGATGGCGACGAGATCATCGGTTTCGCCGCGGCCCTCATCGTGCACGCCGGCGCTGGCACCGACGCCGCGGAAATTCGGCCGCAGCGTGGCGCAACCCAGCGCATGAAAGGTGCGTGCGAGTGTCGTCACCACCTTGTTGTCCTTGGTGCCGCCCATCAAGGGGTGCGGATGCGCGATCAGCGCGATGGCGATGCGCGCGTCACCGGGGTCGGTGATATCGGTTTCGATTGCTCCGGCAGCGCCGTCGAGCAATAGCGTTTCAATGGCGGGCGGTTTCAAATCTTCAGGCGTTCGACGATGCGGCCGTGCTGCAAATGCTCGCTGATGATTTCGTCGATGTCTTCGCGGTCTACGTAGGTGTACCAGGTTTCTTCCGGGTAAACGACCAGCACCGGACCTTCGTCGCAGCGGTCGAGGCAGCCCGCCATGTTGATGCGCACTTTGCCTGCGCCTGACAGCCCGAGTGCCTTGACGCGGTTCTTGGCGTAATCGCGCACGTCCGAGGCGCCGTGGTCGTTGCAACAGGCTTTGCCGTTTTCACGCTGGTTGCAGCAGAAAAATACGTGATGTTTATAAAAACTCATGGCGCTGTTGTTGGCGGGGGCTGGCGGGGGCGGATTATACCGCGGCCTTAATAGTCGCTGTATTTACGCGCGCTGCCGCGCGCGCGGCGCACCGGGTATTTGCGCGCATTGATGACCATTTTGCGCTTTGCTGCTGCAATCGGATTGATGCCCAGCACGTCGGCGAGCCGCGTCAGGTAGAGCAGCACATCGGCAATTTCTTCGCCGACCGCACGCTTTGCTTTGGCATCGAGGCGGGCGCTTTGTTCCGCTGTCAGCCACTGAAAATGTTCGAGCAGTTCGGCGGCTTCAATCGATAGCGCCATGGCCAGATTTTTCGGCGTGTGGAACTGCTGCCAGTCGCGGGCGGCGGCGAAGCGGCGCATCGCATCGCGCAGCGGGTTCAGTGTTGCAGTGGATTGAGTCATGCGGCGTTTCCGGAGTTGAATGGAGGTGTTGTATTTTTGCGCGCCAGTGCCAGCAGCAGCACGATGGTCGCGAACGGCCACAGCCGCGACAGCACACGCACGATATGGCTGAAGCTCAATAGATGGGTCTGTTGCGACGACAGCAGAAACGGCGGCGTGGTTTGATACGGATTTTCCGGCGTCACATTGATCAGCATGACCGTGGCAGCGAGGCAAACGATGGCGAATGCGCTGCGCCACAGCGACGGCAGCCATAACAAAAATGCCAGCATGGCGATGCCGGTGAGCAGGCCGCCGGTGACGCCCGGCGTCAGCCATTGAAACGGACTGGCGGCGCGCGAGAGCGACCACACCGCGGTTGATTTGGCGACAAAGGTGAGCGTCAAAGCGGTGGCTGCTACCGGTGCCGCCATCGCCGGGGTCGCGGCAATCTGCGCCGCCAGCAGCCCGAGTGTGATTGCGGCCAGCGCGCCTATGCACATTTCAATATTCTGATAGGCCGCCGGCGCGTAGGCGAACCACGGCTTGAGTCCGAGCGCTTCACGCAAATCGCCGCTTGCCAGCGCCAGCGGCGCCGGATCGAACTGGATGAACAACCATACCGCGAGTGCGATCAACCCGCAGTCGCCGGCGACATCGGCACGCAGGACGCGCCGGCGCAGGGTCAGCGACGGGTGATCCGCCACCGCCGGAAAGCTGAACAGCCAGGCGCCGATCGCGCCGGCCGCGGCGCCGCCGGCGTTGGCGAGCAGATCAATGTTCGACGCGATGCGCGCCGGTAGAAACATCTGCACGCTTTCGAGCGCAAGACTCAGCAGTGCGGCCAGGGTGATGGCAAAGAGGCCGCCGGGAATTCCGGCGCAACGCGGGCGCAGTGCCACAACCAGCATGGCGCCGAGCGGCATATAAGCAGTGACGTTGAGTACAATATCGCCGAGCGTGATGTAGCGCGGCCACGCGGCAGTCAAAAATTCGAACAGCGCAGCGGGCGGCATACGCCATCCACTGAACGGCTGCAAGCTGGCATACACAATGACCAGTGTGTAAGCTAGCGCAACATAAGCAGCGAGCCTGGACCGGCCTGTATTCATCATCATATATGACCATATTCTATGACGTTTTCAACGGCGATGCGGATGGCATCTGCGCGCTGCATCAATTGCGGCTGGAGACGCCGCGCGCCGCCGTACTTGTCACCGGCGTCAAGCGCGAGATCGCGCTGGTAGAGCGCGTCAAGGCGGGCAGCGGCGACGAACTTACCGTGCTCGACGTTTCGTTTGCGCGCAACGCCGCCGCGGTGGCGTTGGCGCTTGCAGCCGGCGCGAAGGTGCATTACTTCGACCATCATTACGCCGGCGACGTTCCGGCGCATCCCGATCTCAACGCAGTAATCGACAGCGGCGCCGACGTTTGTACCAGTCTGCTGGTCGATCGTTATCTCGACGGGCGCCGCCGCGTCTGGGCGGTGGTGGCGGCCTTCGGTGACAATCTGGCGGCGTCGGCCGAGCGCGCCGCCACGCCCTTGCATCTTGCGCCGCATGCGCTGGCGCAGTTGCAGGAGCTCGGTGAATGCATCAATTACAATGCCTACGGCGAGTCGGTTGCAGACCTCAACTATCATCCGGCCGATCTGTACGAAGCCATCAGCGCCTACGCCGATCCGTTTGCTTTCATCGCCGGTGAGCCGGTGTTCGATATTCTGCGGCAGAGCCGTGCCGATGACCTGTTTCTGGCGAACGAAATCGTACCGGAAGCGGCGGGCGAACAGCGCGCGGTCTATGTGTTGCCGAATGCGCGCTGGAGCCGCCGCGTCAACGGGCCGTTCGCCAATCAGCTGGCAACTAAACATCCGGCGCGCGCGCACGCCGTGCTGACCTGGCGCGACGGCGGTTTTTCAGTCAGCGTGCGCGCGCCGCTGCAAGCGCTGCGCGGCGCCGACGCCTTGTGCCGCCAGTTTGAAAGCGGCGGCGGGCGCGCCGGTGCGGCGGGCATCGATTTTCTGCCGGAGAGTGAACTCGGACGATTTGCCACGGCCTTCGAGCAGGCCTGGCGCTAACGCGATTCAACGCGCCAGTTTCAACACATTCATTTCGATCAGCGCAAACGCGCATACCCACAGCACCGCGTCGTAGGCGTCCAGCCATTCGCCGCGCAGCGCCCACAGCGGAATCAGCGCGGCGATGGCGATGTAGAGCACGATGGCGCTATTAGTGAAAAGCCGGCGGCGGCGCGCCACCAGATGCTGATAGCGCAATTCGCATTCGAGCAGCGCCACCACCAGTATCCACAAGCCGATGTTGACGGCGTCCAGCCATTCCTGCTGCTGCACATAACCCGAGGCCGAGGCGACGATGGCGGCAGCGGCGCCTAAGCGTAGCAGGTGGACCACACCGCGCGCCTGTTGTTTGTCGAGCCACTTCGCATAGCCGGTTTCCACGGCGAACAGCATTAGCAGTACAAACCATGCCAGGGAGTCGAGCCCCTTGGTCCATGCGCCGAAGACGAGGTACCACAGCGTGTTGCCGGCGAGCAGCAGGTAAAGGCTGGATTGAAGAGGGGGCATGCTGCGTTCAAGTTTGGAAGCCGGCCCGCGCATTGCGCGGCGGCGCCGCTGATCAATGGCTGCGTGCGGTATGCGCCGCCGGCTTGCGACGACTCACCAGCGGCACGAGAAGCGAGCCGGTGATCATGCCGAAGAGTGCGGCGAACAGGCCGGCCAGTTGCGGCGGGCAGACTGCATCGGGGGCGAGTATTTCGAGCCAGATCCAGGTCGCGAGCCCCAGCACGATGGCGGCGAGGGCGCCCTGCTGATTGGCCGGTTTCCAGTAGAGGCCGAAGACCAGCGGCACGAACGCCGACACCAGCGTTACCTTGTAGGCGTTTTCCACCATCTTGTAGATCGACAGCTGGGAGTTCAGCGCAAACAGCGTGACCAGTACCGTGAAACAGAGGACGACGATGCGCATCAATTTCAGCAATTGTTTGTCGCCCAGATGCTTGAATGCCGGCTTAAGAATGTTTTCGGTGAACGTCACCGACGGCGCCAGCAGCGTTGCGCTGGCGCAGCTTTTGATTGCGGATAACAGTGCGCCGAAGAACATGATCTGCGCGAAGATCGGCGCGTGATTCAAAATCAGCGTGGGCAGTATCAACTGCGATTGTTTGTCGCCGTCGATCAATTTCTGCACCAGTTCGGGATCGATCAGCGTTGCCGAGTAGGCGAGGAACATCGGAATAAAGGCGAAACAGAAATAGAGGCAGCCGCCGAGTATCGCGGCGCGGCCCGCGGTGTTTTCGTCTTTTGACGACGCGACGCGCTGGAACACGTCCTGCTGTGGAATCGAACCGAGCATCATGGTGACGGCGGCGGCGGCGAAGCCGAGCACGCTGGCGAGAGAGGCGCCGGGCCAGAACGAGGCGAACTTGCCGGCATCTGCGGCGTGCGTGACCACCGTCGTCACGCCGCCGGCCAGCTGGCTGATGTCCCAGCCGATATAGAGCATGCCGATGACGATGATGATCATCTGCAGAAAATCGGTAATGGCGACCGCCCACATGCCACCCCACATGGTGTAAATCAGTACCGTCGCCGCACCGATGATCATGCCGGTTGACTGCTCCATGGCGCCTTCGGAGACCACGTGAAAGACCAGGCCCAGCGCGGAAATCTGTGCGGCAACCCAACCCAGGTACGAGAGCACGATACAAAGTGTGGTCAGCGCCTCGACGGTGCGGCCGTATTTGTTGCGATAGAAGTCGCCGATGGTCAGGAGCTGCATGCGATACAACGGTTTCGCGAAAAACAGGCCGACCAGGATCAAGCACAGGCTGGAGCCGAAGGGGTCGGCGATGACGCCGCCCAGGCCTTCACGCAGAAAAGTCGCCGGGATGCCGAGCACGGTTTCGGAGCCGAACCATGTCGCGAATACCGTGGCGGTAACGATATACAGCGGCAGGCTGCGTCCGGCCACCGCGTAGTCGGCCGAAGTCTTGACCCGCCGCGCCGCCCACAGGCCGATGCCGACCGAAATGATCCAATAGATGATTACGAACCAGAGCAGCATGTCAGCGTCGTGAAGGCAGGGCGCGGGCGGGGGCAATGATCGTGCATTATACGATGGCGCGACTGCAGGTCGAGGCCGTGCGGCCGCTCAAAGCAGCAGACAGGCAAACAGGCCGCAGGCGGCAAGCATGGCGACGGCGATCAGCGCCAGTACCGTTGTCTGGTCGTGCGTTTCTTCGGCTAGCCGCTGCAGTGCATGGGTGACGCGGTCGTTGCCGGTGTCTTCAAGAAAACGGTGCAGGAGGCGTGGCAGTTGCGGCAGCGCGTGGCTCCAGAACGGCAGTTCGCTTTGCAACTGGCGCAGGAGGCCGCGCCAACCGATCTGCTCCGACATCCATTTTTCGAGATAGGGTTTGGCGGTATCCCACAGATCGAGCTCGGGATCGAGTTCGCGGCCGAGGCCTTCGATGTTAAGCAGTGTTTTCTGCAGCATGACGAGCTGCGGTTGGACTTCGATATTGAAGCGGCGCGAGGTCTGGAACAGGCGCAGCAGCACGCGGCCGAAGGAAATGTCCTTCAAGGGCCGCGCGAAAATCGGCTCGCAGACGGCGCGAATAGCGGTTTCGAAATCGGCGACACGCGTGTCCGCCGGCGCCCAGCCGGATTCGATATGCACTTCAGCGACACGCCGGTAGTCGCGGCGGAAAAACGCCAGAAAATTCTGCGCAAGGTAATGTTTGTCCGGATCGGTCAGCGTGCCCATGATGCCGAAATCGAGCGCGATGTAATGGCCGTCGGCGGCGACGAGTATGTTGCCCGGGTGCATGTCGGCGTGAAAAAAACCGTGGCGGAAGACCTGGGTAAAAAATATTTCGACGCCGGCGCGCGACAGTTTTTTCAGATCGATGCCCTGCGCGCGCAGCGCTGCGATGTGCGAAATCGGCGTGCCGTGCATGCGCTCCATCACCATGACTTCGGTGGTGCACCAGTCCCAGTGTATTTCCGGCACCAGCAGCAGCGGCGATTGCTCGAAATTGCGCCGCAACTGACTGGCGTTGGCGGCTTCGCGCATGAGATCGAGTTCGTCTTCGAGATGGCGCGCGAATTCGGCCACCACTTCGTGCGGGCGCAGGCGTTTGCCGTCGGCCCATAACAATTCCATCAGGCTCGCCGCAGCGTCGAGCAGCGAGACGTCCTTGCGGATAATCTGTTCGATGCCGGGGCGCAGTATCTTGACCGCGACCTCGCGGCCGTCGTGCAGTTTCGCAAAATGCACTTGCGCCACCGACGCGCTGGCGATCGCCACCGCGTCAAATTCTGCGAACACTTTGGCGGCCGGTTTGCCGTAAGCGCGCGCGATGGCGGCCAGCGCAATCTCCGGTGCGCAGGGCGGCACCTGGTCCTGCAGTTTTGCCAGTTCATCAGCGATGTCGGCGGGCAGCAGGTCGCGCCGCGTCGATAGAATCTGGCCGAATTTTACGAAGATCGGCCCCAGCGCTTCGAGCGCCAGGCGCAGGCGCACCGCCCGCGGCTGGTCATAACGGCGCCAGAAGAAAAGTGTGCGTAACAGCGTGCGCAGGCCGCGCACGCGTTCGTGACCGAGAAAAAATTCATCGAGGCCGTAGTGCAGGCCGACGCAGATGATTTTCAGCAGGCGCAGCAGAGTCATGCGGTAATTCTAACAGGGCAGGGTGGGCGGCCTGCCGCAGTGCACTGCGCGAATCAGGCGGCTAGCGGCGTTCGAGTTGTTCGAGGCGTTTTTCGAGCCGTGCCACATCGTCGCGCAGCGTATCGACGGCGCGGCCGAACTGTTCGACCTCGGGGCGCGCGGCAAGCAGCGGCTGCTCTTCGGTCCAGTAAGCGGCGGCCTGGCGTGCGACGCTGCCGGCGCATTCGTGTTGCCAGCGCAGGAATGCCTGCCCGGCGCCGGCGATACGATGCGCAATGACGTCGCCGAAGACGCGGCTCAGATCCTCTTCGACGTCCCAGCGCAGATTTTGCGCCACGTAGAGAATGTCGCGCGCCAGCGCCAGGTCGCCGCTGGTTTCGACTTCACGCCATGCGTTTTGATCGGCAGCAGCAATACGCATGGCCAGCGCCGGCGTCAGCTTGAAGGTCACCGCGGCGTCGGCGTCGCTGTTCGCCACTTCCCCGCCGGCGAGAATTTCCAGCGTAATTGTGAACGGCGCGACATCGAAACACACCGCTTTGCCGGCATGCACGAGCAGCCGCTCGCGCGCCCACGAGGCGTGGCGTAGCAGATGATTGAGCGCGGGTGCCAGCGGCGGCGCGAACAATCTGCCGCCGTTGCGACCGGCGCGGGCGCTATCGCCGGCCGGGTCGGCCATGCCGCCTCAGACCTGCTGAATGCCGCCGATCAGCCAGCCGCTGGAGCCGTCGAGCGGTTTTTCCAGATGCCAGATTTCGTCGAACGATTCAGTTTCTGCAGTTGCGCCGTCGCGCAGTGAACCGGTGAAACGCACACTGGCGATATGATTTGCGTTTTCGGTCACCACTTCGACGACTTGCGCATCGAGGCTGACGACTTCGGTGTTCTGCGCGACACCCATCGGATCGATGTTTGCAACGATTGCCGCATAAAGCTGCGGCGTCATGTAATCGCGCATGGTCGAAACATCGCGTTTGTCATTGGCTTTTTGCAGGCGCGCGAAATTGATTTTGGCGTGACGCGTAAACTGCTCCGCATCAAAGTCCGGCGGAAAGCGGCTTGCCACCGCTGCCGGCGCCGCTTCTGCGGCGCCGCCAAGCGCGCTGCCGATTTTCGGCATGCCGCTGCCGCTCGCGGCCGACATATAAGGCGATGCGGCGGGCGCCGGCGACGGATTGGCGCCGGCGTATTGCAAGTTGCCGCCGCCGTCGGATTTTGCCCGCAGCATGCGCCACGCAAACATTGCCGCCGCCGCCAGCAACACCATCATGAGTATGCCGCCGAGGGCGCCGCCGATGCCGCCGTTCATGAACATCGAGGCGAGGCCTGCGCCGATGGCGAGACCGGCCAGAGGTCCGAGCCAGCGGCTCATGCCCGAAGGTTGCGGCGTCGCCGTTGGTGCGGGCGTTGGCGATGCGGGTGCGGCTTGTTGTGCCGGTGGTTTTGCCGGCGCTTGCGGTGTGATGCTGCGCTGGGCGCCGATGTTGCTGCCGCCGCCGAGGCGTTTCGCCGCATCAGCGTCGAACGCGGTCAGGCTGAATGTCAGTATCGTGCCCAGGATCATCAAGAGTTTGTTCATGCATCCTCCAAAGCCGGGTTAACCGGATATGCGTTCTGAAAAATTCGGAATTTGCGGCCCGCCGGTCCGGCAGGCCGCGGCGTAGCGCTTCAGCGCATCGGCGGCGCCGATACGAGTTCGTAAATATTCCAGTCACCACGGACCGCGCGGCTTTGCGGTCCGCGCGAAGTATCGATGTAGCCGGAGTTACGCGCGATGCGAACCGTGCGACCGAGGGCCGGCGCGAACCATTCCGTTTCCGCAATGTTGGTTTCAGTGTAATGCTGATAGAACGAGGAGTCGCCAGCATAAACAATACGCCGGATTTTGACCGTGTCGAATTCTCCGGCCGGCACGCGGATGCGCTCGTTACCGACTACCGTCGCATCGACGCGCACGCTGCGGCGCTCGCCGGTCGCCGGGTTCAAGGCGCTGACGCGGGTCGACCACTCCTTGCCCGGCTCAAGCGGAAACTGGTATGCCGGATAAGCGGGCGCAAACTCGTAATCGACCGGCTGGTCGCGATTGGTTACCGGGTGGCGCAACCAATTGCCGTCCGGCGCATAAATCTCTGTCGTTGCGATGTTGACGCCCGGTGTCTCGGTTGCCACCGACATCACTATGCGGTCGGTGTCGACTTTGTCAACGCGGTAGCTGACCTGTCCGCGTGCTTCATTGTTGTACGCGTTGAGTACGCGATAGACATAGGTGTCGCCCGCGACGGGCTTCGGCGCCCCCGGGTATTGCACGGCAGCTGCGGCGATGGCGGTGGCCGCAATCAGCGCCGCGACCAGCCCGTAGCGGCATGCTCGGGCGGCAATGGCGGACTTTGGATTCACGAATCTGTCGAGCATTGATGTTTTGGTCATCATGATGTCCTCGCTAAATGAATCGAGCATTAACAAAAGTTACTGCTTTCCCGCCGCTCGGCATTCGCACAAATTCTGCCGGTGTCCAATTCCTGTCAGTCCGGTTGCGCGCATCATCGGTCGCGTGGCAGGCTTGATCCGAGGATTTGGACATTGCCATCAGGACTTCGTTCCTGATGCCTCCGTGCCGGCTGAACCGAAGGCGCATTCTAGCAAGTTTTGCTGTACGGACTGTGGTCGTTTTGCTGGCGCAAATTACGCCATGCCGGCAATTAACGTGCCGGCGGCGCCGATACAAGTTCATGGATGGTCCAGTCCCCGCGCATGATTTGCGAGGCCTGCCGGCGCGACTGGTCGCGGTAAAACGAATCACTGATCAACCGCACATGGCGGCCCAGCGATGGCGCATACCATTCCAGTTCGGAAATATTCGTTTCAAGCAGACGCAGATACATCTTGGAATCGCCGGCATAGATCGAGCGTCTGATCTTGATCGTGTCGAATTCTCCGGCCGGTACGCGGATGCGCTCGGTACCGACAACTGTCGCGTCGATGCGCACGCTGTGGCTCTCGCCGGTTGCCGGGTTTACCGCATTGACGCGAACCGACCATTCTTTGCCGGGCTCGAGCGGAAACTGGTAGGCGGGATACGCCGGCGCGAACTCATAGTCGACCGGCTGATCGCGATTGGTTACGGGATGGCGCAGCCAGTTGCCGTCCGGCGTATAAACCTCCGTCGTCGCGGTACTAAGACCGGGGATTTCGGTGGTCACCGCCATGACGATGCGCCCGGCGTCGACTGTGTCGACGCGATAGCTGATCTGTCCACGCGTTTCTTTATTGTATGCATTGATCAGGCGATACACATTGGTATCGCCTGCAACAGGCTGGCCGGCAGCACAAAATTGCGCCGTGGTCATGGCCAGCGCAGTCGTGACAACCAGCACGATGCGCAAGCTCGCCTGTTTAACGTAGACGGTAGATCGCATAGGGCTACCTCCTTCCGCTAACCGCTCCGAGTACACCTGAAAACAATAATACTCGCAATTGTCAGGCGCGCCGGACTTCTTCCGCCCGGCTAGAATTTGAATCCACGATGCAGTGCAACAACGCCGGCGCTGAGGTTGAAATACTCAACCCGTTCGAGACCGGCCTGTTGCATCATCGCTTTGAGCGTTTCCTGATCCGGATGCATGCGGATTGATTCGGCGAGATAACGGTAGCTGTCGCTGTCGCCCGTAATCAGCGTGCCGAGCGCCGGCAGCACCTTGAACGAATACGCGTCATAGGCGGGTGCGAGCGGTTTCCAGACGCGCGAAAATTCGAGCACCAGCAGTCGCCCGCCAGCGCGCAGCACGCGCCGCATTTCGGCCAGCGCGCGATCTTTGTGCGTCATGTTGCGCAGGCCGAAGGCAACGCTGACGCAGTCGAAGTAATCCGACGGAAACGGCAGGCGCTCGGCGTCGCATTGCACGGCCGGGGCGATGATGCCGGCGTCGAGCATGCGGTCGCGGCCGCGCGCCAGCATGGCGGCATTGATATCGGTGAGCACTACGCTGCCGGTGGCGCCGACGCGCCGCGCGAACTGTATCGACAGGTCGGCGGTACCGCCGGCGACATCAAGCGCGCGCTGACCGGGGCGCAAGCCGCTTTGTTCGACGGTAAATCGTTTCCAGATGCGGTGCAGTCCCGCCGACATCAGGTCGTTCATCACGTCGTAGCGCGCGGCGACCGAATCGAAAACGCCGGCTACGCGCTCGGCTTTTTCATGTTCGGGGACTTGCTGAAACCCGAAGTCGGTGTCGTTTGCCATGGTGGCGATGCGCGCGAATATTTGTGGGCGGCCGTATTGCCTAACGGCTGGCGCCCGCTTCCTGCAAGCGCTGCAAATAATGGTCCCACATTTCCTGCTGATGGATGCCGTAGTCGTAGAGGATGTCCCACGAATAAATGCCGGTATTGTGCTTGTCGGAAAAATGCAACTGCACGGCGTAGGTGCCGACCGGTTCGATGGTGGTGATCTCGACGTCTTTTTTGCCGGTTTGCAGCGTTTCCTGTCCGGGCCCGTGGCCGCGCACTTCCGCCGAGGGCGAGTAGACACGCAGAAATTCGCAGGGCAGCTTGAATGTTTTGCCGTCGGCAAATGAAATTTCAAGCAGGCGCGATTTCTGATGCAGCTTGATCTCGGTGGGCAGCAGCGTTTCCGGTGCGGTCATGGCTGGCAATGGTGTCCGGCAATTACGGGACAGGCATCATAACCGAGCCGCCGGCTGCCCGCACCCGCTTCTGCACCTGCCGTGAGAGTGGCGTCGCGGTCGCCGCGCGACGCCGTCAGAGCATCAGACGATGTTAACGGTGCAACGTTCGAAGTCGCTGCCTTTTTCGAGCAGGTTGACGAGCTTGGCGACGGTTTTCTGTTCGCTGTGCAATTCGACGAAACGGCCGGGCTGATACCAGCCGCTTGGCAGCAACAGCGTCGTCGGCGTGGTCGGCGCCGGCAGTTCGGGCAGCAGGAGGCCGCGTTCAAAACCGCCTTTGGTTTCGCCCGGCGCGTTGAAATTGGCCGGCCGCACGGCGACTGCGCGCGCGATGCCGGGAAACAGGCGCACGCCGACAAACAGCGATTTGTCGTCGTCCATGCGGATCCATTGAATCAGTCCGGCATAAAACAGTTTGCTCGAACCGCGGCGCACCGCGACCAGCTGGTGGTGGCCGATGCGCAGATGCGCTTCGGGGTCGCGCAGCATGCACATGAATCCGGAATTGCTTTGATTAACGAGGTGCCAGGATTCGACCGCCATGCTTTCATGCGAGGCGAGTTGCCGTTCAGTGCGTTCGCTGATATGGCCGAACAGCTGCATGTCGTGTTCTTCCTGGCGCGACAGACTTGCACCGGGCGCGCGAAACGCGCGTTCGCTGATATGGAAATGCGCCGCGTGCAGGCCGAGGCAGACCTGCGCTTTTTCGGCATTTGAATTGCGTTGTTCGCCGCGGCCGGTGCCGGCGCGGCACCATTGAATGTAGAGCAGCATCAGCAGGTTTTCGCAACCGGGCTGGCGCGCATCGGCGCCCAGTCCCAATTGGGCCGGCGTTTGACCTTGTTTAAGCAGCGTAATGAGTTGCCGCAGCGTGCGGCCGACCAGCTCGAAATCGAGATGGCGCAGAGTAGCGGTTGTTGCCAGCCCTTCCGCAAAGGTTGCGCCCGCTTCGCCTGCGAGGTCGATGGCCAGCGCCGGTATCGCTGACGGCGGCAGTGGTTTAGCCGCAAGGGTTACCAGCAGCGACCATTTTTCGATCCAGAGCGACAGAAAATTCATCTGCCGGCCGGACAAGGCGAACGGATTGGCGAGATGCGCCAGCAGCGCCTGGCCATAAACCGCGAGACAGGTTGTTTCCGCTTCGTGTTCTTTGGCGCTGCCGCTGACGGCGCTGCGGGCGAAGCCGCTTTGTTCGGCAAACACGTAAAGCTGGTTGAGTTTTTTCCAAAGCGCGGGCGGTACCTGACGGTAGATGCGATAGTGATCGAACATCGCGGCACCCACGTAACGCATGGCGCGCACCAGTATCAGCGCGCCGCTGTCCATCAGCCGCAGGTCGCCTTTTGCGTGCGCGTCGCGACACACGAGGTAGGCGTCGGCAAATTCCATCCACAGCAGTTGCACGCGCGCCCACAGGATGGATTCACCGGCATCGAGCGGCAGTGGTTTGCCGGTGAACTTGCGCGCGAGTTCGGTTTGCACGAAAAGTATCGGTTCGCGCAGCGCTTCGAGCACGTGCAACAGATCAACCGGCGCAATCGATGATTGCTGCAACAGTTCGACTTGCTGCATCAGCGTCTGCTGCGCCGCGGAGACATTGGTCAACGGCAGCGATTCCAGCCATTGCTTGCAGCTTGCCGCGTCGGAAAACTGCAGCTGGCCTGCGTTGGATGCCATGCGTTGGCTCACCATTCCTGTCCCGCCCCCGTTGTTGATGCTGTTAACTGCAATCGTGACGGCAGTATGACCGTCACACTGCTTAAGCGTTGCACTCTATCGATCGAAATACGGCCGGGCAATTCAGGCCGATGTGCGGAAGATTAGCCGTTACGAACGGGGCATAGCTGTGAAGCAGTTCACGCAATCGCAATAATTCATTCGAAATGGAATTAATGCACATTCAGCGTGTTGGCGCACAAAGTCACAGTATTTGTGCAAGTTTGCGCTCGAGCAATTTACGCCAGTTCGCGGGCGCGCGCGGCGCTGCCGCAGCCTTGCCTGAGCGCCGGCGCCTGCCCCACACCGGATCGGGAAAATGCGCGTCGCGCGTAAATCGCGGAATGACGTGCCAGTGTATATGCGGCGCCATATTGCCGAAGCTCGCCAGATTTATTTTGTCCGGATTGAATACTGCGCGCAGCGCGTTCTCGACGGCGAACACGACGCGCATGCAATGCGCGCGCTGCGCCGCGGACAGATCGGTCATTTCCCTGACATGCGAATTCCAGATGACGCGGCAATAGCCCGCGTAGTCCGCATCGCGTACCAGCACGACGCGGCAACTTCTGCCGCGCCAGAGCACGTTGCCGCCGGCGCTGCGGCATAGCGGGCATGACTGCGCAGCGGCGATGGATGATGAGGCCGGCGTGGATTTTTTTTTCATGCGGTTTTCTTTCTATGCGCTGAGCCTAAATTGCAATTCCGGCAATTAAAAGATAACGCGCAAATTTTCCGATCGCCATGAATAGTGCCGACCACCACGGATTGAGGCGCAACCAGCCGGCGGCCACACACAGCGGATCGCCGACGATAGGCACCCACGCCAGCAGGAGTGCCGCAGAACCGTAGCGTTTCACCGTTGCGATGCCTTTGATTTGCTGCTTTTGCGGAATCAGGCGGCCGATCAAATAGGACGACATGCCGCCCAGCGTGTTGCCGAGTGTGGCCACCAGCAATGCCGGCCATAGTTGTTGCGGATGCATTTTGATCACGCCGAACAGCACCGCCTCCGAGCCGCCGGGCAGCAGTGTCGCCGCCAGAAAGCTGCTGGCGAAGAGTGTCCACAAGCTGAGTGTTTCGTCCATGGTGGTATTTTTGCATGCGGCACGCATCCGCGCGTAGCCGCGACATTGCATGCGCACGACGATTCTCGCGCTGGTTTGACGCTGTTAGCTGGTATCGCGGATAATCGCGTCCGCTTTGGCACTCGCTGTTTGTTGCCGCGTATTTGCCAATATGCCGGAGGTGGCGACTTGGTTGCCTCACCGGCGGAATTCCGACCCGTTGCAATTTATCCTGAAAGGCAATGCATGAAATACGTTATCGATTTTCCGCCCGTTACGACGGTGCCCGTCGTCGACAGCACCGACGTTTTTCCGGTTAACCGCATTTATTGCGTTGGCCGCAATTACGCCGAACACGCGCGCGAAATGGGTCATGATCCCGATCGTGAGCCGCCGTTTTTCTTCATGAAACCGGCCAATGCGATCGTCATGCATGGCGCGGCCATTCCCTATCCGCAGGCCACCAAGGATCTGCACCACGAGATCGAGATGGTGGTTGCCATTGGCAAGGGCGGCGCAAATATCTCCGTCGAAAAAGCGCTCGAACACGTATGGGGTTACGGCGTCGGCCTCGACATGACGCGGCGCGATCTTCAGGGCGAAGCGAAAAAAATGGGCCGGCCGTGGGAAATGGGCAAGGCTTTCGACAATTCGGCGCCGTGTACCGCGCTGTTGCCGGCCGCCAAAATCGGCCATCCGGCCAAGGGCGCGATCTGGCTGAAGGTTAACGGCAAGACCACGCAAACCGGCGATTTGTCCGAGCTGATCTGGAACATACCGGAAACGATTTCGTACCTGTCGGGACTCATCACGCT
>JANXSE010000307.1 GCA_025356695.1 Betaproteobacteria bacterium
ATGGTGTAACCATCCGGCTTCGCGTTGGCCACCGCCGCATTGCCGACCTTGCCGCCGGCACCGGGACGGTTGTTGATGGTCACCGGCTGCTTGAGAATTTTTTCCAGCGCCGCGGCCGTCGGACGGCCGGTGATGTCGGCCACGCCGCCCGGCGGGAACGGCACGATCATGGTGATCGGGCGCGACGGATACACCTCTTGCGCGTGAGCGGCGAGTGCTGTCAGTGCCAGCGCGAGGCCGGCGAATCCGTTTTTCATACTCCCTCCCGTTTTTTTCGCCACACGCGGCGCACAACCTCAGGCAACCGGATTTTCCAGCGTGCCGATCGGTTCGATGGTAATGGCGACGACGTCGCCCTTCTGCAAATACTTCGGCGGATTAAAACCGATGCCGACGCCGGCGCAGGTGCCGGTCGCGATTAGGTCACCCGGGTCGAGTGTCATCACGCGCGAGAAGGTTTCGATCAGGGTCGGAATATCGAAGATCAACTGGCTGACCAGTGCGTCCTGACGCACTTCGCCATTCACTTTGGTGATCAAACGCAGCTTGGTGACGTCTTTTACTTCATCGGCGGTAACGATGCACGGTCCCATCGGGCAGTAGCTGTCGAGACTTTTGCCGAGGAACCACTGGCGGTGCTGGTTCTGCAGCGTGCGCGCAGTGGCATCGTTGATCACAGTGTAGCCGTAGACATGGTCATAGGCATCTTTCTTCGTGATGCCGCGGCCACCTGTGCCGATCACTACGCCGAGTTCGCCTTCGTAGTCGGTGGAATTGCTGTAATCGAGATAGCTCAGAATCGGCTCGCCGGGCCCGATCACCGAGTTCGGCCATTTGGTAAACGGGATCGGCAGTTCCGGAATCGCGTTCTTGCCGGCGCTGGCATCAACGCCGCTGTTGTGGAATTCATGCGCGTGGTCGTAATAATTTTTACCGACGCACAGCACGTTCTTCGCCGGGCGCGGAATCGGCGCCAGCAGTTTGACGGCCGACACTGCCACACGGCCTTCACCGCTTTTCACCGCGGTGCGCGCGCGCTTGATGCCGTTTTTGCCCAGCGCGATGAACGCCGTCATGTCTTTCGGCAGCCGTGTCGTCGCCGAGAGATCGACGATACTGTTCGATTCGACATCGTGCACGCCGATGCGCGCACCCTTGTCATCGGAAAAAGTGACCAAACGCATTTGATTTCTCCAGGAATCAGTTTTCGGAATTCGGTTTCTCAGTCCGGACGCGCGCCGGATGCCTTGACGACTTTCGCCCATTTGGCGATATCGTCATGCAGATATTTCTCGAACTCGGCGGGATTCATGCTCAGCGGTTCGGCGCCCTGCTCGTTCCACGCTTTTTTCACATCGGGACGGGCAACCACCTTCGCAATTTCGGCATTCAGGCGGTCGACCACCGCTTTGGGCGTGCCGGCCGGCGCCATGATGCCCAGCCAGATCGTTGCTTCGTAATCCTTGACGCCAGCCTCGCTGACGGTCGGCACCTCCGGCAGCACCGCAGAGCGCTTCAGGCCGGTGGTGCCAAGCGCGCGCGCACGCCCCGCTTTGATGATGGGCGTCATCGTCGTGATCGCATCGAACATCAGTTCAACCTGGCCGGACATCACGCCGGTGCGCGCCTCGGAGCTGCCTTTGTACGGGACGTGGATGATATCGACCGCGGCCATCGATTTGAACAATTCGCCGGCCAGATGGTACGGCGTGCCGTTGCCCGACGAAGCGTAATTAAGGCCGCGCGGTTTGGCTTTGGCGATCGCAACGAGTTCCTTCACCGACTTCGCCGGCACCGAGGGATGCACCACCATCACAAGGTCCGAATAATTAATCGGTGCGACTGGAGCGAAATCCTTCATCAGCGCGAACGGCTTTTTCGGGATCAGCGATTCGTTGATCGTGTGGGTGTTCGACATCAGCAGCAGCGTATAGCCGTCGGCCGGCGATTTGGACACCAGTTCGGTGCCGATGATCGAACCGGCGCCCGGACGGTTGTCGATGACGAAGGACTGTCCCATCGGTTCCTGCAAACGCTGGCCGAGATAACGCGCGTAGATGTCGGCGGGGCCGCCGGCGGCAAACGGCACGATGATGCGCACGCTTTTCGAAGGATAATTCTGTGCGTGGGTCATCGAGGAAAAACCGGCAACGGCGACCAGCGCCAGAACTGTGCGAACAGCGTGTTTCATGGCTTGCTCCTGACCGGCGCCGACGGGCGCTCATTTTCAAAAGGCGCCAGTATCCAGCGCCACTGCGGTCAGGTCAACCAGGCTATTTGCAACAGTTCAGGCAGCCCGTACGGGGGCCGGGAACCACTGCAATTGCTGCTTCCAGAAAAGATCGATGACGGCGATCTGGTCTTCGACGGCTTCCAGGGCCACGCCGCCGATGTTCGGCGCGTCCAAACTCAAATGGGCATCGACTTCGCCCTGCTCGACCACGACTTTGAGGCCGGCCAGTTGCGCCAGATGCACCATGGTCTTGTTTTCGCTAAGGCAGCACATGAAGAAAGTGCGAAAACCCAAATTTACTGCGTGCAGCTTGGCACGCTGCAGCAGCGCCAGCCCGTAACCATGGCTGCGCTCGCTGGCGTTGACGCTAAGACCCAGCTCGGCAAAGCCGGCCTCGCGATTGAGCGCGAGATGCGCCGCGCCGATCAATTGCAAATCGAGGCTGAAGATGCCGAACACCTTGTCGTTGGCGAAATCGATTTTCTCGACATAGCGCCGGATCGTGTCGTCCTGCGTCAGCATGCCGAAACGCAGGCGGCGGTCTTCGGCAGAAAGCGCCAGCAAATGTTCGAGCAGGGCGGCCCGTTGAAA
>JANXSE010000347.1 GCA_025356695.1 Betaproteobacteria bacterium
GATCGCCTACAACCAGGCCGACCTGCTGCTCGGCTGGCGCGCTGACAATTATTTCGATTTCGAGCCGCAGCAGAAGCACGACTTTCAGCAGCGCCTCGACCGCCTGCTGGTTTGGCACCGCCGCGAGCAACTGCCCGAGTACGCGCGCTTCGTGCACACGGCGGTCGAGCGCGCGCGCGACGGCGTGACGCGCGACGACATCGTCTGGCTGCTCGACGGTGTGAAAGCGCGCTACCGCCTGATCGTCGATCGCGGCGTCAACGACGCCGCCGACGTGCTGGCTACGCTCAATGCCGAGCAGTTGCGCGCGCTGCCGAAGCAACTGGCGAAAGACAACCGCCGCTTCATCGACGATCACGACCTCGACGGCAATCACGACCGGCAGAAACGCGCGCGCCTGAAACGCACGCTGACGCAAATCAGCGACTGGGCCGGCAGCCTGACGCGCGCGCAGGAGAGCCGCATCGAACAACTGCTCGACGCCGTGCCGCTGATCGAGCACCTGCGCCATCAGGACCGCCTGCGCCGGCAGGCCGAGTTCGCCGAACTGCTGAAGCTGCGCACACAGCGCGCCGAATTCCAGCCGAAGCTGCTGGCCTGGCTGCGCGACTGGGAACAAGGGCGTTCGGCGGATTACGAAAAGCTCTCGGCCGAAGTCTTCGAAAAACGCGTCGAGTTTTATATTGCAGTCGAGAAACTGCTGACGCAGACGCAGCGCGAGCACGCGCTGCGGCGCCTGCATGCCTTCGGCGACGATTTCAAAACGCTGAGCGAACGCGGTGCAGCGGCCGCCGCTCTGACTGATACAATCGCCGCGCTCTGATTCCACGACACCGCCCATGCCCGCCTACCGCCATCCAATTGCATCCAAGCTGCCGAACGTCGGCACCACCATCTTCACCGTGATGTCGCGGCTGGCGCAGGAGCACAACGCGATCAACCTGTCGCAGGGCTTTCCAGATTTCGAATGCGCGCCGGAACTGCGCGCGCTGATCCCCAAGTATTTCAACGCCGGGCTCAACCAGTATCCGCCGATGGCCGGCGTGGCGGCGCTGCGCGAGATCATCGCCGAAAAAGCCGCCGTGCTCTACGGTATGACCTACGATCCGGAGCACGAAGTGACGGTGGTGCCGGGTGCTACCTACGGTATTTTCACCGCGGTCAGTGCTTTTGTGCGACCCGGCGACGAGGTGATCGTCTTCGAACCCGCCTACGACAGTTATGTGCCGGCGATCGAAGTCAACGGCGGCAGACCGGTGTTCGTGCGCCTGCAGTATCCGGAATACAGCATCGACTGGCAGGCGGTGAAAAATGCCATCACGCTGAAAACGCGCATGCTCATCATCAACACGCCGAACAACCCGACCGCCAGCGTGTTTTCGGCCGAGGACATGCGCGCGCTCGAAGGCCTGCTGCGCGGCACGGACATTGTGGTGGTCAGCGACGAAGTCTACGAACACCTGATCTACGACGGCGGGCAGCATGAGAGCGTGGCGCGTTTTGCCGGCCTTGCCGAGCGCAGCTTCATCGTTTCGTCGTTCGGCAAGACCTACAGCGTCACCGGCTGGAAAATGGGTTATGTGCTGGCGCCGAAGGAACTGATGGCCGAATTCCGCAAGGTGCACCAGTTCAATGTCTTCGTCGCCAACGGCCCGCTGCAGCACGTGCTGGCCGAACACATGCAGAACCGCGATGCTTATCTGGCGCTGAACGCGTTTTACCAGAAGAAGCGCGACTTCTTTCTGGCGCAGCTTGAAGGTTCGCGCTTCAAGCCGCTGCCCTCGCGCGGCACTTTCTTCCAGAATCTTTCCTACGCGGCAATCAGCGATGAAAAAGACCGCGACCTCGCGGTGCGGCTGACGAAAGAAAAAGGCGTCGCCTCGATTCCGCTGTCGGTGTTTTATCACGACGGCCACTGCGACCGCGTGCTGCGCTTCTGCTTTGCCAAATCGGAAGCAACGCTGGCCAGCGGCGCGGCCATCCTGCGTTCGTTGTAGCGCGCTATTTCAGCCAGTTGATTTCGCGCGCCGTCATCACGCCGACTACGGTCTGGTCAAGGCTGCGCGGGATCTCCGACTCGCTGCGCGAACGCGGTATGCGCCCACCCATGATCTCCGCCCTGCTTTGCGGATACAGCGGCTCCGCCTTCGGTTCGGCATAACCATCGGGAAACGACGGCATGTTGCTGGCCGCATCGTATTTGTCACCGGCACCGAAGGTGTGCAACAGCTCGTGCGCGATCACCACGTTGTTGGCGCCCTCTTCATCGGCACTGGAAAACGCATTGGCGACGACTATCATGCCCTCGCGCAGCCCGACCGAATGGGCCAGCGCGCGATTGCTGACGGGCTCGAAGTATTGGACAAAAATACGCACGTGGGGCCGCGGCCCGTCATAGCTTTCGTGCCGCCACGCCCACCAGCGCATTTTCAGACTCCACGTCGCGTTGTCGAATGCACTGCCGCGCAACGGTGGCGGCGGCGGCCGATCGGCGACGCGCGACGCCAGAAAAATGTCGACCGGATTGCGTAATGCCAGACCGTGGAGCCGCGCCTGCGTTGCCATGAACACCGGCACGGCATCCAGCACCGGCCGCCGCAACGCCGCGATATAAGCATCGGCGGCGGCGCTGCCATCGCCGTTGATCGGGTAGACCACCACCCGCAGGGTTTCCGTCCAGTCGGTGGTGCGGGCCCGCGCCTTCCAGGCGCTCTGGGCGACTGCCAGCAGGACGATCAGCAACAACGTGATGCGTATGGTCTTTGCCATGCGGGGTGCCCCGTAGATTGCAACGCGTCTGCGTTACATCAAGATTTGACGCTGGATTAGCCTGTCGAACGCCATTAAACTGCTGAACTCAGCTTCTTTCAGGAGAAATCATGTTTCGAGCTCTTGCCCCGGCAGCCATGCTTTTATGCGCGGCCATCGCGCCCCACGCCACTGCACAGAATTATCCCACCAAGGCGGTGCGCATCGTCGCACCGTTCGCGCCGGGCGGTGGCACTGATTTCATCGCGCGCGTCGCCGCCAACAAACTGACTGAGACACTGGGTCACACGGTAATCGTCGATAATCGCCCCGGCGCCGGCGGCACGCTTGGCGTGGAAATCGGCGTTAAATCGCCGCCCGATGGCTATACGCTGATACTGGTAGCGGGCAGCTATGCGGTAAATCCCAGCCTCTACAAAATCAGTTTCGATTCGAACAACGACATTACGCCGATTATCCAACTATCGCAGGGGCCGTTCCTGGTTGTAGTGACGCCATCGCTTCCGGCGAAGAACATCAAGGACCTGATCGGACTGGCGAAGAAAAAACCCGACGGGCTGGCTTTTGCTTCGAGCGGCACCGGCAGCATCATTCACCTTGCCACCGAGCTCTTCAACGATATGGCCGGTGTCAAGATGGTGCATGTGCCGTACAAAGGCACCGGACCGGCAATCACCGATACGATCTCGGGGCAAACGCAGCTGCTGTTCAGTAGCATTGCCGTCGCAGTGCCGCAGGTGAAAAGCGGCCGTCTGCGCGCCATTGCGGTCACCACGATGAAGCGCGTAGATGCGTTTCCCGATGTTCCCACCGTCAACGAATCCGGCCTCAAGGGCTATGAAACAGTACTGTGGCACGGCTTGATCGGCCCGAAAAACATGCCGCGTCCGATTGTCGACCGTCTGAACGGCGATCTGAACAAGATTCTGCAGAACAAGGACATGCAGGACCGGCTCGCCGGCGAAGGCGTCACGGCGGCCGGCGGCACGCCCGAACAATTCGGCGCAACGATCAAACGCGATATCGAGACCTGGCGCAAGGTCGTGCAGAAAGTCGGCGTCAAGGCCGAATGATCCGGGTTTCCAGGCTGCCGACGCGACGGCAGCGCGAAATAAAAAAGGAGGCTACGTGCCTCCTTTCTTATTGCCGACGGAAATTCTAGCCGAGACCGCGCGCCAGATCCGCCTTCAGGTCTTCGAGCGCTTCCAGCCCCACCGCCACGCGCAGCAATCCATCCTTGATTCCGGCCGCCGCACGCGCTTCCGGCGTGATGCGGCCGTGCGTGGTCGTCGCCGGATGTGTGATGGTCGTTTTGGTGTCGCCGAGATTGGCGGTAATCGACAGCAGGCGCGTATTGTCGACAACCTTCCACGCAGCGTCTTTGCCTCCCTTGACGTCGAATGCAACGATAGCGCCGCCGCTCTTCTGCTGCCGCATCGCCAGCGCGTGTTGCGGATGCGACGGCAGGCCGGGGTAATAGACGCGTTCGATGCCGGGTTGCTGTTCCAGCCAGCGCGCCAGTTCCAGCGCGGAGGCCGACTGCGCATCGAGGCGGATGCGCAAGGTTTCCAGACCTTTAAGAATGACCCATGCGTTGAATGCCGAGAGCGTGACGCCGGCGGTGCGCAAAAAACCGAAGACACCGGCATGGATCACGTCGCGCTTGCCGAGTACCGCGCCGCCGAGCACACGGCCCTGTCCGTCGAGAAATTTTGTCGCCGAATGAATAACGATATCGGCGCCCAGCTCAAGCGGCTTTTGCAATGCCGGCGAGCAGAAACAATTGTCCACCGCCAGCAAGGCGCCGGCCTTGTGCGCGACGGCGGCGATCGCTGCGATATCGGAAATTTCCGTCAGCGGGTTCGACGGCGTTTCCAGAAACATCAGCCTGGTGTTAGGCGTGACCGCCTTTGCCCACGCCGACACATCAGTCGCCGAGACGAAGGTCGACTCGATGCCGAATTTTTTGAAGATGTTACCGAACAGCTGGATCGTCGACCCGAATACGCTTTGCGAAACGATCACATGGTCGCCGGCCTTCAGCAACCCCATGGTCATCGCCAGTATCGCCGCCATGCCGGATGACGTCGCAATGCAACACTCGGCGCCCTCAAGCGCGGCCAGGCGTTCTTCGAACACATTCACCGTGGGGTTGGTAAAGCGCGAATAGATCGGCCCTTTTTCGCGCTCCGCGAAGCGCTCGGCCGCCTGCGCGGCAGACTTGAATACAAAGCTGGACGTCAGATACAGCGCTTCCGAATTTTCGCCGAACTGGCTGCGCTGGATGCCGGCGCGCACCGCCAGCGTATCGAGTTGATATTTATCCATGTCGATTTCCTTCCTTCAAATGCAAAAAACCCGATCAGCTTGCGCGGACCGGGTTCTGGCTCGCTTTAGCCGTATTTATTTTTCGCGGTTGCCCTGATCTCTCAGGAACCGCGGCGCCCGCAAGCTGATTTCAAATCGGCGCAGACAACAATCTAACTGCCCGCAAATGCGTTGTCAATCTCCGGCAAATCGCCGGTCAAAAACGATATTGCGCACCGAGCGACCACACACCGATCGCCGTCTGGCCGGTTTTGGTGGCATCACCGACGTTGCTGTACTGCTCATATTCCGCGCGCAGGCCGACTTTTTTGGTCAGGTCGAAACGCAGACCGAGCCCCAGCATCAGATTGACGCGATCGTTGGACGGATTGAACGCCACAGCCGCGCCTCCGGCCCCCGGCGCCGTGGCACTGACACTGAGACGCGTATAAGCCAGCCCCAGTTTGCCGATTGCCGCAAAACGATCCTTGATCGGCAATGTGCCGACCGCCGCCAGACTGAAGGCACTGGCGTCCCACGTGCCGCTGCCGGTTGCCGCCGCCGGTGCCGTCACATTCGATACCCCGTTGAACTTGCCAAGACGCGCATAACCCGCTTCAACGCCGAGGTTTTCATCCCATTGGTAGCCACCGTAGAGTTTCCAGGCCGTGCTGCCGGTGCCGATGTTCGTGACGCTCGTCACGCCCTGTGCCTTAAATGCGAGGTCAGCCTGTTCTACCCAGCTGCCCGGACGCTTGGCTTCGCCACGACCGATGCCGGCCCCGGCATACCAGGGCGAATCATCGGCTGCAGAAACCAATACCGGTAACAAAACCGCTGTCGCCGCAAGCCATGCCGTTGCAATCCATCGGAACATTTTGACGTCCTTCGCTCAGTCGACGACTTCGAGATTCAAATCCAGCTGCGAGGCGGAAGATCTGCCCTGTTTTGCGCTATTGCGCCGCTGCGCTTCGACGCTGTTCAGGTACTCCTGCGTGACGTCGCCGGTAATATAGTTTCCGCTGAAGCAGGAATCCTCAAAACGCGTCACCACCGGATTGACCGAACGCACATCGTCGATCAGGGCGCTGAGATCCTGATAGATTAACTGGTCAGCGCCAATTTCACGCGCAATTTCCTCGTCACTGCGGCCGTTGGCGATCAATTCGTCGCGGGTCGGCATGTCGATGCCATAGACGTTCGGAAAGCGCACCGGTGGCGCCGCCGAGGCGAAGAACACTTTGCGCGCGCCGGATTCGCGCGCCATCTGCACGATTTCGCTGCTGGTGGTGCCGCGCACGATCGAGTCGTCGACCAGCATCACGTTCTTGCCCTTGAACTCCATGCCGATTGCATTGAGTTTCTGGCGCACCGATTTGCGCCGCGTCGCCTGCCCCGGCATGATGAAGGTGCGGCCGATGTAGCGGTTTTTGATGAAACCTTCGCGATACGGCAGATTAAGCCGGTTCGCCAGTTGCATCGCCGCCGGACGGCTCGAATCCGGGATCGGGATCACTACGTCGATGTCGAGGTTCGCGTACTCGCGGCGGATCTTGTCGGCGAGGCTCTCGCCCATGCGCAAGCGCGTTTCATAAACGGAAATGCCGTCGATCACCGAATCCGGCCGCGCCAGATAAACATACTCGAAGAGGCAGGGATTGAGCGACGAAGTAGGCGCACATTGCTGCGAGTAGAAATGTCCGTCTTCGTCGATGAAGATCGCCTCACCGGGTGCGATGTCGCGCACGACCTCAAAGCCGAGTGCATCGAGCGCAACCGATTCGGAGGCCACCAGGTACTCGGTGCCGAATTCGTTTTCAATTTTCCCGTAGACCAGCGGGCGTATGCCGAACGGATCACGAAATGCGAGCAGGCCGTATCCTGCAATCATCGCCACCACCGCATAGGCGCCGCGGCAGCGCCGGTGCACGCCGGACACCGCCTTGAAGATGGTCGCCGGATCAAGCTTGTAATTGGCCGCGCCGTCCTGCAATTCGTGCGCCAGCACGTTGAGCAGCACTTCCGAATCGGAGTTGGTATTGACGTGGCGCAGGTCCTGCCGGAACAGCTCGCTCTTCAACTGATCGGTATTGGTCAGATTGCCATTGTGGCCGAGCACGATGCCGAACGGCGAATTGACGTAGAACGGCTGCGACTCGGCGGCCGACCACGCGGAACCCGCCGTCGGATAACGCGTATGCGCAATACCGCAGGCACCGAGCAGTGAACGCATGTCGCGCGTGCGAAACACGTCGCGCACCATGCCGCTGCCTTTGTGCATGTGGAAGGTCGCCCCTTCGGCGGTGGCAATGCCCGCCGCATCCTGGCCGCGATGCTGCAACACCAGCAGGCCGTCGTACAGCAGCTGGTTGACCTGATTTTTTGCTACCACACCCATAATGCCGCACATAACGTCATCTACCCATAGTTGATGTGCTTCGATAAATCGGAAGGCAACCACACTTTGACTGTGTTCGCCAATGCTTCGAGCGGCGCGCTGGTCATTGCCTGACGCCACGCCGGCGTCGTTGGCAGCGCGGTAAGTCCAGCAAGCAGCACGATGACCATCACCACCGCGACGCCGCGCACGAGACCAAACACCGCACCGAGCACACGGTCGGCTGCGCCCAAACCTGCACGTTTGATCAGACTGGAGATTGCGATTGCCAGCAGGGTTGAAGCGAGCAACACGATCAGGAAGACGGCGAGAAAACCCGCCAGCAGGCGCAGCGATTCGTTCGGCACGGCAGCGGGCAGAAACACCGCCACCTGCGATGCGAAGTATTGCGCGACGAGGAATGCAATGACCCAGGAAGCCAGCGACAGCAGTTCACGCACAAAACCGTGGATGACACTTAACAGGACCGATACGCCGATAATTGCCAACACTGCGTAATCGATCCAGGTCATGGCGGCTATTTTGGCACCACGTTGCCGGCCAGCCCCATGGCCTTCAAGCGGTCACGCGCCTTGTCGGCAGCGTCGCGCGTGGCGAAAGGCCCTGCCCGCACGCGCGTGACATTGCCTTTGGCCGTCGGCACGACTTCGGTGTACGCCTTGACGCCCGCAGCCACGATCTGTTCGCGCATCTGCCTGGCCTTATCGACATCGGTGAGCGCCGCAACCTGCACGACGAAGCTGCCGCTGTCACGGCCTTCCGTCTTGACAGGTTTCGGTTTCTGCTTTGCCTTGGTTTCCGGCCGGGCTTCGGCCTTCGGTTCGGCAGCGGCTTTGGGCGGCGCGGCCTCACTATCGACCGGCGGTGGTGCCTTGGCCTTCGGCTTGGGTTCAACCACCGCTGCTTTGGGCGGTGCAGTCTCACTGTTTTTTGCTGCCGGCGGCGCCAACGCTACGGCGGGCGTCGGCGCGACCTTAGGTGCCTCGGCCGCTGGCGGTGGCGTTACCGCTGCCGCCTGCTCACCCTTGTCCTTGTTGTCGGTGCTGCCTGGCACCACCGGCACGATCTTGGAGGTGAAGGTCCCCGCGTTTTGCGAGGGGATCTGGATGCTGATGTCCTGATTGACCGACTTGGGCTCGTGATCGAGCACCATCGGCAGAAACACGGCGACCACAGTCACCAGTGCTATGGCGCCAATCAGACGACGGCGCGCGCGTTTTTTGAGTTGCAGTTCTTCTTCGCTAATCGGTATCGCCATGACCTTGGAATCCGGAAGCCTCACCCTGTGCTGTTGATCTGCTGTTCACGTCCGGCCCCGGACGTTGATTTCACGCATTACTGCAGCGACGGTAAGAAACGATCCGAAAACAATGATTTTATCATCGTCCCGCGCATTTTTGCAGGCTTCGCGCCAGGCTTCTGCCACGCCCGTAAACTGCACCGACGGAACATCAACGCCGGCTTGCGCCAATGCCACGGCAAGCTCGTTTGCCGTCGCGCCGCGCGTACCTTCCGCGGTGGCGACATGCCAGCGCGTAAACGAGTTCTTTAACGCCCCCGTCACGCCGGCAATGTCCTTGTCCTTGAGCATGCCGCAGACGGCGATGATTTCACCGGACGCCTTGGGCAGTTCAGCCAGATTCGCCGCCAGCACGCGAGCCGCCTGTGGATTATGCGCGACATCCAGCACCACCAGCGGCCGCCCGGGCAAGACCTGGAAACGGCCGGCGATTTCGGCCGTCAACAGGCCGCCGCGCAGGTCAGCCGCGGTCAGCGGCAGGCGATCACGCAGCGTGTCGAGCGCCGTGATGCAGGCGGCGGCATTCGCAAGCTGGCAGGCGCCGCGCAGCGCCGGCCATGGCAGCCCGTTGCGTTTGCTGCGCGGCCCCCAATAGCGCCACTGCCCGCGCTCGGAGACCAGACCGAAGTCGCGGTCGATCAGCATCAAATCGGCGCCGATGTTCTTCGCATGCGCAAGCAGGGACTGCGGCGGATCGGCATCGGCACAGATCGCCGGCCGCCCGCCGCGGTAAATACCCGCTTTCTCAAAGCCGATCGCCTCACGGCTGTCACCGAGAAAACTTTGGTGGTCAAGATCAACGCTGACGACGATCGCGCAATCGGCATTGAAGATGTTTACGGCGTCGAGCCGGCCACCCAGCCCGACCTCCAGCACGGCGGCGTCGATGCCGGCCCCGGCGAACACCAGCATGGCGGCCAGCGTGCCGAATTCAAAATATGTAAGTGAAACGCCGCCGCGCGCGATTTCTATTTTCTCGAAGGCGGCGCACAGGACGGCATCATCGACGGCATGGCCGCCGACACGCACGCGTTCGTTGTAACGCAGCAGATGCGGCGAGGTGTAGCAGCCGACGCGGTAACCGGCATGTGCAAGCATCGCCTCCAGCATTGCGCAGCATGAACCCTTGCCGTTGGTACCGCCGACCGTGATGATCGGAAACGCCGGATCGATCCCCAGCGCGCAACGCACCTGCTCGACGCGGTCGAGCCCCAGGGCAATCGCCTGCGGATGCAGTTGCTCGAGATAGACGAGCCACTGCTCTAGTGTTGCCGGTTTCAAGCGGTGATTGGCGCCGCTCAGGCGGCGGCCGGCTGCCGCAGCAGCAGCGTCATGAGGCTCGCCATCTTGTCACGCATCTCGCGGCGATCGACGATCATGTCGATGGCGCCGTGTTCAAGCAGAAATTCGGAACGCTGAAAACCCGCGGGCAGCGTTTCGCGCACCGTCTGCTCGATGACGCGCGGACCGGCAAAACCGATCAACGCGCCGGGTTCGGCGATAACCACATCGCCAACAAAGGCGAAGCTCGCCGACACGCCGCCCATCGTCGGGTCGGTCAACACCGAAATAAACGGCAGTTTTTCGGCGCTCAATTGGGTCAGCGCCGCGCAGGTTTTCGACATCTGCATCAGCGACAGCAGGCCCTCCTGCATACGCGCGCCGCCGCTGGCGGTAATACAGACAAACGGCAGCTTTTGCTCTACGCAGACCTGCACGCCGCGCACGAAACGCTCACCGACCACCGAGCCCATGGAACCGCCGAGAAAACGGAATTCGAAGGCGGCAGCAACCAGCGGCACGGCCTTGACGCTGCCCTGCATGACGACCAGCGCATCCGCTTCCTCGGTGTCCTTGACCGCCTCTTCAAGGCGCTCGGCATAACGGCGGCTGTCGCGAAATTTCAATGTGTCTACCGGCAGCACTTCGGCGCCGATCTCGAAACGCCCCTCGACGTCCAGCAGCACATCAAGACGTTCACGCGCCGAGAGGCGGTCGTGGTGGCCGCACTTCGGGCAGACAAACAGGTTTTTTTCGAGATCCGTGCGATAGAGCACCGCTTCGCAGGCGTCGCACTTGCTCCACAGGCCTTCGGGCACGACTTTTTTCGGACTGCCGCCGTCGCGCTTGATCTTCGGTGGCAGCAGCTTCTGTAACCAGCTCATGGCGTCCCCTTATTGGCGATCGATGGCGGCGCGTATATCTTTAACCAGCACGGAGATGTTGTCCAGCACGCGTCCGGGCCCGCTCTTTTCAATTTCTTCGACCAGCCGGCTGCCAATCACGACCGCGTCTGCGATCTCGGAAACCGCACGCGCGGTTTTGCCATCGCGAATGCCGAAACCGACACCGATCGGAATTTTGACGCGCACGCGCAATTGCGTAATCTTTTGCCTGATTTCCTCGACGTTTAAAGTCGCCGCACCGGTCACCCCCCGCAGCGAGACGTAATAAACGTAGCCGCGCGCCAGCCTCGCGATCTGCTCGATGCGCGCATCGACCGTAGTCGGTGCGATCAGAAAAATGGGCGCAATGCCGTTCGCGTCGAGCAGTCCCGCCAGTAGCACCGACTCTTCCGGCGGATAATCAACCACCAGCACGCCGTCGACACCCGCCTCGCGTGCGGCGGCGGCGAATTTTTCGCACCCCATCGACTCGATCGGATTGGCATAACCCATCAGCACGACCGGCGTGCGGTCGTTGGTTTTGCGGAATTCGGCGGCAAAGCCGAGCACCGTCCTGAGCGTGGTGCCATTGTGCAGCGCGCGTTCGCTCGAACGCTGGATGGTCGGGCCATCGGCCATCGGGTCTGAAAACGGCACGCCCAGTTCGAGGATGTCCGCACCGGCGGCGACCATGGCATGCATCAACGGCACGGTCGTCGCCAGATCGGGATCGCCGGCAGTGAAAAACGGGATCAGGGCCTTGCGTTTCTGTACGCGCAATGCGGCGAAGGTGGCGTCAATTCGTGACATGGCGGCGGACAACTTTCGATTTCAATGAAACTTCGCGCGTGGCGCTCAAAACGTGATCCCTGATTTTTCGGCGACCGTGTGCATGTCTTTGTCACCGCGCCCGGACAGATTGACGAGCAATATCTGTTCTTTTTTCATGTGCGGCGCAATTTTTGACGCATAGGCCAGCGCGTGGCTGGATTCAAGTGCCGGAATGATACCTTCGAGACGGCAGAGATTGTGGAAGGCCGCCAGCGCCTCGTCATCGGTGATGGCGACATACTCGGCGCGCCCGCTGTCTTTCAGCCAGGCATGTTCGGGACCGACGCCGGGATAGTCGAGTCCGGCGGAAATCGAATGGGTCTCGATGATCTGGCCGTTGTCATCCTGCATGAGATAGGTGCGGTTGCCGTGCAACACGCCGGGCCTGCCCGCACACAGCGTGGCGGAATGTTTGCCGCTTTCGAGCCCAAGTCCAGCCGCTTCGACACCGATCAGGCGCACGTTCTTTTGCGGGATATACGGATGAAAAATACCCATCGCATTGGAACCTCCGCCAACACAGGCGAGGACTGCATCGGGCTGGCGACCGGCCAGCTCCTGCATCTGTTCGATCGACTCGCGGCCGATGACCGACTGGAAATCGCGCACCATCATCGGATATGGATGCGGACCGGCCACGGTGCCGATAATGTAAAAGGTGCTGTCGACATTGGTCACCCAGTCGCGCATCGCTTCGTTGAGCGCGTCTTTGAGCGTCTTCGATCCCGACTCGACCGGCACCACCGAGGCGCCGAGCAGTTTCATGCGGTAGACGTTCTGCGCCTGGCGCTTGATGTCCTCGGCACCCATATAGACCACGCATTCCATACCATAGCGGGCGGCGATGGTGGCAGTGGCCACGCCGTGCTGGCCGGCGCCGGTCTCGGCGATGACGCGTTTTTTGCCCAGGCGCCGTGCCAGCAAGGCCTGGCCGACGGTGTTGTTGATCTTGTGCGCGCCGGTGTGGTTCAGGTCTTCGCGTTTGAGATAAACCTGCGCCCCACCGAAATGTTCTGACCAGCGGCGCGCATGATAGACCGGGCTGGGGCGCCCGACATAATGCTTGAGTTCGTATTCGAACTCGGCGCAAAACTCCGGATCTTCGCGGTAGCGCGCATAGGCGGCTTTCAATTCATCCAGCGCCTCAATCAATGTCTCGGCGACAAACACACCGCCATACGGCCCGAAATGCCCCCGGTCGTCGGGTAAATCACCCATCTGCATTGCGCACACCCTGAAAAAAATCCGTCATTTTCCGCGCGTCCTTGATGCCCGGCGCCGATTCGACGCCCGAACTGACATCGACGGCGCAAGGCCTGACGCGCTGGATCGCCGCAGTCACGTTGCCGGCATTTAATCCTCCCGACAGCACAACGGGCAACGGCAGGCCGGAGGGAACCAGATCCCAGTCAAAACCTGAGCCGGTGCCACCATACGTACCCTCGACAAAAGCGTCGAGCAACAAGCCGCGCGCGCCTTCGTATTGACGCGCATATTGTAACAAATCCACACCGGGTCTGACGCGCAGCGCCTTGATGTAGGGCCGGCGAAACTGCGCGCAATAAGCCGGCGATTCTTCGCCGTGAAACTGCAGCAGATCGAGCGGCACCGTGTCGAGCACGCGTTCGACATCGCCGGCCTGCGCATTGACGAAAAGCCCCACCGACGTCACGAAGGGAGGCAAAACGCGGATGATCGCGGCGGCACGCACCGGTTCGACGTATCGAGGGCTGCGCGCATAAAAAACGAAACCCAGCGCATGCGCGCCAAGGCGGGCGGCCGCAAGAGCGTCTTCTTCACGCGTCAGGCCGCATATTTTTACCGCAGTTTTGTTCATAATCCCGGAACATTAAACCATACACTGCGCCGCGCCTGCGGCAAGGCGAATTTGGCGTCATAACTGACCCTCGTGAGATACAGACCGGCGGCGGCAATCGTTGGCGCCGCTTTCGAGCGATCGCGTGCCTCGAGCACTTCCTGCATCCACTCCGGTGCCCGCCTGCCCGCCCCGACATAGGCCAGCGAACCGACAATGTTTCGCACCATATGATGCAGAAAAGCGTTGGCAACCAGTTCAAAAACCACATAATCGCCGCGACGTTCCACGTTGATCTGGCGCAATTCACGAACCGGCGAATTAGCCTGGCATTCGGATGAGCGGAAGGCGCTGAAGTCGTGCTTGCCTAACAGTTGGACTGCCGCGGCGCGCATCGGTTCGATTTCAAGTGGCTGATGGAGCCAGCCAACGTGGTCGCGATTGAGCGCCGGGCGCACCGGCTGGTCCAGCATAATATAGTGGTAGCGACGTTCCAGTGCGCCGTAACGGGCATGGAACTCCGTGCCGACATCGCGCATCCACGTTACAGCGACTGCATCTGGCAACAGCGCGTTAACACCGCGTATCCAGGCCGATTCCGGGCGCAGCGTTTCGCAGTCGAAATGCACGACCTGCGCGCTCGCATGCACGCCTGCATCGGTGCGCCCGGCACAAATCGTGGCAACCGCGTGACCGGCGATTTCCGACAACGCTTTTTCAACGGCGTCCTGCACCGCGCAACGGCTCGGCTGTGTTTGCCAGCCGCAGAAACCGCTGCCGTCGTATTCGACGCCGAGGGCGATACGTGCCATTGAGTGCCCCAAAAAAAACTGCCGCTCGGCACTGTGGCCGGGCGGCAGCACTATTTATTACGGAACGGGATCAGGTCAGCGAATCGAGCAGCGCTTTGGCTTCAGCCTGCTGCGCCGCGTCGCCGTCCTTGATCACTTCCTGCAATATTTCGCGCGCGCCATCCTTGTCGCCCATCTCCTGATAGGCCTTGGCGAGATCGAACTTGGTCTGCACGTCATACCAATGATCGTCCTTGACGCCGCCCTCTGCTGCGGCGGGCGCAGGCACCGCGCCTGCCGGCTCGTCCGATTTTGGAATCTCGAAATTCAGGCTGATGTCGTCGAGTTTGAGATCGGGCAACAACGGCGCTGCAGCTTCCGGTGCAGTTGCAGCAGCGGGCTCGCCGGGTATATCGAGATTGAAATCCGGCAACATCGGCATTTCGGCATCAACCTTCACCGATTTGCCCAGTTCGAAGTCGACGTCGAGGCCGGTCGCATTCTCCTGATTCTCCGGGGTCATGACGACCGTTTCGTTCGGCGTAAATGACGGCGAAGGTTCCGGTGCCACTGCAGCGTCCGCCACCGGCGCAGTCATCGCAGTGGAATCGAAATTGAAGTCGATCATGTTGCCGCCCGCACCAGCGTCAAGACTGACGTTGGTCTGGGTCATGTCATCGCCTGCCGGCGGAGTAGCGTCGAGGGTCAAATCCGGCTCCGCCGATGCGGCCTGACCAGACGGGATATTCAAAGTGAAATCAGGTGATGCGGCTTCGCTGTCAGCCATTGCGCGCGCGACGCCGGAATCCGAGGTCACATCCTGGGTCGCCGACATATCGCCGGCGGCTAGGCCCGCGAGCTCGCCCGGTTTCATCATGACGGTCTTGCCGGCATCCAGATCGAAATCGGGCTTCGTTCCGGTCGCCGTTCCATCCGGGGCCAGTTCGAGATCAAAATCAAGGTCGGTACCGGCGGCACCGACGGTGGCCGGCAATTCCGCGGCAGGCGCTGAACGGCCTGCTTCATACAGAATGTTTTCCGGATCGAGCGCGTAACCCATGCTCGCAGCCTTGATCCAGTTGTCGCCGCCACCGCTGGTCTGGGCGTGCAGGTCTTTGGCGACTTTCTCGAACGAATCCTTGTCTTTACGACCGGCGTAAATTTGCAGAAGCTTCAATTTCGCTTCTTCATGGTTCGGGTTTTTCGCCAGCGCATCTTTCAACACTTCCTCGGCCTGGGTATCGCGGCCGAAGTTCAGATACAAATCCGCTTCCGCAAGCGGGTCAACGTCGTCAACCGAGGCCTGCGCGACAACCGGCGCAACGGCCATTGGCGCAGCGGCGGCCCCCGCGGCAGAAGATGTGTTCTTGCTTTTGGCAACGGGCGCCGCTTCCTCATCATCGGCGCGCGCGCGGCGGCGGCGTGCAAACACGTAGCCACCAAAACCGAGTGCCGCGAGCAACCCTGCCCCACCTGCCATATAGAGCGGATCCGAGGTCAATTGATCAAGCAGATCCGGCTCGGGTGGCGGCGGGGGCGCCACCGGTTTGGGTTTCGCTTTGGGAGCGGCCGCCGCTTTCGACGCCTCTGCGGTTTTCGCGGGTTCGGCGCTCGCGGCGTCCTTGGCCGGCTCGCTCTTCGCCGCATCCTTGGCGGGCGCGGCTTTCGCTACGTCTTTTGCCGGCTCGGCCTTGGGCGCTTCTTTTGCCGGTTCCGCTTTGGGCGGCTCAGCCTTGGCGGGCGCGGCCTTGGCCGGTTCCGCTTTTGCCGGCTCGGCTTTGCTTCCCGGCGCAACACCCTTTAACTCCATCAGGCGCTGCATGTCCTTGATGTTTTTTTCAAGTTGCGCGATGCGGCCATTGGCATCCGCCAGCGCTTTTTCGCGCACGGTCGCTTCATCTTCAAGCGCACGCATGCGGTCTTTCGCGGCGCTGTCGCCTTTGCCGACCTTGCCGCCGGGCGCAGATTCGCCCTTGGCCAGCTTGACCACTTCTTTGGGCGCTTCCTTGGCGGCAGCCTTGTCCTCGACCGGCGCGATCTTGCCGCGCGCGACGGCTCGCGATTCGCTTGCCGGCGAATCTCCCGCACCATCCGCGACCTTCTGGCGATAGGCGTTCCAGTTTGCGGCCTGTACCCGCACTTCTTTCAACGCATCCTGCGGCACCACCTCTGCAAGCTTCTCACGCTCGGGAACACGCAATATCTGCCCGGACTTCAAGCGGTTCATATTGCCGATAAACGCTTCCGGATTGCTCTTGTACAAACCGACCAGCGTCTGCTCGAGCGTCACGCCCTCGGGTTTGACATTGGCGGCAATACGCGCAAGTGTTTCGCCACGCTTGACCGGACCGTATTTGCGATCTTCGGTTTTCGCGATTGCCGGAGCGGCAGTGCTTTTTTCAACCACCGCCGGTTTGGCCGGAGCCGGTTTGGCTTCCGCCGTCGCCGGTGCAGCGGGCGTCGGCGGCGCAGACGCCGCAGGCGCGATGATGGGTGCCGGCGCGGGCTCGGGGGCAACCGGTGACGCTGCAGCCGGCGCGGCAATGGGCGCTGCGGCAACAGTCGTCGCGGGCACGTTCGGCGGATCGATCAGCGCCGTGTATTCGCGAACCAGACGGCCGCGCGACCAGCTCAGTTCGACCAAAACGCTGATGAACGGCTCATTGACCGAGCGCGATGAAGTGATCTTTGCGTAAGGCTGGCCGTCGGCGCGCTTTTCGATGCTCAAGCGTGCCCCGATCAGCGCCGGACTGAAAGTAATATTGGCTTTTGTGAACGCTTCCGGAGGCGCCAGTCGAATGGCGAGGCTTGAAACCTCATCCTTTTGGACTGCAACGAGATCAATTTCCGCCGACAACGGTTGACCCAGTGCCGACAAAATCGTCAATCTGCCCAGCCCGGCCGAATACGCAACCAGCGGCGACAGCAGCAATACACCCGCCAAAACCCACGATTTATACGGCAATTTTCGCACCGCCCACCCTCTTATTATTTTCAGCCACAAGTAAATTAACATCAAATAGTTAGGGTTGCAAGCTCACCCTGCCTCTAACCATATGCGCCTATTCGCCGGCAGACGCAGGCGAATTTAGCAGCCCCCCTTCAAAAACCACCATTGCGCCGCTTTGACACACGCCCCCATTGCGCAACCGTCAAGGCGTCGCAATGCATTATTTTTCCAACAAAATCATCAACATACGGCGCAGAGGTTCGGCTGCGCCCCACAACAACTGGTCACCCACCGTAAAGGCCGAGAGGTATTGGCCACCCATTGCCAGTTTGCGCAGCCGTCCGACGGCAATCTCGAGGCCGCCGGTCACCGCCGCCGGCGTCAGTTCGCGTTCCGACGGCTCGCGCTTGTTCGGCACCAGCTTTACCCACTGGTTTGCTGACGCGATCAGCGCCGAGATTTCGTCCAGCGGCACGTCGCGTTTGAGCTTGATGGTCAGCGCCTGGCTGTGACAACGCATCGCGCCGACCCGCACACACAGACTGTCGACCGGGATCACCGGTAGACCGAATCCATCACCGCGACCAAGGATCTTGTTGGTTTCGGCGCCC
The DNA here is from genome assembly GCA_025356695.1 of Betaproteobacteria bacterium. The sequence goes on from JANXSE010000347.1 coordinate 17,939, forward strand.
CCCTTCCATTCCTCGAGGGACATGCCATTGCCCATGTCCTGGTCGATCCACGGAATCAGGTTGCCTGCCAGCGGTACGCCGCGGAAGTTTTCCATCGGCAGCGAACCGTCGTTCTGTTTCGCTTTGACCTTGCGGTCGATTTCGAGAATGGCGGAGGCCGGGTCGGCGAGCAGATCGCGCACCTCGGCATTCACCAGACCAAACTGCGTCAGCAGTTCGCGCATGTGCTGGGCGCCGCCGCCGGAGGCTGCCTGATAAGTCATGCAGGACATCCATTCGACCAGATCATTGGCAAACAATCCGTGCAGCCCCATCAGCATGCAGCTGACGGTGCAATTGCCGCCGATGTAATTTTTCACGCCTTTGGACAATGCACTCTTGATCACCGCCATATTGACGGGATCAAGCACGATCACCGCGTCGTCCTTCATACGCAGCGTCTTGGCGGCGTCGATCCAGTAGCCCTGCCAGCCGGCGGCGCGCAACTTGTCGTAAGTCGCGATCGTATAGTCACTGCCCTGACAGGTCAGGACCACATCGAGCTTTTTCAGTTCGGCGATATCGGCCGCATCCTTGAGAGGCGCCGTCTCGCGACCGATCGACGGCCCCTTGCCGCCCACCTGCGATGTTGTAAAGAACACCGGCTCGATAAGTTCGAAGTCGCCCTCGGCCTGCATGCGCTGCATCAGCACCGAACCGACCATTCCCCGCCAACCCACAAATCCGACGCGTTTCACTTTGATCTCTTTCTGCCTGACGTTTTCAATACAATACGTTAACCGAGCGCGGCGACGACCGCGTCACCCATTTCAATGGTGCCGACGCGGCGCGTTTCCGTTTCGTAAATATCCGCGGTGCGATAACCCTGCGCAAGGACTTTCTTCACTGCCGCCTCGATGCGCCGTGCCGCCTCTTCCTGATTGAAGGTATAGCGCAACATCATGGCTGACGACATGATGGTCGCCAGCGGATTGGCCATGTTCTTGCCGGCAATGTCCGGTGCCAAGCCGTGCGCCGGCTCGTAGAGCCCCTTGTTGTTCACGTCGAGCGAGGCCGACGGCAGCATGCCGATCGACCCGGTCAGCATCGACGCCTCATCCGACAGAATGTCGCCGAACATGTTACCGGTGACAATCACGTCGAACTGCTTGGGCGCGCGCACCAGTTGCATTGCCGCGTTATCCACATACATGTGCGACAGCACGACTTCGGGATATTTTTTCGCCATGTCGTTGGCAATCTCGCGCCACAGGCGGCTCGTCTCCAGCACGTTTTCCTTGTCGACCGAACAGAGCTTGCGGCCACGCTTCATCGCCGCCTGAAAACCGACGTCGAGAATACGGCGGATTTCCGGCTCCGAATACAGCATGGTGTCGAAACCCTCGCGTTCGCCGGCGGCGTTGTTGCGACGTCCGCGCGGCGAACCGAAATAAATATCGCCCGTGAGTTCGCGCAGGATAAGGATGTCGAGGCCCGCCACGAGTTCCGGTTTCAGCGACGACGCACTGGCAAGTTCCTCAAATAGAATTGCCGGCCGCAGATTGGCGAACAGGCCGAGTTCCTTGCGCATGCGCAGCAGACCCTGCTCGGGGCGCTTTTCACGCGGCAAAGCATCGTATTGCGGTCCGCCGACGGCACCGCACAACACCGCATCGGCTTCCTTCACCAGTTTCAGCGTGGATGCCGGCAGCGGATCGCCATGCGCGTCGTAACCGGCGCCGCCGTAGGGCGCCTCTTCGAGTTCCATCTTGAGGCCGTCGCGCTTGAGTATTTCCAGCACGCGCAGCGCCTGCGCAATAATTTCCGGGCCGATGCCGTCTCCGGCCAAAACCGCAATCTTCATTTAATTTCTGTTCCTTCAGAGACGATTTAATTAAACAGCCACGGACGGGTTTCGCGCCGGCCGGCCTCAAACGCCTTGATCTTGTCGGCGTGCGCCAGCGTGAGTCCGATTTCGTCCAGCCCGTTCTTCAAACAATGTTTGCGAAACGGATCGATGTCGAACGAGAAATGCTCGCCGCCCGGCGTGCTGATGGTCTGCTGATCAATATCGATTGCGAGCCGGTAACCCGGCGACGCTTCCGATTCCTTGAACAAACGATCGACGGTTTTGGCGTCGAGTTTGATCAGCAACAACCCGTTCTTGAAACTGTTGTTGTAAAAAATATCCGCAAAACTCGGCGCAATCACTGCCTGAAAGCCGTATTGCAGCAACGCCCACGGCGCGTGCTCGCGCGACGAACCGCAGCCGAAGTTCTCGCGCGCGAGCAGGATCTGCGCGCCTTGATAACGCGGCTGATTCAGCACGAAGTCCTTGTTGAGCGGACGTTTTGAATCATCCTTGCCCGGCTCGCCCTGGTCGAGATAACGCCATTCGTCGAACAGGTTCGGGCCGTAGCCGGTGCGCAGGATCGATTTCAGAAACTGCTTCGGAATGATCGCATCGGTATCGACATTGGCGCGATCGAGCGGCGCCACCAGACCTTCACGTGAAATAAATTTTTCCATAATTGCGTCCCGTTACAGCGTACGTGCGTCGACGAAATGCCCGGTCACTGCGGCAGCCGCAGCCATCACCGGGCTGACCAGATGCGTGCGTCCGCCCGCGCCCTGCCGGCCTTCGAAATTGCGGTTCGAAGTCGAGGCACAGCGTTCGCCCGGCGACAACTGGTCATCGTTCATGCCCAGACACATTGAACAACCCGGCTCGCGCCACTCAAAGCCCGCCTCGATGAAAATCCTGTCGAGGCCTTCCTGCTCGGCCTGGCGTTTCACCAATCCGGACCCCGGCACCACCAGCGCGAGCTTGATGTTAATCGCCACCTTGCGGCCGCGCGCAATCGCCGCCGCCGCGCGCAGGTCTTCAATGCGCGAATTGGTGCACGAACCGATGAACACCTTGTCGGGCCTGATCTCGACGATAGGCGTGTTCGGTTTGAGATCCATGTATTTGAGCGCGCGCTCGATGCCTTCGCGCTTGACCGGATCGACCTCCTTCGCCGGGTCCGGCACGAAGCCGTTGATCGTCGTCACCATCTGTGGCGAGGTACCCCAGGTCACCTGCGGCTGGATCGCTGCGGCATCCAGTGTCACGACGCTATCAAACTTCGCGCCGTCGTCGCTTTTCAACGTGCTCCAGTAGACCACCGCGCGGTCCCACGTCGCACCGGTGGGCGCGAGCGGGCGGCCCTTGACGTAATCAATCGTCGTATCGTCCACCGCCACCATGCCGGCGCGCGCGCCGGCCTCGATCGCCATGTTGCAGAGGGTCATGCGGCCTTCCATCGACAGCGCGCGGATCGCGCTGCCGGCGAACTCGAGCGAATAACCGGTGCCCCCGGCGGTGCCGATCTTGCCGATGATCGCCAGCGCAATGTCCTTGGCGCCGACGCCAGCCCCGACCTTGCCCTCGACCACCACCTGCATCGCCTTGGTCTTCTTCTGCGTCAGGCATTGCGTCGCCATCACGTGCTCGACTTCGGAAGTACCGATGCCGAAGGCGAGACAACCGAAGGCGCCGTGCGTGCTGGTATGCGAATCACCGCAGACCACGGTCATGCCCGGCAGCGTCGCACCGTTTTCCGGCCCGATCACGTGCACGATGCCCTGACGCTCGTGACGGAACGGGAAATACGTCAACGAACCCGACTCCTTGATATTGGCGTCGAGCGTTTCGACCTGCAGGCGCGACACCGGATCCATGATGCCCTTGTCCCAATCCTTGGTCGGCGTGTTGTGGTCCGCCGTCGCCACGATCGAGCTGATGCGCCAGACTTTGCGCTTGGCGAGCTTCAGCCCTTCGTAGGCCTGTGGGCTCGTCACCTCGTGGACGAGATGACGGTCGATGTAAATCAACGCCGTACCATCTGCGTCTTCGTGCACGAGATGGTCCTGCCACAATTTGTCGTAAAGGGTCTGCGCGGCCATAGGATGGTCTTTAACTAACGTAAGCCATTGGAAACGTGGGATTATCCCACAGTACGCCAGTGCCGCGCCAGCGTCAGGCTGATGCTGCGACTTCGTTTTCGCGCAAATTGCGCCACAAAATCAGCATCCCGGCGAAGGCGCACAGCGCGGCGCCGCTAAAAGTGATGTTGGGCCCCAGCCGCTCCCACGCGCTGCCGGCATAAATACCGCCGAGCGTGCCGCCGACGCCATAGGCAAAGCTGGTGTAAATCGCCTGTCCACGCGCCTGATGACGGCCGCTGAAAAAGCGGTTCACATAGCCGAGCGCCGAGGCGTGGAAGGAACCGAAGCTCGCGGCGTGCAAGGTCTGCGCAAACAACAAAGCGGCGAGGCTGTCGGCGCACCAGCCAATGACGAGAAAACGGATCGTTGCCAGCGCAAAACTGGCGATCAAGACGGCACGCAGCGAAAACGCGCGCAACAAATGTGCAAGCCAGAAAAAAATCGCGATTTCGCACACCACACCGAGCGTCCACAACCAGCCGACCGCACTCTTGGCGTAACCGTGATCGACGAGAAAGATCGAATAGAAAGTGTAATACGGGCCGTGCGCCACCGACATCAGGGCGCAGGCGACGAACAACGCGATGACTGGCCGCCGCCGCAAGATGCGCGCGATCGACACCGTCTCGCCTGCGTGTTCGACGCGCGGCGCATCCGGCACCACCATCAAAAAAGCCGACGCTGCAATCAACACCGCCAGCATGATCCACAGCAATACGCCGACGGCAAAAGCATCAAGCACATAACCGATCAGCGTCACCGCCGTGATAAAACCCAGTGAACCCCACACGCGCACGCGGCCGTAACGGCCGTGGTGCGTGCCCAGATGCGCCAGCGTGGTCGACTCGAGCAAAGGCAGCGCAGCGCTGAGGCAAAAACTCATCAGCAAAACAACAGCGAACACCGCCTCGAAACCGGACACGACAAACAAGGCGCAAAAAATCAGAGTACCGGAGATGCTGCCGATGCGCGCCACGCGCAAGACGCGGCCATCGCGATCGGCCAGCCAGCCCCACAGATGCGGTGCAACGATGCGCACCATTTGCGGCAGCGACATGATCATGCCGATACCGGCGGCGGGAACGCCGAGCCCGCTCAGATAAAGGCTGAAGTACGGCGCGAACGCGCCAAGATAGGCGAAATAGAAGAAGTAGGCGCCGGCGAGCCGCCAGTACGGCAGGTCACGCATCTCAACGCGCCGCGCACTGCACGACGCGCATGGTCATGCTTCGTCGGGATCGGGGTTTTCGGTCGGTGGCGCGGCGCGCAGGCGCGCCACCACGTCCGCAGGCGCCTGCGCGGCAATGCGCGGCGTCGCCGTCTGCACATCGGCGTTCTGCGCGCGATGGCGCAAAGCGTGGTCCATCAGCGTCAACGCCAGCATCGCTTCACAGATCGGCGTCGCGCGGATGCCGACGCAGGGGTCGTGGCGGCCGTGCGTTTCGATTATCGTCGCATTGCCCGTCGTATCAATGGTACGCCGCGCGAGGCGTATGCTCGAAGTCGGCTTCACCGCGACATGCACGACCACATCCTGCCCGCTCGAAATGCCGCCCAGCACACCGCCGGCGTTGTTCGAGAGAAAACCCTGCGGCGACATCTCGTCCGAATGCTCGGTGCCGTGTTGCGACACCGCGGCGAAGCCGGCGCCAATCTCGACGCCCTTCACCGCATTGATGTTCATCATGTTGTAGGCGATATCGGCGTCGAGACGATCGTAGACCGGCTCGCCCCAGCCGACCGGCACACCGGTCGCAATGGTGGTGATGCGCGCGCCGGCCGAATCGCCGGACTTGCGCAGCTTGTCCATGAATTCCTCTAGCTGCTCGACATAGGCATCATCGGCAACGAAGAACGGATTGCTGTTTACACCGTCCCACGACTTGAACGGCACCGCGATCGGGCCCAATTGCGACATATAGCCGCGCACGACGATGCCGTATTTTTGTTTCAGCCATTTCTTCGCAATCGCAGCGGCCGCCACGCGTACCGCTGTCTCGCGCGCCGACGAACGTCCGCCGCCACGGTAATCACGAATGCCATATTTCTGCGCATAGGTGTAGTCGGCGTGGCCCGGACGGAAGCTGTCCTTGATCTTCGAATAATCCTTGCTGCGCTGGTCCGTGTTGCGGATCAACAGTGCGATCGGCGTCCCGGTGGTTTTGCCTTCGAACACGCCGGAGAGAATTTCCACCTTGTCTTCTTCATGGCGCTGCGTGACATGACGCGAGGTGCCGGGTTTGCGACGGTCGAGATCACCCTGAATATTGGCCTCGCTGATTTCCAGCCCCGGCGGACAGCCGTCAACCACGCAGCCGATCGCCGGCCCGTGGCTCTCGCCAAACGAGGTAACGCAAAACAGTTTTCCGATGGTATTGCCGGACATGATGAGCCTGTCTTAACCCGCCAATTCGATGCACGAGTTTAGCATAGCGCCCTCACAGCCCCGCCGGCTGCAGCGCAGAACATCAGCCCGATTGCGTTTCAGAGTCGCCCGGCGGCACCGGCGCCGCATAACCGATGATCAGCAACAACACGCCGACGCCGAGGAAGGAAACGATGCGTTCGACCGTGCCGGAATTGGCGAGATCGAGCAAAAAGAGTTTGCCGACCACCACCGCCAGCAAAGCTGCGCCGGCCAGCCATAACGGGCGTTGCAAGCGGCGCGTCGCCAGTACCATCACCACCAACGCCGTCAGCGTCCACACAATCGACAACGCCGATTGCACGACGATCGAATTGAACAGGTCGTCGGGTTCGTAGGGCACGCCGAACCAGTGATGGATGCTGCGCAACAGGATACAGTTAAGCCAGATAAAACCGAGCGCGGCGAAAAGCACGTTCTGCGCCTTCAACGTCGATTCATCCGGTGTGTCCGCCGCGTGCAGCCAGAAATTCAAGGCGAGCATCACCACGATCTGCGCCAGATCCACCGGGTTAAACAACGGCAGATAAGGCCATGGCGCGCCGACAGAAGAATTAGCACTCGACAGCAGCGACCACAGAAGCACATAGGCGGCAATCGGGCCGAGACAACGGTTGCGAAACGCCACAAATTCTTCGCGCCACGGCGCAAACGCCGCACCGCACCGCGTCAGCAGCAACAAGGCCGCGGCCGGCACCGCGCCCCACATCGCAAACGCCCAGCTCGTGCCCGGCAATTGATACGAACACTGCCACGCCAGTTCCCATGCGACGAGCCCCGTCGCCAGCCACACCGCCAGCACATATTGCAGGCCCGCGGCAACGCTGATGCCGGCCCTCTGCTGGCGCCGCAGAATATAAAACAGCGCCGCGATGCCGCCGGCCCACGCCATCCACGCGAGGTCCGCCGCCGGATGCAGATGCCGGTTGATCTGCATGACCAGCGCCAGCGCCAGCGCCGGCGGCAGCAGCAACTGCGCGTGCCGCAGCGCGGGCCATGCGATCCAGCCACCGACAATTTCAAACAGCAGGCAGGAACCTGTAACAAAGCCAAGTCCGTACGCAATGTGCAGATCGGGATCATGGTGCCAGTCGATATACGCAAGCCCCGACGCCAGCCAGAAACCCACCCCCCACAACAGCGCCCAGTGGCTGATCGACGACGCGGCAAGATTGCCGCGTTCGCGCAATTCAAAACGCAGCGCACTGGCGGCGATGCCCAGCGCGCCCATCATTGCGCTCCATTCGAAATGGCGGTGATCGAACAACCACAAGGCCTCCCAGGTCGCCAATAACGCCAGCATCAGCCAGCCACCGCGATAACGCGCGCCGTAGAGGCTGGCCAGACCGTCGCGCGCCTGCCAGTGCAGGCACCAGAAAAACACCGCGAAATTCAACGGCCAAGCCACCGCGCCAAGGCCCGCCAGCGGATGCTGACTGCCGATGCCGAATATGCCGAGCGCAATGACAATCAGGTGCGCGCGTGTGATCAAACGCAACCCCGCCCACTCAAGCCAGCCGCCGACGGTTTCGGCCAGCGCAAAAGTCGCACCGGCAAAAATCAGCGCTGCGGAATGAAAGTCGCCGTGCGGCAGGGCGTCGTGCAGCGCGTGCAGGCCGCCGGCAAACCACCAGCCGAACGCCCACACCAATATCACCGTCGCCGCATCATCGCCGCCTTCGATCAGCACCTCGCGGTATTTGTGCATCAACCAGGCGGTCAACGCGCCGGCCGTAGCAATCAGTGCGCAGCCGAGGATGAAGTCATTCAGCCACGGCTGGCTGCGGTCGTATTCAGCGTAATGCAGCAGGAACAGCCAGGCACCGGCAAACTGCAGAAAAATGCCGAATAGGCGCGCCAGCAAACGTTGCTGGCGCAAGCCGATCCAGACGATGGCCGCACCTTCGAGTGTCCACAAGGCGAAGGTCGGATAGGCATCGAGTGCAAAAAACACCGCCATCGTCGCCAGCACCACTGCCAGCGCAACATAGGCCTCGCCAAGCAAACGCAGGCCTTCGCGCCGCAGCACCATCACGGCGAGCAATGCGTAGAGCGCGGCGCCGAGGCCGGCGCTCCATGCCAAGCCATAGGGCATGTCACGCACCAGCCCCGCCTGCATGAAGGCAACCGACAATGGTGTGCCGAACACCAATGTGCCATCGACCAGCCCTTTCAACTGCGGCGGCTGGCGCTGCGCGAACAGGATTGGAATCACCAGATACATGGCGAAGAACACCAGCACGAAAGGCTCGACGGTCGCGAACAGCTCGGGGCGGTAATTTGTCTGTCCCCAGAACACGCCGACGATAAAAGTGAAGACAAAGCCGGTCAGATTGAGATCGCGCCACGCCTTGAACCAGCTGATGGCCAGAATGAAAGCGTTGAGCAGCGTGTAATACGAGAACAACACGACGTGCTGGCCCGCACCGGTACTGGCGAGTATCGGCGCAAGAAACGCGCCGGTAAGTCCCACCACCGCCAGCACCTTGGCATCCTGGCGCACGGCAAGCAGCGTTGCCGCAATACCGAGCAGCATGAACAGCGCAAAACCGAAAGTCGGATGGATCAGCGCAAACACGCGCAGCGCAAAAAACACGTCGAGATACAACACGCCGATCCCGACACCCTGCAATATCAGGCCGTAGAGACGGCGGCGCGATGAAAGCTTCCAGCCGGCCACCAGCATGGCAATGCCGGCCAACGCGACGCCGGCCAGACGCACCGGCACCGGCAGCACGGCATGGTCGTATGCGTACTTGAGCAAAAAGCCGACGCCGAAAAATAAAATCACGGCGCCGACCTTGGCGACGATGTTGCCGGCGAACAGGCGCTGCCACAACGACGGCGCCGACGGCGTCAATTCTTCCGCCGGTCCCGCTTCAGCAGCCGGCGTAGGCACCGCTTCGTCGGCGATTTCCTGAATCTGCGCTGCGGATTTTTCCATGCCGACGCTCCCGACCGCTGTCGGAGTTGCGGCAATGTCGAACGCCGCGCCGGCATCGACGATCTCGACTGGTTTGCTGACGGCCTCCGCCTCGCTGAACCGCACAGACGCCTCGTGCGACGCGGCGATGGACGCCGCCGGCGTTACCTCGACGGCCGGTGCCGTGTCGTCAAGCGGCCGTGGTTCGGCCGCCGCGCCCGGCTGTTCGAGATGACGCAGCCGCCAGTGAATATCTTCAAGCGATTTGTAGATGTGATCGATCTTGCGCTCAAGTTCGGCAAGGCGCTGCGTGTGAGCACGCCCGTCACCTGATTGCGCAGGATGCGCAGCGCGATAGGCGGCGCCCGCAATCGCACCGAGTATGGCACCTGCAAACGCGCCGGCGCCGTGACCGATCAGTCCGCCCACCACCATGCCCGCCAGCAAACCGAGAAACCACATGCAAAAGCCCCCTTAACGCCAGTCGCCGCGCAGGTTCTGCACGATCTGTTGCAATGCTTCGGGTGTCGCCTTCTCCGGCGCCACCGCATCGCCCGCCACCAGCGCCACTTTACGCAGCGGTCGCAGCAGCGACAACTGCGACATGGCGCGCCCGGCGACGCGGCTGAAAAACCCGCCCCACAATCCGCGCAGAGCCAGCGGCACCACCGGCACCGGCCTGCGGTCGAGTATGCGCGTAATACCGGGACGGAACGGATACAGCTCGCCGCTATCGGTAATGCGCCCCTCCGGAAAAATTCCTACCAGATCGCCGTCGCGCAGAGCGGCGTCGATCTCGTCATAGGCCTTTTCAAGCAGCGCGGGGTCTTCCTTTCTCGGCGCAATCGGTATGGTCTTGCCGGTGCGGAAAATAAAACTCAGAACCGGCACGCGGAAGATTTTGTAATCCATGACGAAGCGGATCGGCCGCCGGCAGGCCGCCGCGATGATCAGCGCATCGACAAAGCTGACGTGATTGCAAACGATGACCGCGGCGCCCTCGTCCGGAATTTTTTCGAGGTCGCTTTTCTCCAGCCGGTAGATCGTGTGGATCAGCAGCCAGATCAGGAAGCGCATGAGGAATTCGGGCACCAGCGTGTAGATGTACACCGCCACCACGGCGTTCAGCATCGCCACCACCAGAAAGATCTGCGGGATCGAGAACCCCGCATGCAATAGCCCCACCGCCATCGCCGCCGAAGCCACCATGAACAGCGCGTTGAGAATATTGTTGCCGGCGATGATGCGCGACTGGTGGCTGCGCTCCGAACGCGTCTGGATCAAAGCATAGAGCGGCACAATGTAGAAGCCTCCGAAAACGCCGATCAGCACCAGATCGCAAAGGATGCGCCAGCTTCCCGCCCGCGCCAGAAATTCACCCGCCCCGACCAGCGCACCACTCGCCGCCGCCGGGCTCGCAAAATAAAGATCAAGCGCAAATACGGTGAGGCCGATCGAACCGAAAGGCACCAGTCCGATTTCGACCTTGTGCCCGGACAACCGCTCGCACAACAGCGAACCGGTACCGACACCCACCGAAAACATCGTCAGCATCAGTGTCGCGACATGCTCGTTGCCGCCCAACACGTCCTTGCAGTAATTCGGAAACTGCGCGAGCAGTGTCGCGCCGTAAAACCAGAACCATGAAATACCGAGCACCGACAGGAATACCGTGCGGTTTTGTTTGGTGAATTTAAAATTGGCCCAGGTTTCGGTGAGCGGGTTCCAGTTGATCGTCAAATCAGGCGCCGCCGGCGGTGCCGCCGGGATCGCGCGACTCGCCAGATAACCGAGACAGGCGATGCCGATCACCGTCGCCGACACCAGCAGCGCAAAGTCTTCCTGCGTGACCAGCAGGCCACCGAGTATCGTGCCCGCAAGAATGGCGAGAAAAGTACCCATCTCGATCATGCCGTTGCCGCCGACAATTTCATCGGCCTGCAGTTGCTGCGGCAGGATCGAATACTTGACCGGCCCGAAGATGGTCGAATGCAGACCCATCAGAAACAGCGCCGCAATCAGCAGCGCCAGGTCCTTGTGCATGAAGCCGACCGCGCCAATCACCATGATGGCGATTTCGAACAGCTTGACGTAGCGAATGATCGCCGATTTCTCGTACTTGTCGGCCAATTGCCCGGCGGTCGCCGAAAACAGGAAGAACGGCAGAATGAACAAGCCGGCGCAGAGATTGACCAGCATGCCGGAACTGATCGCCGTGATACTCGCCGCGTGAAACGCCAGCATGATGACCAGCGCGTTCTTGTAGACGTTGTCGTTGAACGCGCCGAGAAACTGCGTGCAGAAAAACGGCAGGAAGCGCCGTTCGCGCAACAGGCCAAACTGACTATGCCCGGACATCGATCCCCCCTCAGGTCCAGCCGTGCAGTGCTGCTTACAAATTTCTCTATCGTTTCGATTCCAGCAACGCCACGCCCCATGCAACGCCAAAGCCCGTCAGATCAGACGCCACCGCACCGAGCCCGCCCTTGCAACTGCTGGCCGAGAGATCGACATGCATCCACGGGATGTCGCCGGTAAATTTTTTGAGAAAACGTGCCGCAAGAATATGATCGGCATCGCCGTCGAGCGTGCATTGTTTGACGTCGGCGATCTTGCTATCGAGCGCATCGTCGTAATCGTCGTCAAGCGGAAACATGCAGATGCGCTCGCCCGCCCTGTGCCCCGCCGCCACCGCCTGCGCAGCGAGCTGATCCGATGTGGCAAACGCGCCGGCATAGCGGTTACCAAGCGCGACGTGCATGCTGCCGGTGAGCGTGGCGAAGTCGACCATCAGATCGGGTTTTTTACGTAAGGCCAGCGTCAGCGTATCAGCCAGCACCATGCGGCCCTCGGCGTCGGTATGCGTGATTTCAATGGTCGTGCCATTCAGCGCGCGCACTACTTCGTTTTGGTGATAAGCGCGCGGGCTGATGTCGTTGCGCGAAATCGCCAGCCAGCAGTCGATATTCACTGCAAGTTTTAAACGTGTTGCCGCCAGCAGAATGCCGAGAGCGACCGCCGAACCGTTCATGTCCTCGTGCATGCCGTACATATAACGCGCCGGTTTCAGATTGTGGCCGCCGGTGTCGTAGCAAATGCCCTTGCCGACCAGCGCGATCGTGCGCTTTGCTTTTGCACCTGAGTAGCGCAGATGCACGATCGCGGCATCGGTCACCGCACTGCCCTGCGCCACCGCGCAGAAAGCGCCAGCGCCCATTTTGCGCAATTTCGAAAAATCAAATTCCTCGTGTTTCCATTTATTTTCGCGCGCCAGCACGCGCACGCGGCGGCGATAGACGCCCGGCGTCAGTTCGTTCGGCGGCAGCGCAGTGAGGTCGCGGCACAACACATTGCCCTCAGCCTGCGCGCGCATCGCGTCAAACCCGCCGGCGTCACGCGCACCATATAAATGAATGACGCGCAGCGGCTTGCGCGCACCCTTGCTTTTGCGTTCAGGCAGCGCGATGCCGTTAACCCAGGCGCAATACAGCGCGAGTTCGGCGGCGCGACGGCCCGTCGTGCCGGGCGGCACGACGATGGCCACTTCAACGGGGTTCTCCGCGAACAGCAAATCGAGCGCGGCGCGCATCGCTGCCAACGCCTGAAACTGCCCATGCTTCGCGTCAGGCGTCGTCCATGCGACGAGTGTGCCACCGCCGAGATTCGCGCTCAGCGGCTTTTTCACCAATTCCGCCGGCTTGAGGTTGCGCCGCTTGAGCAGGGCGCGCAGCGCGCGCTGCGGTTCTCCATCGCCGGCGACGGCCTGCGCGTCGGGCACCACCATCAGAATATGGCTGTGCTTGCGGAAGGCGGTGTTGGTCGAACCGGCGTGAATATTCAGTTTGGCGAGCATGGTATTCCAGTAAGCAAACGAGCCTCGGCAAATTATAATCGGTCTGCACCTGCAGACTGCTACGATTGAATCCCGCAGCCTGAATATCGACTAAAATTCACAGCACCGGCCAAACGATAAATCCGATACCAGATATGCACGCCTACCTCGATTTAATGAAACACGTGCTTGAACACGGCGCCCGCAAAAGCGACCGCACCGGCACCGGCACGCTCAGCGTGTTCGGCGCACAGCTGCGTTTCGATCTGGCCGCCGGTTTTCCGCTGCTGACGACGAAAAAAGTCCACCTGAAGTCGATCATTCACGAACTGCTGTGGTTTCTCAAGGGCGACACCAACACGCGTTACCTGAAGGAACACGGCGTCACCATCTGGGACGAATGGGCGGACGCCAACGGCGACCTCGGCCCGGTCTACGGCTATCAATGGCGTTCATGGCCGCGCCCCGACGGCGGCCACATCGACCAGATCAGCCAGGTCTTGGAACAAATCCGCAAAACGCCGGATTCGCGCCGCATGATCGTCTCGGCGTGGAATGTCGGCGACCTCGACCGCATGAAGCTGATGCCCTGCCATGCGTTCTTCCAGTTCTACGTCGCTGACGGCAGGCTGTCCTGCCAGCTGTATCAGCGCAGCGCCGATTTTTTCCTCGGCGTGCCGTTCAATATCGCCTCGTACGCCTTGCTGACCATGATGATTGCGCAGGTCTGTGGCCTCAAACCAGGCGACTTCGTGCACACCTTCGGCGACACGCATCTGTATTTAAACCATCTCGAGCAGACGCGCGAGCAGCTGTCGCGCACGCCACGTGCGCTGCCGGTCATACGTCTCAATTCTGCGGTCACGAACCTCTTCGATTTCAAATACGAAGACTTCACACTCGAAGGCTACGACCCGCATCCCGCGATCAAAGCGCCGGTTGCGGTCTGAAACCACCATGAGCGATGCCGCGCGCCACGTCTCCATCATCGTCGCGATGGCACGCAACCGCGTGATTGGCGCAGACAACAAAATCCCGTGGCACCTGCCGGCCGAACTCAAGCTGTTCAAGACGATCACCATGGGCCACCACATCGTGATGGGGCGCAACACCTGGGAGTCGATCGGCCGCCTGCTGCCGGGCCGCACCAGCGTGATCGTCACGCGCCAGCCCGCGTACCGCGTCGAGGGTGCTGTCATCGCCTCGTCGATAGAAACTGCGCTCGACACCTGCAAGGACGATGACGAAATTTTCATTATCGGCGGCGCCCAGCTCTATGCCGCGGCGATGCCACATGCCGACCGCCTCTATTTAACGGTGGTCGAGGCCGACGTCGCCGGCGATGCCTTCATGCCGGCATTCGACCTTGGTGTTTGGCACAAACGTTCGGCACAGTCCTACACCGCCGACGGGAAAAACCCTTATGCTTACGAGCAGACGGTCTACGAAAGGGATTTACGCCAGTCCGATGCGCGCCAACCCGATGCGTAATCTCTGTGCTCAGATCGCAGCCGCTGCGTTGGCGGCAGCGATCGGCACCGGCTGGGCCGGCGAAGCGCCGGCGCCGGCCAATATCCCGCTCAACGATTTGAAAATCCGCGCCGAGGCCGGCGACAAAACGGCCACGCGCCAGCTCGCCGAAGCCTTTTACCTCGGCAAGGGTGTCGATCAGGACTTCAAACAGGCCATGCAGTGGTACGAAAAACTCGCTAAACAAGGCGATGTGCGCGCGCAGACCAGTCTCGGCCTGATGTACGCGCGCGGTTACGGCGTCGAGAAAAATATTGATCTCGCGCTCAAATGGTGGAAGCTGGCTGCCATCCAGAACGACCCTGGCGCGCAATTCAATCTCGGCACGCTCTACCTCGAAGGCAAAAGTATCGGTCAGAATTCCGGCGAAGCCGCCAAGTGGTACCAACAAGCCGCGATGCGCGGCCACCTGCAGGCGCAATCCAATCTCGGACTCATGTACTGGGAAGGCAGAGGTGTCGAAAAAGACCTGAAACGCGCCTACTACTGGCTGGCTGTTGCCGCCGAACAGGGCGACGACGAGGCGCCGGGCCAGCTAAAACGCGTCGCCGCCGACATGAGTCCTGACGAGGTTAAGGAAGCGGATACCAAGGCCAAGGAATGGATGAAAGCCGCCAAGAAGATGTGGCGGTAGCGGTTTGGCCCGGCGGTCGATCCACGCTCAGTCCGTACATTCCGAAACAAAATCCTCGAATTTGAAATTGCCGCTGCGCGCAATCTCATCGACGCGCTCGATCTTCATGCGGAACTGATGCCCCAGACAACCCTGCAGTGAACCAATCAAAGTACGCGCCTCGTCTTCACTCAATTCGCGCGGTGCGACGATGCGCAGCAGCATATCGGCGCGGGTTTTCTGCACGATCTGCAATTGCCGGATCACCGGCACCGCATGCGACCATTGATCGGTCGGAAAACTCGGCCAGTGCCGCCGGCCATCGGGCAACCTGAGAATATTCCGTTCGCGGCCCAGGATGCGCGCGATCACGGGTAGCCCGCGGCCGCAGGCGCAGGCCTCGCCAGCCTCGGCGTAATCGCCCAGTTCGTAGCGGATCAAGGGCATCGCAAAATTGTGCAGCGTGGTCACGACCACGCGGCCGATCTTCCCCGGTGCGCACGGCTTGCCGTCATCATCGAGCAGTTCGACGATCAGGCCTTCGGACTGCACGTGATAGTGCTCGTGATGCGGGCACTGCAGCGCAATGTAGCCGGCCTCCTCCGCCGTGTAGACGTCGGCAAGACCAACACCCCAGGCCGCGCGCACCGCGGCACGCGTGCCGTCGGGCAGTGCGCCGCCGAAACTACGCGCCTGCAACAGACCGGGCAGGCATATGCCGCGCTCGCGGCTGCGCTGCGCTAGCCACAAAAGATTCGACGCATTGGTGATCAGGTACTGCGGCGCTTGCGCCTGTAGCCAGTCAAGTTGCTCGTCGAGATCGGTACGCAGATTGAGCAGCGCGCACGGTCCGGTGTCGAACACAAGGTCAGTGGCCGGCCCCCAGCCCCTGGTTTCGCCGCGCTCGACCTTGAGACGGATGGCCGCCAGCCTGCCGGAAAAATCGCGCGCCTGCCAGAGGTGTTCGCGCAGCGTAAATGCGCGCCAGAAGAATTCGGTCAGACCGGTACCGTAACGCTTGATCGGACGGCCGGTCGAACCCGAGGTCTCGGAGTTGACCAGCCCACCGTGCTCCGGCGGAATCCGCCGGCTGAGCAAATGGTTGCCCAGTTGCTGCACATCGGCGCGCGTCAGCAGCGGCAGTGCGCGGAAACGCTCCCAGTCGAAATGATCGACCGAATTCTGCAGCGCATTTCCCAGCCGCTCGCGCCAGCAGGGCACGGTCTCCAGCGCATGCCGCAGCACGCTTTGAAACTGGCGCATTTGCTGCTGCTGCAATTGCGCGACGGACCACCATTGGGATTGATCGAGCTGATGCTGCAGTGCCAGCGCGCTCGCAGCCGCATGATCCGGCGTCATTGGCCAGAGCATGCCGGGAACGGCAGAGCGCAAACGATTGAATAGGTCAGTCATTGGAGATTTACCCGGTACATACTAACATCGGCGTGCGGATTCGACGTCCGCCGCCAACGACAACCATGACTGATTCCAGGGAATTTCTGCAACTGAGCGCGCCGCTGGCGTGGAAACTCGCGCCGCAACTTTGCCGCCGCGACCCCGCCACGGGTGAAAATTGCGCGTGGACGCATGGTCTCTGGCAGATCCTCAGAATTCTCGGCGTGGTGGGATCGATCGAATACCGCAGCGATTACTTCAGGCGCGCGCTTGAAGGCGTCACCGGCAACGCGCCGAGCGTGCTGCTCTCCGGCGCGGCCGACTACGCCACGCTCGAATTCGTGCTCGACATCTTCCGTGCGCGCAGCGTGGAGCCGAAAATCACGGTGGTCGATATGTGCGAAACGCCGCTGGCGCTCAACCGCTGGTATGCGGAACGCGTGAGGTGCACGATTGAAACGGTGCGCTCCGATATCATGGACTTCGAGAGCCGGAACCCGTTCGACGCAATCTGCACCGATGCATTCATCGGTCGTTTCCCGCTGGATCGCCGCGCCGCCCTCGTCGCGCGCTGGCACGACCTGCTGCGCCCGGGCGGACTGGCCGTCACCTATAACCGGTTGCGCCGCAACGGCGGCAGCGCCGCGGTCGGCTTCAGCGCGGCGCAGGCCGATGGGTTCGCCCTCGCCGTCCGCCGTGCAGCCGCACCGCTGCAAGCCGTGCTTGGGATCGCCCCGGAAATTCTGGAACAGGCTGCACGCCTCTACGCCGAGCGGCACGTCACCTACCCGCTGCAGTCGGATCGGGAATTGCGTGAACTCTTCGAGCGCGCTGGATTCAATATCGACAATCTCGAACTGTCACACACGGATGGCGGCACTGCGCCTGTCGCCAGCGGCCCCTCCATCCGCTCCGGCGCGGAATACGCCGGCATTACCGCCAGTCGAAAATAACGCGACTTGGCGTCACGCCGCGGCCGTCGCGACCTCGGAGATGAAATCCTCGAATTTTCCGCCGGCGCTGCGCGGAATATTTTCGCAGTAGACCAACTCGAGTTGCAGGCCCGGCGGCAGTCTGGACAGGATGTGCTTGTGCACGCTGTCCTGCTGGGCGGCAGTCAACGCTGAGGCCACCACCAGCCGTGCCTCGATGCGGTCAAACGATTTCTGCACCAGTTGATATTGCCGGATCGGCGCGGATTCGACCAGCGCACGCGCGCCAAGCACCGGCCAGTAACGCCGGCCGTCGGCGGTCACCAGCATGTTGCGCACGCGCCCGATGATACGCTTGAGCACCGGCAGACCGCGTCCGCAATCACAGGGCGCACCAACCTCGGCGTAGTCACCGACGTCGTAACGGATCAGCGGCATCGCAAAATTGTGCAGCGGGGTGACGACGATGCGGCCGGTTTCACCGACACCGCAGGCGCTGCCATCGTCATTCAGCACTTCCAGATAAACGCCTTCCGCCTGCACGTGGTAGTGATCGTGCCACGGACACTGCAACGCCACATAACCCACTTCGTTCGAAGAATAGGTGTCGGTCACCGGCACGCCCCACGCCTCGCGGCACAGTTCGCGCGTCTCCGGCGCCAGCAACTCGCCGTATGTTCTGACCTCGCGCAGGCGCTCTAGGCGCACGCCGCGGGCGAGCGAGAGGCGCGCCAGTTCCGCTGCCATGGATGGATGCGTGATCAGATAATCCGGCCGTTCCTGCACCAGCCAGGCCAGTTGCGTCTGTGCGTCGGCATCGACGCCGCGCACCACCGCCGGCCCCGTGCTGACGATGCCGTCCGTTGCCTGCCCCCAGGCTGCGAAATCGCCGATCGTCACGCCATGCCGGATGCCGGCCAGCTTGCCACTGAAATCGCGTTGATGCCAGAAGTGGTCGCGCAGCGTGAAGGCGCTCCAGAACAATGCGCACAATTCCGTTTTCAGCACGCGCACCGGTGTCCCGGTGGAGCCCGAGGTACGCGCTTCACCGATCGCACCGTGCGCCGGCGGCACGGCGTTACTTTTCAACGCCTCGAAATTTTCCTGCACGTCGCGGCGCGTGAGCAGCGGCAAACCGGCGATGCGTTCCGGCGTAAGCGCAGACGCACTATCGAATGTTGTGCCCCAGCGTTGGCGATAAAAAGGCACCGTCGCCCAGGCATGCGCGGCGAGCGCGCCAAGCTGGCGCAGCTGCAATTCCAGAATGCGCGCGCCCGTCAGCCATTCACTTTGCGCGAACTGAAACTGCATGGCGAGCGCCCGATTGCAGGCGGCGTTGCCGATCGCAGGCCAGGCCGCGCCCGGCAATGAACTCTGGTATTGCCAGGCCGGCAGCAGCGTTCGCTCGGCTGCGGCGGCCTCGTTCATTAGCGCGCCGGCGCAGTCACTGCCTACTGCGCCACGCAGTCAACGTAGTAACGCGAACGGCGGCTGGTCTCGTCGGCGACGAGGCCGTGGATGTCCGTGTCAAAGCCCGGGAATTTCTGGTTGAACGACTTCGCGAATTTCAGGTAACGCACGATGATCGCGTTGAAGCGTTCGCCCGGAATCAGCAAGGGAATGCCCGGCGGATATGGTGTCAGCAGCACGCTGGTGATGCGCCCTTCCAGTTGATCGATTTCGACGCGTTCGATCTCGCGGTGCGCGAGTTTGGCCCAGGCATCGGCCGGCCGCATCGCCGGTTCCATGTTCGAGAGGTACATCTCGGTCGTCAGGCGCGCAATATCGTTGGCTTTGTAAACGCCGTGAATCTGCGTGCACAGATCGCGCAGGCCGACCTTTTCGTACTGCGGATACTTGCTGACGAACTCCGGCAGGATGCGCCAAAGCGGACGGTTGTTGTCGTAATCGTCCTTGAACTGCTGCAACTCGGTCACCAGAGAATTCCAGCGGCCCTTGGTGATGCCGATGGTGAACATGATGAAGAACGAATAAAGCCCGGTCTTCTCGACGATGATGCCGTGCTCGGCGAGGTACTTGGTCACCACCGCAGCCGGCATGCCGGGATTGGAGAAAGCGCCCGAGACATCAAGACCCGGCGTGATCACGGTGGCCTTGATCGGATCGAGCATGTTGAAGCCGGGTGCGAGATCGCCGAAACCATGCCAGCGGTCGTTCGATTTGAGGACCCAGTCTTCGCGGTCGCCGATGCCCTCCTCGGCCAGATTCTCGGGCCCCCAGACTTTGAACCACCACGATTTGCCGAACTCGTCGTCAATCTTGCGCATGGCGCGGCGGAAATCGAGTGCTTCAAGGATCGACTCTTCGACCAGCGCATTGCCGCCCGGCGGCTCCATCATCGCTGCGGCGACGTCGCAGGAAGCGATGATCGAGTATTGCGGCGAGGTCGAGGTGTGCATCAGGTAAGCCTCGTTGAAACTGTGACGGTCGAGTTTGCGCATCTCGCTGTCCTGCACGAGGATTTGCGAGGCCTGTGACAGGCCGGCCAGCATTTTGTGCGTCGACTGCGTGGCGAAAATCATCGACTCCTTGCAGCGCGCGCGGTCGGTGCCGATGGCATGCATGCCGCGGTAGAAGTCGTGGAAGGTCGCGTGCGGCAGCCAGGCCTCGTCGAAGTGCAGCGTATCGACCTTGCCGTCGAGCATCTCCTTGATCGTGTCGACGTTGTAGACGACACCGTCGTAGGTGCTCTGCGTCACGGTGAGCACGCGCGGCTTGGATTTGGATTCGCGCGCGAACGGGTTGGCGGCAATTTTCTTTTGGATGTTCTCCCACTTGAATTCCTCGAGCGGGATCGGCCCGATAATGCCGAAGTGGTTGCGTGTCGGCATCAGGAACACCGGGATCGCACCGGTCATGGTGATCGCATGCAGGATCGACTTGTGACAGTTGCGATCAACCAGCACCACATCGCCCGGCGCCACCGTCGAATTCCACACCATCTTGTTCGAGGTCGAGGTGCCGTTGGTAACGAAGAACAGATGATCGCAGTTGAAAATGCGCGCCGCATTGCGCTCGGAGGCCGCCACCGGCCCCGAGTGGTCGAGCAACTGGCCGAGTTCATCCACCGCATTGCAGACGTCGGCGCGCAGCATGTTCTCGCCGAAGAACTGGTGGAACATCTGGCCGACCGGGCTTTTCAGGAAGGCAACGCCGCCCGAGTGCCCCGGACAGTGCCACGAGTAGGAGCCGTCCTGCGCATAGTTGGTCAGCGCGCGGAAAAACGGCGGCGCCAGCCCGTCGAGATAGGAACGCGTTTCGCGGATGATATGGCGCGCCACAAACTCCGGCGTATCCTCGAACATGTGAATGAAGCCGTGCAGTTCGCGCAGAATGTCGTTCGGAATATGCCGCGACGTCTTCGTTTCGCCGTAAAGGTAAATCGGGATGTCGGTGTTGCGAAAGCGGATTTCCTCGATGAATTTGCGCAGATTCAATACCGCCGGATCAAGTTCCGGGCCCGGTGTAAATTCCTCGTCGTCGATCGACAGGATGAAGGCCGAGGCGCGCGACTGCTGCTGCGCGAACTGCGAGAGGTCGCCGTAGCTGGTGACGCCGATGACCTCGATGCCCTCGTCCTCGATCGCCTTGGCCAGCGCGCGGATGCCCAGACCGCTGGCATTCTCCGACCGGTAGTCTTCATCGATGATGATGACTGGAAACTTGAATTTCATCGTCAGTTCCTTCTTTGCGCAGACCGGCCGGCCGCTGGATGATAACTAGGTGTTCTGCACCACGATCTTCGGAAACACCGCCGAGTGGTCCTGCTGCTGCTCGGCGATCTTCACCGCGACGCGGCGCGCGATCTGGCGGTAGATCTCGGCGGCGCGCCCGTTCGGGTCGGCCACCACCGTCGGCTGGCCGGAATCGGCCTGCTCGCGGATCTTGATGTCGAGCGGCAGCGAACCGAGCAGATCAATGCCGTAGTCCTTCGCCATGCGGTCGCCGCCGCCGGAACCGAAGATGTCTTCTTCGTGGCCGCACTTCGAGCAGATGTGCAGGCTCATGTTTTCAACCACGCCGAGAATCGGAATGTTGACCTTCTCGAACATCTTGAGGCCCTTGCGCGCATCCATCAGCGCGATGTCCTGCGGCGTGGTGACGATCACCGCGCCCGTCACCGGCACGCGCTGCGCCAGTGTCAATTGGATGTCGCCTGTGCCCGGCGGCAGATCGACCACCAGATAATCGATGTCGCGCCAGTTGGTTTCGTTCAGCAGCTGTTCCAGCGCCTGCGTCACCATCGGGCCGCGCCACACCATCGGCGTTTCGACATCGATCATGAAGCCGATCGACATCGCCTGGATGCCGTGACCAACCATCGGTTCGATGCGTTTGCCGTCTTTCGATTCGGGTTTGCCCTTGATGCCCAGCATGGTCGGCTGCGACGGGCCGTAGATGTCCGCATCCAGTATGCCAACCGAAGCGCCCTCGGCGGCCAGCGCCAGTGCGAGATTGACGGCGGTGGTCGATTTACCCACGCCGCCCTTGCCCGAGGCCACGGCGATGATGTTCTTCACGCCCGGCACCAGCTTCACGCCGCGTTGCACCGCATGCGAAACGATCTTCATCGCCACGTTGACGGCAACCTTGCCGATACCCGGCAGCGCCTTGAGTTTGGCCTCGACCGCGGCGCGGATCGGCTCGATCTGCGTTTTCGCGGGATAGCCAAGCAGAATGTCGAGCGCGACGTTGTCGCCGTCGACTTTGATGTTGCGCGCTTCCTTGCCGGTGATGTAGTCCTTGCCCGTATTCGGGTCGAGCAAGCTGCTGAGTGCGTCTTTGACCTGCTGTTCGGTGATTGCCATGGGGTGTCCCGGTTCGCTGCGGTGAGGGCGGAATTCTAAACAATTACCACGGCAAAGCCCATAGGAAAGGCTTAATTTCTCTAGGGGTTTGTTACAATTCGGCGCTTAATCAGCAAGCCACCAAGATGACACATAAAATCTTCGCCACCACGGCCCTTCAGGACGCACGAACGGCAGACCCTGTCACCTCGCCTCGACAGGCAACGGGAGCCTGCGCATGACTAAACGCAGGATATTTGCGACGACGGCGTTGCCGTATGCCAACGGGTCGTTCCACATCGGCCACATCATGGAGTACATCCAGGCCGATATCTGGGTGCGTTTCCAGCGCATGCAGGGCCACGAGGTGCATTTCGTCTGCGCCGACGACGCCCACGGCGCGCCCATCATGCTCAAGGCCGAGGCCGAGGGCATCACCCCGGAGCATTTGGTGGGCCGCATTGCCGCCGAGCGCAAGAAATACCTCGATGGCTTCCACATTGAGTTCGACAACTGGCATTCGACCCATTCGCCCGAAAACACCGAGCTATCGCAGGACATTTACACCAAGCTCAAGGCCGCCGGACTGATCTACACCAAGTCGATCGAGCAGTTCTACGATCCGGTGAAGCAGATGTTCCTCGCCGACCGCTACATTAAGGGCGAATGCCCGAAATGCGGTGCCAAGGACCAGTACGGCGACGCCTGCGAAGTCTGCGGCGCTGTCTACGCGCCGACCGACCTGAAAAACCCCTACTCGACGCTGTCCGGCGCCAAGCCGGTGATGAAGTCGTCGGAGCATTATTTCTTCAAACTGTCCGATGCGCGCTGCATCGAGTTCCTCAAAAAGTGGCTCGATGAAGCCGGCCATTTGCAACCCCAGGTCGCAAACAAAGCGCGCGAATGGCTGACCGGCGAAGGCGACAAGGCGCTCGGCGACTGGGACATCTCGCGCGACGCGCCCTACTTCGGCATTCCGATCCCCGACGCACCCGGCAAGTACTTCTACGTCTGGCTCGACGCGCCGGTCGGGTATCTGGCGAGCTTCAAGAACTACTGCGCGAAAAAAGGCATGGACTTCGACGCCTTTCTCGCCGACCCGACGACCGAGCAGATTCACTTCATCGGCAAGGACATCATTTACTTCCACACGCTGTTCTGGCCCGCCATGCTCAAGTTCGCTGGCTACAAAGTGCCCGATAGCGTCAACGTGCACGGCTTCATCAATACCGCATCTGGTGAAAAAATGTCGAAATCGCGCGGCACCGGCTTAAGCCCGCTGCGCTACCTCGACGTCGGCATGAATCCGGAGTGGCTGCGCTATTACATAGCGGCCAAGCTCAACGCGAGCGTTGAAGACATCGATTTCAATCCGGATGATTTCATGGCGCGGGTGAATAGCGATTTGATTGGGAAATACGTCAATATCGCGAGTCGCACTGCAGGGTTTATCAATAAACGCTTTTCAGGTGTGTTGTCCGAAGCACACTTACCTGCAATGAGCCTAATCCAAAAACTTCAATCGGATGATCAGTGCTGGTCTCCAATCGGCAGACATTTCGCCGATCGTGAATTTGGCAAGGCAATCCGGGAAATTGGTCGATTGTTGGATGAAATTAATCTGTACATTGACGAACAAAAACCGTGGGAATTAGCAAAAGTCTCTGTTGATGATTGGAAATTGCAGCAGGTCTGCTCGTCAGCACTCGCCATGTTTTGGTACGTAACTGTTCTACTTAGCCCGATTCTGCCGAATACCACCAAGAAGGTTCAAGCATTTTTGAACCTTTCCGATGAACAAATGAATTGGGGCCAACATAATTTTTTTCCACGTGGCCATACGATCAATGCCTACTCTCACCTAATGACACGCGTCGAAGACAAACAATTCGATGCGCTGCTTGAAATCGAAAAGGAACCCGCCAAAGTGACGACCTCCACACCGCATCCGGCGACGCCCGCGAAGTCCGGTGTTTCACCCTCACCCCAGCCCTCTCCCATCAAGGGAGAGGGTGAGAATGGTGGCGCCCCGCAAATATCGATTGATGATTTTTCGAAGATTGATTTGCGGGTCGCCAAAATAACGATGGCCGAACACGTCGAAGGCGCCGACAAGCTGCTCAAACTCACGCTCGACGTTGGCGGACTCGGCACGAAACAGGTTTTCGCCGGCATCAAGTCGGCCTACGATCCCGCAACACTCGTCGGCCGCATGACCGTGATGGTCGCCAATCTCGCGCCGCGCAAAATGAAGTTCGGCATGTCCGAGGGCATGGTGCTGGCCGCCTCGGGCGATACGCCCGGACTCTTCATCCTGTCGCCGGACAGCGGCGCGCAACCCGGCATGAAGGTCAAATAACTGAGCGGTGCAAGCAATGCCGTTGACGCAGCGGGCTCGACTCCGCCACGGTCAGGGCACGACGCCTCAGCGGCCCGGCATCGGGTTTCCGCTCCGGCGTTTCAGTTTGCGTGCCGTGGTTTGAATGGCGATAAAGCCATCGACCTCGGCTTCCGCCTGCAACCAGTCTTCGAGTTCTGACCCGCCGGTGAATCCGCGCCGCTCGGCGCGCAAATAGGCAGACTCGGCGATCAGCGCCAGCCTCTGTTCGCCGGACGGTGCAGCTAGGAGCTTGCCGACCGGCTTTGACGGCGCCGCTGCAACGGGCTTGGCGCGCACGACAGGCTTGCCTGATGGCGCAGCAGCCTTGCGTTTTGCCGGTGATTTCGCCGCGGGCATATTACGCGGTGATCCGGCTCGGTGAGCGACTGACGAGCGCAATCTGGTAGGCAGCTTCCTTGGCGGCCATTGCTTCCTGGCCCTGCCAGCAAAGTTTGCAGGTGCTGCATCTCCATACCTGCAACTGCAATCCGACCTCAAAGACCTTGCCGCGCGGGTCAGCCGCCCTGAGGACATCGTTGACGGTACGCGGCACGATTTCTCGACTGCCGCATTTCGGACAATGCGGGTTTGGCATACCCCGCCCCCCTGCATGGTGCTGGTCGTACTTGTGTGCTTTCATGATGTCTCCACGGGTAATGGTCACCACGTTCAAAAAAAGGAAAGCAAACCGTCGTTGGCATTACCGACGCACCCATCCTGTTTTCATATAAGCAATTCAAATGCCAGCGCAATGCGCTGCAGCAACCGCACTAAATCAATCGGTTATATTGCGATGGGGTGGAATGATTGCGACGCATGGACCCGTGCTGGTGCATCAAAAAATATGCTGCACCATGAACTGGCAAGTTCGACTGCCGGGGTGCCATTATTCGGCGTCTGCTTACGCAGCGGCCTGACCAGCCTTCGCGGATCAGGATTTCTTGACGCTGATCGCCGTCAAAATGCCCTGCATGATCGCCAGCGGCGTCGGCGGACAGCCCGGCACCGCGACATCTACCGGGATCACATTCGAGACGCGGCCGAGGCTGGCGTAACTTTCGCCGAAAATCCCGCCGCTGCAACCGCAATCGCCGGTCGCCACCACCAGCCGCGGTTCGGGTGTCGCCTCGTAGGTGCGTTTCAACGCCACTGCCATATGGCGTGAGACCGGCCCCGTCACCAGCAGCAGGTCGGCGTGGCGCGGGCTGGCGACAAATTTGATGCCCAGCCCTTCGAGGTTGTAATACGGATTATTGAGCGCGTTGATCTCGAGTTCACAGCCGTTGCACGAACCGGCGTCGACGTGGCGAATCGTCAGCGCACCGCTGAAATAACGCAGCACGTCGTCGGCCAGCCGCGCGCGCGTCACGCGCAGCGCATCATCGGCCTGCGGCGGCGCCTCGGTCTTGATGCCGGTGGCAACGATCTGTTTGAGCAACCAGTACATGGCGGTGTCTAGAGGTCCTGTCCGCTGTAACTCAAGTTGAAGGATTTGTTGATCAACGGAAAATCCGGCACGATGTTGTCGATCACCGCGTGTTCCAGCAGCGGCCAGTTGAGCCACGACGGATCGTGCGCGTGACAGCGCGCAATGCGCCCGTCCGCGGCGGTCTCGAGTGCAATCAGCACTTCGCCGCGCCAGCCCTCGATCCAGCCGATGCCGGATTTCGCTCCAGCTACCGGCGGCAGTTCAACGCACACTTCACCGGCCGGCATGTGTTCGATGATTTCGCGCGTAAGGCGCAGCGACTCGAAAATTTCGTCGAAGCGCACCGCCACGCGCGCGGCGACGTCGCCGTTGCGCTGGGTCGCCATGCGCACATCCAGCCGGTCGTAGGGCTCGACCGCGAACTGCTCGCGCAGATCGAGCGCCTGCGCGCTGGCGCGCCCGGCCAGTCCGCACAAGCCGAGTTGCGCCGCGAGCGCCGGCGTAACGCGGCCGCAGGCGAGAAAGCGATCCTGCAAGCCCGAGTGTTCGTCGTAGATTTCGCGCAGCGTGGCGACAGTATCTTCCAGCGCATCGGCCTCTGCCAGAATCAGTCCGGCGCCGTCGCGCGTCAGATTGTGCGCGACGCCGCCCGGCAGCACCGCATCCATCAGGTAACGGTGGGCGAACAACTGCGCGTTAAGGCGCAACATGTCCTCCTTGAGGCAGGAGAACTGCGCCAGCCCGAAAGACAGCCCGGCATCGTTGCCAAGAAAGCCGAGGTCGCCCAGATGATTGGCAATGCGTTCGCGTTCGAGCAGCAACGCGCGCAGCCACAAGGCGCGCGGCGGCGGCGTCAGTGCGCCGGCACTCTCGGTCGCCATCGCATAGGCCCAGCCGTACGCCACTGTTGAATCGCCGCTGACGCGGGCGGCCAGTCGCGCGCCCTCCATCAGCGTCATGCCGGCAAAACGTTTTTCGATGCCCTTGTGTTTGTAACCCAGACGCTCTTCAAGCCGCAGTACACGCTCGCCGACAATGCTGAAGCGGAAATGCCCCGGTTCAATCGTGCCGGCGTGCACCGGCCCGACCGGGATTTCGTGCACGCCATCTCCCTCCACTGTGACGAATGCATAGTGGTCGTCGCCGGCTTGGTGCTGGTGCGCGCCGTCAAAGGCCGCGCGCAACGGAAACTCGTCAGCCGGCCACGCCGCGTGCCGCAACCATGGCCGGTTGTCGTCGGCGCCCTGCGCGCGCAGGCCCAGCAGATCGTAGAGTGCGCGCTGCATGCGGTTGGCGGCGGGAAATATTGCCTCGATGCCGGGATAGACCGCGTCAGCGCGAGAAACCGGCAGCGTCAACACGATCAGCCCCTCGGCCGCGGCAAGCGCGACATGCACCGCGAATTCGGTCGCGCGTTCGCTGCCCCACAGGGCGACCAGTCGCCCGCCCTGTTCGCGCATGAGTCTGCAGCTCGCGCTCCAGTCAATGGCGTTGACCTCGACGGTAAATACCGGCACCGCCCCGGGCAGACGCCGGAAATTCAGATTGTAGGCGGCAAGTGTCATCCGATTAATTGCGCGGCCTGGCGGTACCACGCGGCAAGATAAGGGGGAATATAAAACCCGAGCATCAACACCAGCGCAAGGTGCGCGAACACCGGCAGCAGGGCGGGCGAATGCGGCAGACGTTGCGCCGTAGTATCACCGAACACCATCGCCTGTACCTTGCCGAAGATGGCGGCGAACGCCACGCCCAGCGCAATCAGCAGAAACGGCGTGGCCCACGGAAAATCGCGCATCGCGGTGGTCAGAATCAGAAATTCGCTGGCGAACACACCGAACGGCGGCATGCCGAGTATGGCGAGACTGCCGAACATGAGGCCCCAGCCGATCGCCGGATTGGTGACCACCAGGCCGCGGATATCGTCGATCACCTGCGTGCCGGTCTTCTGCGCCGCGTGTCCGACCGTGAAGAAGATCGCCGACTTGGTCAGCGAATGCACCGTCATGTGCAACAGCGCGGCAAAGGTTGCGACCTGGCCACCCATGCCGAAGGCAAAGGTTGTCAGCCCCATATGTTCGATCGACGAGTAAGCGAACAGGCGTTTGACGTCGCGCTGGCGCAGCAGAAAAAACGCTGCCACCACCACCGACAACAAACCGAAGCCGATCATCAGATTGCCGGCCATGCGCGTGCCGAGCGCGCCGTCGACCAGCACCTTGCTGCGCACTACCGCATAAAGTGCGACGTTCAGCAGCAGGCCGGACAGCACCGCCGAAATCGGCGTCGGGCCTTCCGCATGCGCGTCCGGCAGCCAGTTGTGCAGCGGCGCCAGACCAACCTTGGTGCCGTAGCCGACCAGCAGAAAGACAAAGGCGAGACCGAGCACTGTCGGCTCAAGCTGTTCTTTCACTTCGTACAGATGCGTCCACAACAATGCGGTGCCGCCGCTGCCGAGCAGGCGTTCGGCGGCAAAATACAGCAGGATGGTGCCGAACAGCGCCTGCGCGATGCCGACGCCACACAGGATGAAATATTTCCACGCCGCCTCCAGGCTCGCCGGCGTGCGGTACAGGCTCACCAGCAGCACGGTCGCCAAAGTGGCAGCTTCCATTGCCACCCACAGAATGCCGATATTGTTGGTGAGCAGCGCCAGCAGCATGGTGAAGACGAAGATCTGAAACATGCTGTGATACAGCCGCATCATGTTGGGGCTTAACTTGCCCTTGTCCTGTTCGTTGCGCATGTACGGCCGGCTGAACAGTGTGGTCGTGAACGTGACAAAGGTGGTCAGCGCCACCAGAAACACGTTGAACGAATCGACGAAAAACCATTCGTTGATTACTACCATCGGCCCCTGCGCGACGACATTCATGGCGAGGCGCATGCCGGCGATGAAAGTTGCCAGGCCCACCACCACATTGATCTCGGCCGCAATGCGCCGGTCGCCGATCAGCCCCATCAAGAGGCCGCCGGCGAGCGGGATGCCGAGGACGAGCAGGATATCCACGTCAGTCCTCTTTGAGCTTTTCGAGATTGCGGATGTCGAGACTGTCGAAGGTCTCGCGAATCCGGAAGAAAAAGATGCCGAAGATGAAGGTGCCGACCAGCACGTCGAGCGCAATACCGAGTTCGACCACCATCGGCATACCGTAGGTGGCGCTGGTGGCAGCGAAGAACAGCCCGTTCTCCATCGACAGGAAACCGATCACCTGCGGCACCGCCTTCCGCCGCGTGATCATCATCAGGAACGACAGCAGCACGCAGGCGATGGCGATACCCAGCGTGCTGCGCGTGATGGTCTCTGCCCATTGCGTGATCGGTAGTGCCAGATTGAAGGCGAAAATCACCAGTGCGATGCCGATCAGCATGGTGGTCGGAATATTGATCAGCGTTTCGACGTCCCACTTGATGTTGAGCCGGATGATCAGGCCGTGCAGCAGCCACGGCAGCACCACGACTTTCAGCACGAAGGTGACCAGCGCCGAATAATAGAGGTGGCTCTGACCGGTGCTCCAGGCAACGACCAGCGTATTCGCGCACAACACCGCGCCCTGCCACGCAAACAAATAGATCAGCGAGAGGATGCGACGTTGCGAGAGCATTGCAAACGCGATCAGCAGCAGCAGCGCCGCCATCAGGTTGATCAATTGTGCGTGCAGGGGCAGGCTCATCTCAGCGCTCGAGCAGGAAATGCGTCAACATGCCGAGCACGCCGAGCAGGAAGGCCATGCCGAGAAATTCCGGCGCGCGGAAAATCCGCATTTTTGCCGACACTGTCTCCAATAGTGCGAGCCCGCCGCCGCACAGCAGCAGCTTGGCCACCAGCACCACCGTTGCCACCGGCAGCATGGTCCAGCTGCCCGCGGCCGCCACGCCCCACGGCACGAATACCGCGATGCCGATGGTGCAGTAAATCAACAGCTTCATCGCGCTCGCCCACTCGATCAGTGCCAGATGGCGCGCCGAATATTCGAGGATCATCGCCTCGTGGATCATGGTCAGTTCGAGGTGGGTCGCCGGGTTGTCGACCGGAATACGCGCATTCTCGGCGAGCAGGACCATCACGAACGCCACGCCTGCGTAGGCCATGCTCGGGTAAATTGCAAATTCGCGCTGCGCCAGTGTCTCCACCATCGTGTTGAGGCTGGTCGACTGACTGATCAGCGCCGGCGTGAACAACACCATCAGCAGCGCCGGCTCGGCGAGAAAGGCCACCAGCATTTCACGCCGCGCGCCAAGGCTGCCAAAGGCGGTGCCGATGTCCATCGCGGCCAGCGCCATGAAGGCGCGCGCCAGCGCGAACACGCCCACCAGCGCGATGGCGTCGGCGGCATAGGCGAACGGCAGATTGGTCTCGACTACCGGCACGATACTGGCCGCCAGCACCATGCAGCCGAAAATCACATACGGTGACGCGCGGAACAGCGACGAGGCGTTGTAGGCAAGCACCGCGTCCTTGTGAAACAGCTTGCGCAGCGTGCGATACGGCTGCAGCAGGCCCGGCGCGCTCTTGTTCTGCAGCCACGCGCGGCAATTGTTGACCCAGCCCAGCATCAGCGGGGCAAGCAGCACCGCGAGCAATGTCTGGTAGAGCTGGGAGAGTGTCGCTTCGATCATCGCGCAAACACCAGCAGGAGCAGCAGTGTGGCAAAGCTGTAGATCAGATAAACGTGGATGCGGCCGTGCTGCAGCAGGCCGAACCATCCCGCCACGCGGTCGGCCGCACGCGCCGCCGGCCGGTAGAGCCAGCCCCACCAGCGGTCGCCGGCATGGGCCTTGTAATAAGGCGCGCGGTCGAACGGCGTTGGCACATGGCGCTCGATCTCGAAGAACGGCTCGAAGATCTGCTTGATCGGCTGACTGAAACCTTCCGCGGTATCCTGCATGCGCGCAGTCTGCCATGGAAAGCCGCAATCCCACGCCGGGCCGCGCCGGATGCGACCGTGGTAAAAAATCCGCACCAGTACGAATACCAGCAACACGACGGCAGTAATGAATAGCAGGAACACCAGCGGGCTGTAGCTGGCACGCGCGGCCGCGATCGGTGTGATGAAGAGCCAGCCGGAAGCCATCACGCTGTCGCTGATGCTGTGGCCGATCAGGTGGGTGGTGACGGTGCCGAGCTCGAGAATCATTGTCACCGGCAACACGCCAAGCAGCACGCAGCCGACTGCGAACCAGAGCAGACCGACGCGCTCGAAGCCGCCAGCATCATGCGCATCGGCCAGACTGTCGTCGCGCGGCTGGCCGAGAAACACCACGCCGTAAAATTTCACCATCACATAACTGGATAATGCGAAGGTCAATGCCAGCGCGGCGGCGGCCACCGGCACCAGCATGTTGAGATAGGAATTCGGCAACCCCGGCGTCAGCAGGAAGGCCTGCAGCAGCAGCCACTCCGAGACGAAGCCGTTCAACGGCGGCAGACCGGCAATCGCCAGGGTACCGACCAGCCCCAGCCATGCCACCACCGGCATGCGCCGGATCAGGCCGCCCAACTTGCCGAGGCGCCGTTCGCGCGTGGCATGCAAGACCGAGCCGGTAACCAGGAACAGCAGGCTCTTGAAAAACGCGTGGTTCAGGCAGTGATAGAGCGCAGCGACCAGCGCCAACGCGGCCAGTGCATCCATGCCGAAAGCGCGAAATGTGATCGCCAGACCGATGCCGATCAGCACGATGCCGATGTTCTCAATCGAGGAATAGGCCAGTAGCCGCTTCATATCGGTCTGCACTGCCGAGAACAGCACGCCGAACAGCGCCGTGACAAGGCCGAGCACCAGCGTAACCACGCCCCACCACCAGATCTGCGTCTGCAACAGATCGAAGCTGACGCGCAAGAGGCCGTAGATTGCGGTCTTCAGCATGACGCCGCTCATCATCGCCGACACCGGCGACGGCGCCGCCGGATGCGCTTCAGGCAGCCACACGTGCAACGGCAGGATCCCCGCTTTTGCGCCAAAACCAAACAGGGCGAGGAAATAAGCGATGGTCGCCCAACCGGCCGACGGCGGTTCGACCGCGCGCATGGTGGCAAACGTATAGTCGCCGCCGCCACTCTGCAATACGCCGAAGCACAGCAGGATGCCAATGGCACCGATGTGGGCGATCAGCAGATAAAGAAAACCGGCGCTGCGGGTCGCCGCATCACGATGATTGCTGGTGACGAGGAAGTACGACGACAGCGCCATCGTCTCCCATGCCAGCATGAAAAAATAACCGTCGTCGGCAAGAAAAATCGCCGCCATGCTGGCGACGAACAGGTGATATTGCAGACAGGTCAGGCCGGGCGAGTTGTCCTGCCCCGCCACCAGATAACCGGAGTAAAACACCGAAATGCCGGCGGTGGCGAGCCCGAGCAGTACCAGAAAAAATGCAGAGAGCGCATCAAGCCGCAGGTGAAACGGCAGGTCCGGCAGTCCGATCGCCAGAATGCGGCTGGCAACTTCCTGCGACATTGCGGAGAACCCGGCGGCGGCAAGCACGATACCGGCAATTGCACCGAGCGGTAGCAGCACTCGTGTGACCAAACGCAGGTTGCCAGGCGCAACCAGCGCAGCGATACCAAGCGCGATCCAGAAAAGAATCACGCCGAGGATGAGATTCAGCGGTGCAAATGAAACCTCAGGCATGGACTGGCGTCCGCAGGCACGGCCGCTGCGACTTTCAGGCTGTTAGCTATCTGGCGATTCTAGAATTATTCCCCTGCTGTGGCTATGGATTTTCGCCCGGGCAACGCCGCAAGCCGGCGCTTCATGGCCGGATATAGGCCCAGCCTTCGTGCTGGCGCATCATCAGCGCCGTCACACCGGCTTTGACAAAACCGATGTTCGGCAACAGTTCAGTCTTGCCGAGCTTCTGGCTGCGCATGGTGTTCTCACAGGCAAACACGCCAGCCCCATTGCCCAGCGTCTCGGCAACTCGCGCCGCCACGGTGGAGTCGAGCTTCAGCATGTTGAGGCCGGGACCGTAGGCGATCAGTTCGATATCGACGTTTTCGCGGCCGAGGTCCTGCTGGATGTTGCGGATGTTGTTGAGCGCGAGGTTCCACTTGGCCGCATCGTTGTCGCTGACCTGGAACACCACGCGGTGCCGTCCGGCAGCGGATTCCGCGGCTCCGGCAAAAGGCACGGCTGCTGTCACGAAGAAGGCAAACGCGGCAAAAACCTGTATCCACTTTTTCATTTGATCTCCCGTCGAACGCGCGCCGCACGCTGCCGGCGCAGAGCGCGGATTGTAGCAGTGCAGCCGCCCTGCCGGCAGCAGGGACAAACGCCGCCGGCGCGCCGTATGATACGGCCATGAGCATCATCAAACATCTGCACATCACGGGTCGCGTGCAGGGTGTGGGCTACCGTCACTTCCTCGGCCGCGCGGCATTTGAGCTGCATGTCACCGGTTGGGTGCGCAACCGTCACGACGGCAGCGTCGAGGCGGTCGTCTGCGGCAGCATGGAGGCCGTGCATGCGCTGATCGAACGCGCGCGCCGCGGGCCCATGCACGCCACGGTCGACGAATGCCGCGTCGCCGACACGCACGGCACGTTCACGCGCTTTGAAACACTGCCGGATGGATGACGGCGCTAGCCGTAGAGGACTTTGACGTTGTCCTCGGAGAGCCAAGCGCCGAGCGACTGCATCAGATTATCGTTGAGATTGACGCGCCAGCCTTCGCCAAGCTGGATTTCGCAGCACGCCGTCTGGTTGTGATAGACCAGCGTGACCGGGCAACTACCGTTGCGGTACGGCGACAGCAGTTCCTTTAACTTCGAAGCCGACGACTGTCCGTTGCAGGTCAGCCGCACGCCGCGCGCGAACTTGTTGCGCGCCGCCTCCAGATCGTAAATTTTCTCCGCAGTGATGCGCACGAAGGTCTCGCCGCTCTCGCCATCCTGACCGCCGCGCGTGATGTTGCGCACTTTCACTTCCATCACCAGCACCGCATCGTCGACCACGATCTTGCGGTACTGGTCGAAGTTCTCGCCGTAGACAACGATTTCCTGCGTCGCGTTGCCGTCGCTGAGCGCAATGATCACCATGCGCGAGGTCACCGTTTTCATGAAGCGCACCGACTCGACCACACCGGCGATCAACTGCACCGGCGCACTGTTGCCGTAGCCCTGCGAGGCCTGCAGGCGGTCGAGCGTACTGCGCACGAACTGGCCGATTTCTTCCTTGTAGGCGCTGTAGGGGTGGCCCGAGAGGTAAAAACCCAACGCGGTTTTTTCCTCTCGCAGAAACACCCGCCGGTCCCACGGCGCCGCTTCGATCAGCGCCGGTCGCGCCTGCGCCGACTCACCGGCGCCGCCAAACAGGCTGACCTGCTGCGCATTGCGTTCGTTCTGCTCCGCCGCACCGAGCGCAATGCCGACCGAGGCCAGCAGCCGTGCGCGGTTGTCGTCGATCGTATCGAAGGCGCCGGCGCGGATCAGTGCTTCCACGACACGCCGGTTGACCAGCCGCTTGTCGACGCGCTCGCAAAAATCGAACAAATCGCGGAACGGCCCGGCCGTTTTTCCATCCGTGCCATTGCGTGCCGCGACAATCGAATTGATCGCCGATTCGCCACCGCCCTTGACCGCGCCGAGGCCGTAACGAATGGTCTCGACGTCGATTGGCACAAAGCGGTATTCGCCGCTGTTGATGTCCGGCGGCAACACTTTGAGTTTGTTGGCCAGCGCATCCTCGTAGAGCATCTTGACCTTGTCGGTGTCATCCATGGTCGCCGACAGGTTGGCGGCCATGAAGGCAGCCGAATGGTGTGCCTTGAAGTAAGCCGTCTGGTAGGCCACCAGCGCATAGGCCGCGGCATGCGACTTGTTGAAGCCGTAGCCGGCGAACTTTTCCATCAGGTCGAACAGTTCGTCGGCTTTCGCCTCCTTGAGGCCGTTCTTGCCCGCGCCCGCCTGGAAAATGGCGCGCTGCTCGGCCATTTCCTCGGCTTTTTTCTTGCCCATCGCGCGGCGCAACAGGTCGGCGCCGCCGAGCGAATAACCGCCGATGATCTGCGCCATCTGCATGACCTGTTCCTGATAGACCATGATGCCGTAGGTCTCGGCCAGGATCGATTCAACGCGCGGCTCCGGATAATTGAAACTTTTACCGTGTTTGCGCGCGATGAAATCCGGAATCAGGTCCATCGGACCCGGCCGGTAGAGCGCAACCAGCGCGATGATGTCCTCGAAGCGGTCGGGCCGCGCCTGCTTCAGCATATCGCGCATGCCGCGCGATTCAAACTGGAACACCGCCGTCGTGTTTGCACTCGCGAACATCTTGTAGGCATCGACGTCATCGAGTGGCAGCGTTTCAAGCAGCGTGTTGTAAGCAGGGTCGAGGCGCTTGATGTAACGCAGCGTCCAGTCGAGGATGGTCAGCGTGGTCAGCCCGAGAAAGTCGAACTTGACGAGGCCCGCCGCCTCGACGTCGTCCTTGTCGAACTGGCTCACTGCGCTGGTCGAACCCTCGGCCATGTAAAGCGGGCAGAATTCGGTGAGCTTGCCCGGCGCAATCAACACACCGCCGGCATGCATGCCGACGTTGCGCGTCATGCCTTCGAGCTGGCCGCCGAGTTCCAGCAGACGCGCCACCTCTTCCTCGTTTTTCTCGCGCTCACGCAGTGCCGGCTCTGCCTCGCGCGCCATCTCCAGCGTGATCAGCTTGCCCGGTTGAAAGGGAATCAGTTTGGCAATCTGGTCGCAAAAGTTATAACCAAGATCAAGCACGCGGCCGACATCGCGCACCACCGCCTTCGCCGCCATCGTGCCGAAGGTCGCAATCTGCGACACACTGTCGGCGCCGTATTTCTGTCGCACGTAATCGATCACGCGGTCGCGGCCGTCCTGGCAGAAGTCGATATCGAAGTCGGGCATCGATACCCGTTCCGGATTGAGGAAGCGCTCGAACAGCAGCTTATAGCGCAGCGGATCGAGATCGGTAATGCCCAGCGAATACGCCACCAGCGATCCGGCGCCCGAGCCGCGGCCCGGCCCCACCGGCACACCATTGTTCTTTGCCCAGTTGATGAAATCGGCGACGATCAAAAAATAACCCGGAAAGCCCATCTGGATGATGGTCTTGATTTCGAACTCGAGGCGGGTCTCGTATTCGGGCAGGCGCTTCTCGCGCTCCGCCGCATCTGCATAAAGCTGCGCCATGCGCAGTTGCAGGCCTTCGTTGGCGCGTTCGCGCAGAAAATCGTCGAGCGTCTTGCCCGCAGGCACCGGAAACAACGGCAGCCGGCTCTTACCGAGTTCGATCGATAGGTTGCAGCGAAGCGCGATTTCATAGGTGTTCGCCAGCGCCTGCGGGATGTCGGCGAACAGCTCGGCCATCTCGGCCTGCGTCTTGAAATACTGGTCCGGACTGAAGGTGCGCGGCCGCCGCTGGTCGGCGAGCATATGCCCCTCGGCGATGCAGACGCGCGCCTCGTGGGCGGTAAATTCATCGGTCTTGAGGAACTGGACCGGATGAGTGGCCGCCACCGGCAGTTTGAGATCTGACGCCAGTTGCAGCGTCTGCTGCACGCAGTCCTCAATCGCCGCGGCGGCGGCGAACTGCGGCAGACGCTGCACTTCGAGGTAATAACGTTGCGGCAGCAGTTTCGCCCATTCGCGCGCGTATTTCTGTGCCTGCTTCGGATTACCGGCAACGAGCGCCATGCCGACGTCGCCATGGTGCGCGCCGGACAATGCGATCAATCCTTCGCCGGCCGGCGCAGCAAACCATTCGCGTTTGATTTCAGGGCGCCCGCGGTATTGGTTGACCCGATAGGCCTGCGTGACGAGTTCGCACAGGTTGCGGTAACCGGCGCGCGACTGGCACAGCAACAGCAGGCGATGCGGTTTGTCGCGGTCAGTTTCGTTTTCAATCCAGACATCGCAACCGATGATGGGCTTGATGCCCTTGCTGCGCGCGGCGCGGTAAAACTTCACCATGCCAAAGACGTTGGCCAGGTCGGTCAACGCCAGCGCCGGCATGCCGTCGGCCTTGGCCGCCGCGACGGCGGCGTCGATCCGCGCGATCCCGTCGGTAATCGAGTATTCGCTGTGTAACCGGAGGTGAACGAACGGCGGCGTCGACATGCGGTCATTTTAACGTGTCCGTTGCGACTTGAGTACGCCGTCGGCGCCGCTTACAAGTGCCTGATTGGTCAACGACTGTTGGCGCGGCACGTTATTCTTCTGACGGACGGCGCGGATTGCTGCGCTAACGGCAGCGGCTGCCTTGACAGGCATCCGGTTCGCGGTCAGATTCCAATATTCCCTGGCGGCGGCACAAAGCCGCAGGCCAACGACGAACGGAGTGACTTTATGCGGCTCGCACTGATCATCGCAATTTCTGCGTTTTGCGCAAACGCGCACGCCCAGGAACAGGTGCAGTCAGGTTCACAATCCCAATCGATATACCGCTCGGTGATGCCGGATGGCCGCATTATCTTCGGCGACAAGCCGGCACCCGGCGCCAAGGAATCCAAACCCGTGGTGCTGCGGCCATCGAATACCTCGACGCTGGGGCCGACCTCTTCACCCTCCGGCGGATCGAAACCGGCAGCGGCCGGCGCGCCCGGACGGCAACAATTGATGGACGCCGCCAATGCCGACCTTCTTGAAGCCAGGAAGAACCTGGAACAGGCACGCGCCACACTGGAAGCCAACCGCGAGCCGAAACCCGACGAGCAAATGGGCACCACAAAATCGGGCAAGGGCGGAAGCGGCGGCATGCGCACGACCGACGCCTACGATCAGCGCATCAAGGCGCTCGAGCAGGATGTCGCCACGGCGCAAAGACAGCTCGACGAGGCGCAAGCGCGCCGCAACGAGGCACGCTAGGCAGAGGTTCGTCTTCCGCCAAACCGCGCGTCGCTTTCCCGGCGTGCAGCGCGACCCGCAATTTTCTTGATCTGAGTCGTTATTCGGGCAGTGAGGAAACCGCACAATGGCGGCCTCCTGCCACCTCCGTCATTGCCTGCATGCCAAAGACCCCCGTACCGCGGCGCACCTTGTTGACGATGTGCGTGCTCTCGCTGATCTGGTCGTACAACTGGATCGTCGTCAAGGAAGCGCTGCAATTCTCCGGGCCCTTCGATTACTCGGCGCTGCGCTGCATCTTCGGCTCGCTGGTCATGTTCGGCGTCTTGAAGCTCATGAAAAAGCCGCTGACGCCGCCCGCCCTCGGCCGCGCCTTTTTTTTGGGTCTGTTTCAGACCGCCGGTTTCCTCTGCTTTTCGAGCTGGGCGCTGGTCGAAGGTGCGGTCGGCAAATCGGCCGTGCTGATCTACACCTTTCCGTTCTGGACACTGCTGTTCGCGCGCATCGCACTGGGTGAGCGCATCCGCGGCGCGCAATGGCTGGGCGTACTGCTTGCCGCGGGCGGCCTGATCCTCGTGCTCGAACCCTGGCAACCCGGTGGCAGCCTGTTCAGCCGCCTGCTCGCTGTCATGTCGGGCGTCAGCTGGGCCATCAGCACTATCATTGCAAAACACTGGCGGCAGCGCGGCGATTTCGATCTGCTCACGGTCACCGCATGGCAACTCCTGCTGGGCGGCATCGTCTGCAGCGTCATTGCAGTCGCGGTGCCGGCCAAACCCATCATCTGGAACGCCTACTTTGTGCTGCTGATCGCCGCCAGCGGCATCGTTGCCACCGCCTTCGGCTGGCTACTCTGGCTGATGATCCTCAAACATCTCTCCGCCGGCGTCGCCGGTCTGGGCATGATGGCGGTGCCGGCGCTAGGTGTCCTGTTTTCGCGACTGCAATACGGCGAAACCTTCGACCCGGTTGAAGTCACCGGCATGCTGTTGCTGGCGGCGAGTCTGGTGCTACTGTCGTGGCTGAACCTGCGCAATCAGCCGGTGGTGCCGGCGAGGGAATGAAGAACGCCGCCATGGCGTGAATGCCTGGTTACGAAGAAAATCAGCACATGCCAATGAAACCAAGCACCTCGCAGTTCCACCAGATCCGCAATCTGCGCTACCACGTGCGTTGCTGGGGTGACGCCGGCGCGCCGAAAATTTTTCTGCTGCATGGCTGGATGGACGTGTCGGCTTCGTTTCAGTTTCTCGTCGATTGTTTTGCGCGCGACTGGCACGTCATCGCACCGGACTGGCGCGGCTTCGGTCTGACCGAATGGGCGCAGAACGGTTACTGGTTCCCGGACTACTACGCCGACCTCGACGCGTTGCTGAATATCTATCAGCCCGATTCAGCGGTGCATCTCATCGGCCACAGCATGGGCGGCAACGTCGCCTGCACCTACGCCGGCATCCGGCCGCAGCGCGTAGCGCAACTGATTTCGCTCGAAGGTTTCGGCGCTGCGCGCACGGCGGCAACAGACGCGCCGAAACGCTACGCACGCTGGCTGGACCAACTCGCTGCGCCACCCGCCTTCAAACCCTACCCGTCGTTCGAGGCGGTCGCCGCACGCATGCAGAAAAACAATCCGCGCCTGACCGCGGAACGCGCCGCTTTTCTGGCGCAACACTGGGCGCGCAAAACCGAAATTGGCACTGTCGAATTGCGCAGCGACCCGAAACACAAAATCGTCAATCCGGTGTTAAGTCGCGTGGAAGAACTGCTGGCCTGCTGGCGCCACATAACTGCGCCGGCATTATGGGTATGCGGCGACGCCTCAGGCGCACCCGGATGGCGCAGCGACGATGCATCGCAGTTTGCCGAGCGCAAAGCGGCGTTTGCCGATCTGCGCGAGGTCGCACTGGCGGGCTGCGGTCACATGCTGCATCACGACCAGCCGGCAAGGCTGGCGGCGACAATCGAAGACTTTCTCTCCGCGAATCACCCCTGACCCGCAGTCCGCGCACCTTACGTGCGCGAATTGACCCGAATCAATGCGGCTCATTTGATCTGGATCAACGCGGGGCACCGCCTTGGAGTTCATCTTTCATCCCCATGCGGACGGTTGGCGGCCGCGCAGCCAAAATAAATACAAGATATCCGCCGCCGGGCCGGTGCCATGTTCATCGTTTGTGGTCACTCAAGCCGGAGGTTTTATGAAACGCTTGTTTGTTTTTGCCATCGTCGCATTTTCGCTCGCCTGCGGCGCCGCCTGGGCGCAGCAACCCCTCGTCATCAAATTCAGCCACGTCGTCGCCGAGAACACGCCGAAGGGCAAAGCCGCGCTCAGGTTCAAGGAACTCGCGGAGAAAGCGACCGGCGGCAAGGTCAAGATTGAGGTCTACCCGAACAGTCAGCTCTACAAAGACCAGGAAGAGGTCGAAGCCCTGCAAATCGGCGCGGTGCAAATGCTGGCGCCGTCGCTCGCCAAATTCGGCCCGCTTGGCGCCAAGGAATTCGAGGTCTTCGATCTGCCCTACCTGTTCGACAGTGAGGCAGACCTGCACAAGATTACGCAGGGTACGGTCGGGCAGGACATGCTGAAGAAGCTCGAGCCGCGCGGCATCATCGGCCTTGCCTACTGGGACAACGGTTTCAAGGTCATGAGCGCCAACAAGCCGCTGAAATTACCCGCCGATTTCAAGGGACTGAAAATGCGTATCCAGTCGTCCAAGGTGCTGGAACAGCAGATGCGCGACCTTGGCGCCATACCGCAGGTGATGGCGTTCTCCGAGGTCTATCAGGCGCTGCAGACCGGCGTGGTCAACGGCACCGAAAATCCGCCATCCAATCTCTACACCCAGAAAATGTACGAGGTGCAGAAAAACGTGACGGTGTCGGATCACGGCTATCTCGGCTATGCGGTGATCGTCAACAAGAAATTCTGGGAAGGTCTGCCCGCCGGCGTTCGCACGGCGCTCGAGGGCGCGATGAAGGAAGCGACCAAATACGCGAACGATATCGCAAAACAGGAAAACATCGACGCACTCGAACTCGTACGCAAATCCGGCAAGTCCGAAATATACGTACTGACTGCCGACGAAAAACGCGCGTGGAAAAAAGCCCTGATCGGCGTGCATCGCGAACAGGGGGCCCGCATCGGCAAAGAAACTCTCGATGCGATCTACAAAGCGACCGGTTTCGATCCCAACAAACTATAACAATCCTGTATTGAAGACTGCGGTTTAGACCGCAGTTTTTTTGCCGGCCGCAATACGCGAGGAGGAGAACCGCCAAATGAAAGTGCTCGATCATCTGGAGGAATGGATCATCACCTTCCTCATGGGTGCGGCGACCCTGCTCATCTTTTTCTCCGTGATCCATCGCTACGGGGCCGGGACACACATACCCTATGTGCAGGACTGGCTGCTCTCGCTGCATTTCAGCTGGGCACAGGAGTTGTGCATCTACATGTTCGTATGGATGGCCAAGTTTGGCGCCGCCTACGGCGTGCGCACAGGCATCCACGTCGGCGTTGATGTCCTGGTCAACCGGCTGCCCATCGACTGGCGCAGGAAATCGGTTCTTATCGCGCTCATTGGCGGCGCATTGTTCACCGGCATCATCGGCACGCTTGGCCTGCGCTTCATATGGGATAACGGCATGCACTACGCCCTGTTCCATCAACTGGGGATTGCCGCCGGCGATCTGCCGGAAGGACCGACCACGCCGGATCTCGAATGGCCGACGTGGATCATCTATTCGGCCGTACCGCTGGGGTCATACCTGATGTGCTTCCGTTTCCTGCAGGTGATGTGGACCTTTGTGCGCACGGGTGAGGTTCCGCATCACGATGCCGCACATGTCGAAGGTCTCTCCGAAGGAGATCCGTCCTTTGAAGAGACAGTACTCACGGGGAGCGCCAAATGAGTGCGGCGACTGTTGATACAGGCTGGGGACCGATGTCGAAATCGCGCGCAAGCGCCTGGCTGATCGGTATTGCCGCGACGCTGATAGCAATCGGATTTCTCGGCAACGTCGGCATCGTCTTTGCGCTGCTGGTTGCGCTGATGTTGACCGGCATACCGATTTCGATCGCACTCGGCCTGACCGTACTGATGTTCCTGTTTCTCATGACGCATGTGCCGGTCGAAGCGGTGGCACTCAAGCTCTTCACCGGCATCGAGAAGTTCGAGATCATGGCGATCCCGTTCTTCATTCTCGCCGGCAGCTTTCTGACGCATGGCGGCGTGGCGAGACGCATGATCGCCTTCGCCACCAGCATCGTCGGCCACCTGCATGGCGGGCTTGCGCTTGCAGGCATCGTGGCGTGCGCGATGTTTGCCCTGGTCTGCGGTTCGAGCGTCGCCACCGTCGCCGCCATCGGCTCGATCATCCTGCCTGCAATGGTGAAGGCCGGTTACCCGATGCGCTTCGGCGCCGGCGTGATCGTCACCGCCGGCTCGCTCGGCATTCTCATGCTGCCGTCGATCCCGAAAGTGATCTATGCGATCTCGACCAACACCTCGATCGGCGCGCTGTTCGTGGCCGGCCTGTTCCCGGGGATGCTGTTGACGTTGATGCTCTGCACCGTCACCTGGTACATCGCCAGAAAGCGCAATTACCCGCGTCTGCTGAAAGCGACATGGGGCCAGCGATGGACGGCATTTCGCCACAGCGTGTGGGGGCTGATGCTGGTGGTGATCATCATCGGCGGCATCTACAGCGGCGTATTTACGGCGACTGAAGCAGCGGCAATGGCCGCGGTATGGGCGTTCTTCATATCCGTCTATGTATACCGGGACCTGACGCTTAAAGACGTGCCCAAAGTTCTGCTGACCTCGGCGAACCTGAGCGCCATGCTGCTCTACATCATCACAAACGCCGCGCTGTTCTCCTTCCTGATGGCGCACGAGAATATCCCGCAGGCAATGGCCGACTGGATCCTCGGCAAAGACCTGGGAATCGTGAGCTTCCTCCTGTTCGTCAACGTGGTGCTCCTGCTGGCCGGCAACGTGATGGACCCGTCGTCGATCATTTTGATCTTCGCGCCGATTCTGCACCCGGCCGCGATGAAGCTGGGCATCGACTCCGTGCACTTTGGCATTTTGATCGATGCCAATATGGAGGTGGGCCTGTGCCATCCGCCGGTCGGTCTGAATCTTTACGTCGCCAGCGGCATCTCCAAGATGAGCATCACCGAGCTGGCCGTCGCAGTGCTGCCATGGTTGTGTACGATGCTGGTGTTCCTCGTCATCGTGACCTATTGGCCGGCACTGTCGATCTGGCTGCCACGTGCGATGGGCATGATGTAGCTGCCGGAACGATGACAGGTGCGTGCACACGACCTCACTCCGATCCCTGTGTTTCTTTTTCAGACCGGCTCATCCAGCCCCTGCGCCGCTTGTCGAGAATCGCGGCCAGCGTCACCAGCCATGGACCGGCCATCAGCAAGATCCCTGCGGCGGCCGTAATCATCTGTTCGATCGGCGACTGATCGACAACACGGCCGCTGATCATCCCGCCCGCAATCAAAAGTCGCATCGACAGCATGACCATCAGCGGAATCGCAATCGCGAAAAGATAGTACTTTCGCTTGCCGCCGCGCGGAAAATTCAGGCTCCGGATGAGCAGAAGCTGGGTCAACGCATTGAGCACGACAATCAGATAGATAAACAACTGGTCTGGCATGCAGTCCTCAGGGCGGCGGCGTGAATCAAATCTCTTGATACGGGCTGATGCGTCGCGACAGGTCAAAAATGGCAAACCAGTATCCTCCCGGCGACGCGACTGTGGCAACAGGCCGTATGGCTGAATATGTTCATATGGGAATTTGAAAGCTTTCGAGCCGGAGAAAGACTTTTCATTGAATCAGGCCATAACATTGACGGGAGCGCCGCCCTGCGGCAACATCCATTCAAACAAGAAGTTCCAAATCTTCGGAACTCAACGAACTCAGGAGATCACGATGTCCGCAAACCGTCAGCGTCTATTGTTCACATTTCTGCTTGCTGCCGCATGCGGCGTCTGCGCGCAGGACTATCCCAACAAATCCATCACCGTCGTCGTGCCGTTTGCGGCAGGCGGCCCGACCGATACGCTGGCGCGCAATCTCGGCGTTACGCTCACCAACACGCTCAAGCAGCAGGTGGTGGTCGACAACTCGGGCGGCGCCGGCGGCACCATCGGCATCAACAAGGTCGCCAAAGCCAAGCCCGACGGTTACACGCTGCTGCTGATGCACATCGGCA
This sequence comes from Betaproteobacteria bacterium, assembly GCA_025356695.1. The sequence continues at coordinate 62,214 of JANXSE010000347.1, forward strand.
TGGCCACCGCGCCGGCGCTTTACCGCAAGCTGCCGTACGACACGATGAACGACTTCGAATTCATCGGCCAGGTCGCTGACGTGCCGATGACCATGCTCGGCAAGAAAACCCTGCCGCCCAGCGGCCTGAAGGAACTGCTGCCGTACATCAAGGCCAACAAGGACAAGCTCAACTACGGCAACGCCGGCGTCGGCGCCGCATCGCATTTGTGCGGCCTCCTGTTCATGAGCCAGATCGAAGCCGACCTGAACACCGTCTCCTACAAAGGAACGGCACCGGCGATGGTCGACCTGATGGGCGGTCAGATCGACCTGATGTGCGACCAGACCACCAACACCACCGCGCAAATCAAATCGGGAACAGTCAAGGTCTACGGCGTGACCTCTGCACAACGCATACCGTCGCTCAAAGAGATCCCGACCCTCGCCGAACAGGGCATGAAAGGCTTCGAGGTTGTGGTATGGCACGGTTTCTACGCCCCCAAGGGCACACCGAAACCGGTCATGGACAAACTCGTTGCCGCACTGCAGGCCGCAGTGCAGGATGCGGGCTTCAAGTCGCGCCTCGCCGAACTCGGCGCCGAACCCGTGCCGCTGGCGAAAGCCAATCCGGAGTCGCTGCGCGTCCAACTGCAATCGGAAATCGCCAAATGGGCCCCTGTCATCAGAAAGGCCGGCATCTACGCCGATTAAGATTTCTTCGCTGTAAAGGAACGGGCCCGCGTATCGCCGCGCGGGCCCGTTCCTTTTGTCGCTCCAGGTTATTGCAGAACGCCGATGCGGTTCAAAGCAGTTCGGTGTCGTCGTGGGCGTAGGCCGGCGCACAAGCGCAGAGTATTTTCAGCGGCGCCGAACCGGTATTTTCGATGCAATGCGGCTTGCTCGGGGCGATGCAGATCGTGTCACCTTCACGCACTGCGAATCGCGCATCACCCAGCGTCATCATGCCCTCGCCCGCGGTGATATGATAAATCTCCTCGGTCAGGCGATGCCGGTGCAACGCCGTTCGCGCCCCGGCTTCGACCACCGCCTCGGCGAAACTTTGATTTCGATTGCCGTGCACCGCAGGATGCATCAGTTCGCGGATGGCTGAACCGTCTTTGGTCACGTAGGCCGTGACGTCGCCGTAACTTGTTTTCATCGCTGCGCGCGCGTCATCCGTCATGACAGGCCCGCGCGTTCAGCAATGTAATCGGCCATCGACGCCCAGTCCTTGTCGCCAAGCCCGCTGTTCATGGCGCCGAGATGCTGCTCGCGGATCACGCCCGCGAGCGGCAGCGGCACCTGCGTGTCGCCGCCCGCTGCCAACGCCAGCTCGACGTCTTTCAACCCGAGCTTGAGCGTGAACGAGGCATTGTCAAAATTGCGCTCCACCATCAGCTTGCCGTAATTACGGTACGAGGAGCCGGTAAACGAGGTCGTGGTCACCAGTTCGTAAAACGCCTTCACATCGACGCCCGATTTGCGCACCAGCGCAAAGGCCTCGCCCATGCTCTCGACTGCCGCCGCCAGCATGTAATTGCGTGCGATTTTGACGATGTTGGCGGTGGCCGGCTCCGCGCCGGCGATGAATACGCTTTTGCCCATCGCCGCAAACAGCGTCTCGCAACGCTTGAGCACCGCCGCCGTGCCTCCGGCAACAATGTCGAGTTGCCCCTTTTCCGCCGCCGCTGGGCGCCCGAACACCGGCGCCGCCGCATAGTCGCTGCCGCCTTCGCGGTGCAATTGCGTCAGGCGCTTGGCCATGCGCAGGCTCACCGTCGCCATGTTCAGATGCAGGCGGCCCGCCGGCAGGCGCGCGGCAAAGCCCGACGTGATGCACATGGCCTCGACCGCGGCATCGTCGGCCAGCATCGAAACGACGACCTCGGCATCGAGAAAATCCAGCGGCGAAGCAGCGACCCGCGCGCCGCGCGCGCGCAATGCGTCGGCGACGGATGCCGTGCGATTGCAGACGATCAACTCGTTGCCGGCATCGAGCAATCGCCCCGCCATGCCGCGCCCCATCAAACCCAACCCCATGAACCCGATCTTCATTCCCGGACTCCCCGCGCAGCCGCATTGAATGGCCGAAATGTTAGCATTCCCTGTCCTGTCCGCAGCGGCAGACTGGACAAGCCAAAATACCCGCGCTAGATTGGCGCGACTGCAACAGTCACCGGCCAACCACCATCAGGAGATTTCAATGCGCAGACTCACCAACATCGCGCTTGTTGCCACTATCGCGCTGGGCACCGGTCATGCGGTTGCACAGGACCTTGGCGGCACGCTCAAGAAAATCAAGGACACCGGTACAATCACGCTGGGCCATCGCGAATCGTCCATCCCCTTTTCCTACCTCGACGACAAACAGCAGCCGGTCGGCTATGCGCTCGACCTCTGCATGAAAATCGTCGATGCGGTAAAAACCGAACTGAAGATGCCGAACCTGAAAGTCACGCTGCAGCCCGTGACTTCAAGCAACCGGATTCCGCTGCTGCAAAACGGCACCATCGATCTCGAATGCGGCTCGACCACCAATTCGGTGCAGCGCCAGGAACAGGTTTCTTTCGGTCCGACCTACTTCGTCATCAATATCACAGCGGTAGTGAAAAAAAGCTCGAACATTAACTCGATTCTCGAACTCAACGGCAAACCTGTTTCGACCACATCCGGCACCACATCGGTTTCCGAAATCAAGAAACTGGAAAAACTCAAGGGCGTTGATTTCAAGGAAATCTATGGCAAGGATCATGCCGAATCATTTTTGCTGGTATCGGAAGATCGTGCCGCCGCGTTTATTATGGACGACATTCTGCTGGCAGGTCAGGTTGCCAACTCCCGAAATCCAGCGGATTACAAGATTCTTCCGGAAATCCTCCGCACGGAACCCTACAGCATGATGCTGCGCAAAGGCGACGCCCCGTTCAAGGCACTGGTCGACCGCGCTGTCGGCGCCGTGATGAAATCGGGTGAGATCGAGAAAATCTATGCGAAATGGTTTACCAGCCCGATCGCCCCCAAAGGCATCAATCTCAATTTCCCGATGACGCCGGTGATCCGCGACGCCTTCAAAAACCCGAACGACAAGGGCGTATGAGCTGCTCCTGAGCCAAACAGCCGGACCGAAACGCAAACGGTCCGGCTTTTTTATTCCCCGCCACCATGAAACTCGACATCTTCCTGCAACCAGTCCCCGACGGCGACGGCGCGTGGTGGCAGATGCTCGCCTCCGGCCTGCAATGGACGTTGCTGGTGGCGCTGTTCGCATGGATCATGGCCTTTGTGCTCGGTTCGCTGGTCGGCGTCGCGCGCACTACCGACAAACCTTGGCTGACACGCTGCGGCAATGCCTACGTCGAACTGTTTCGCAACATTCCGCTGATCGTGCAGTTCTTCCTCTGGTATTTCGTCGTGCCCGGCCTTGTTCCCGCGGTCAAAGCCTGGGTCATCACACTTGATCCGACGCAGCACCAGTTCGTCACCGCCATCGTCTGCCTCGGCTTTTTCACCTCGGCGCGCATCGCCGAACAGGTGCGCTCGGGTATCCAGTCACTAACGGGCGGCCAGCGCAATGCTGGCCATGCCGTCGGCCTCACCCAGGCACAGACCTACCGCTACGTGCTGCTGCCGATGGCCTACCGCATCATCATTCCCCCGCTGACCTCGGAACTGATGAACCTGATCAAGAACACCGCGGTAGCCTATTCGATCGGCCTCACCGAACTCTTCTTCCGCACGCGCGAGATGGGCGAGATGACCTTCCGTTATTTCGAGGCCTTCGCCGCCGCCACGCTGGTCTACATCGTGATTTCCATGGCGGCGAATCGCGTCATGGCGTGGATCGAGCGCCGTGTCGCCGTGCCCGGCTTCATTGCAGGAACGCATTGATGGGCGATCTCGATTTCGAAATCATCGGCCGCGCCCTGCCTTATCTCGCCGGCGGTCTGCAGTACACCTTTCAGCTCACGCTGGTGGCGGCAACCGGCGGCGTCATCTTCGGCACGCTGCTGGCGATGGCGCGCCTGTCGTCGTTCAAACCGCTGGCGCTGGCCGCTGCCGGTTATGTGAACCTGATGCGCTCGATCCCTCTGCTGCTGGTGATCTTCTGGTTTTATTTCCTCGTGCCC
>JANXSE010000391.1 GCA_025356695.1 Betaproteobacteria bacterium
TTCCACCACCACCGACTGGCCGAGGCTTTCGGTCAGCTTTGCCGCCAGTCCGCGCGCAACAAAATCGGCGCCGCCGCCGGGAGACGCGCCGACCAGAAAACGGATCGGTTTCGACGGGAACGGCTGGGCCAAGGCGCTGCCCGTAGCAATCAGCAGGAAAATGCACGCCGTTGCGGCGGTTCTGGAAACGATATTCATTTTTTTTCTGCGGCCTGGCATTACGCGGTTGTGCGGCGAACTCGTAAGGGAGAACTTTTCCCCGCCGGTCAAATCCTATCATGTGCTGCATACGCGGTTATGGCAAACTTCACTTCCGCGGCTCGCCGTGCGCAGAAAACTCCGAAGCGAATTCAAAAGGTGCAGAAATGATTGAAATTCACAACAAGCCGCCGGTTGTCGGCCAGACCATCCGTCTCGCAGAGGCCGACAACGTGATCATTGCGCGCTCGAACGTCGCGCTTGGCGCCAAGCTCGACGGCGGGCTGACCTGCAAGAGCCAGGTGCCTTCGGGGCACAAGATCGCCTCGCGCGACATCAAGCTGGGCGAACCGATTCTCAAATACAACGTGACGATCGGTTTCGCCGCCGCCGACATTCCGGCCGGCACCTTTGTGCATTCGCACAACATGGAGTTCCGCGAATTCGACCGCGACTACGCGCATGCGCGAGACTACAAGCCGGTCGACATGCTGCCGGAAAAAGATCGTGCAACTTTCATGGGCATCGTGCGCGCTAACGGTCAGGTCGCCACACGCAACTACGTCGGCGTGCTGTCGACGGTGAACTGCTCGGCGACGGTGGTGCACAAGATCGCCGAATACTTCACGCCGGAGCGGCTGGCCGAGTATCCGAACATCGACGGTGTGGTGGCCTTTGCGCACGGTACCGGCTGCGGCATGGAAATGACGGGCGAGCCGATGGATCTGCTGCGACGGACGATGGCGGGCTACATCCGCCACGCCAATCTCGCCGGCGCGCTGGTGGTCGGTCTCGGTTGTGAACGCAACCAGGTGAGCAAACTTTTCAAGGAACAGGAGTTGCAGGACGGCCTGCGCCTGAAGACCTTTGTGATGCAGGACGAGGGCGGCACCACGAAGACGATCGCCGCCGGCATCGCCGCGGTGAAGGAAATGCTGCCGGACGCCAACCGCGTCACGCGCACACGCGTGTCGGCGAGCCATCTCATGATCGGCCTGCAATGCGGCGGTTCGGATGGTTTCTCCTCGATCACGGCCAACCCGGCGCTCGGCAATGCGATGGACATTCTGGTGCGCCACGGCGGCACCGCGATCCTGTCGGAAACGCCGGAGATCTATGGCGTCGAGCACACGCTGACCTGCCGCGCGCGCAATCGCGAAGTCGGCGAGAAACTCGTTGAGCGCATCCGCTGGTGGAAGGACGTCTACACCGTCGGTCGCGACACGCAGATCAACGGCAATGTCAGCCCCGGCAACCAGACTGGCGGGCTCGCCAATATTTTCGAGAAGTCGCTGGGTTCTTCGATGAAGGGCGGCACCGGGCCGCTGATGGAGGTCTATCGCTACGCCGAGCCGGTGACACAAAAAGGTTTCGTCTTCATGGATACGCCGGGCTTCGACCCGTGTTCGGCCACCGGTCAGATCGCCGGCGGCGCCAACATGATCATGTTCACCACCGGCCGCGGCTCGATGTTCGGCGCGAAACCCTCACCGTCGATCAAACTGGCGACCAATACGCCGATGTACTCGCGCCTGCAGGACGACATGGACATCAACTGCGGCACCATTCTTGACGGCACCCAATCGCTGCAAGAAGTCGGTCAGGAGATTTTCGAATTTCTGCTGCGCGCGGCCTCGGGCGAAAAGACCAAGAGCGAAATTCTCGGCTTGGGCGACCACGAGTTCGTGCCCTGGAACATTGGTGTCACCGGCTAGTCCGGATCACACGCCTTCGACAACGGGCCACGCAGGTTTGCGCGGCCCGTTTTTTTTATAGCGCGGGTTTGCTGTCGTCGGCCGACGGCGCAACGTCGAAGGCGTTGACGATTACACCCAGCATGGCGATATAGCCGACGCTGGCCGCGATCTGCACCGCGGCCGGCACGCCGAAGTGTTTGACGACATTCGCGTAGCTCGCGTCGCCGACGTGGTGGTTGTCACGCAGCAGCTGATAGCAATACTCGAACAGTAGTTTGTCTTCTGCGGACAGGTTCGCCGGCACGCTGTCGTGTTCGAGCGCCCCGATCAGGGTCGCATCGACACCGGCCGCGCGCGCCGCATTCACGCTCGACTGCCAGATGTAATTGCAATCGAGTTCGCGCGCAGCGATCAGCCAGGTCAGCGTGCGCACTCTCGGCGACAAAATCGTTTCGTACAGAAAGAAGGCGCCGATGTTGGCGACGCGCGCCGCCACGTCGGGCGTGCGCATCAGCATTTGAAATGCACCCGATATCCAGCCGCGCGTCAAAATCACGCGGTCGAGAAAATGCTGGTGTTCGGGCACGACGTCGTCGTGCGTGGACAGGGGCGGCAGGCGCGGCGTTACGGTCACCGGCGCCGTGATATCCGGCAGGTTGGTGCGCGGCGGGGTCGGGCCGGTCCACGGCGTGCCGGTGATTTCGAGCGCGGCGAAAGGTTTGCGCAGTTTTTTCTGTTCGCTGGACATGCCAATCTCAAAAGCATTGAGCGGCAGCGCGATCATCGCAAAGTAACCAAGCGTCACCACCAGTTCGATCAGGCCCTGCGCGCCGAAGTGCCCAAGCGCGGCCTTGAACGTTTTGTCGCTGACGCGGTGGTTGCCGGAAATGAGTGGCATGCAGAAATCGGTGATGAGTTTTTCTTCGGCGGTCAGGTTCTGCGGCGGGCGGCCTTCGCGGATGGCGTCGACGGTGTCCTGCCGCACGCCGGCTTCGATTGCCCAGTTGACCCAGGCGCTCCATTCATAGGGTGCGTTCAGTGCGCGCGAACCGATCAGCGAGGCGAAACCGCGCACGCGCATGGTCAGGATCGATTCGTCGGCCTGGCCGCGCGAGTGAAAATAGTGCCCGAGGTGGGCGAAACGCGCGGCGAGGTCGGGGCTGCTGTTCATCAGCACGATGAAGGGGCCGGTGATCGGGCGGCGGCGGATGGCTTTGACGGCGTCGTGGAAGCGGCGCTGGTTTTCGGGAAGCGTGTCGCGCTCCACCGCGTTGAGTCTGCTCAAGTCGAACCCCTTTGCATTTTGTGATCAGGCTTCGTCCGATTATAGCGACTGACACGGATTCCACGCGCGGCCCGCTTGCCCGATAATGGAGGCCTATGCATTCTGGATTGAAACAGACGTGAAAAAAGCATTGTGGCTGATGGCGGTCATTGGTTTCTGTGTGCCGTGCGTACTGCGGGCACAGGCGTATCCGATAACGCATGTGCGCATCATCACGGCGGGTGCGGGCGGCGGCAGCGATTTTGCGACGCGCCTGATCGCCGGCCCCTTGAGTGCGGCGCTCGGCCAGCAGGTCATCGTTGAAAACCGCGGCCTGCTTGCTGCGGACACTGCGGCCAAAGCGGCGCCCGACGGTTACACACTGCTGCTGGTCGGGCAGACGCTGTGGATGCTGCCGTTCATGCGCGACAACGTGGCCTCCAACGTGACCGACTTCGCGCCGATCACGACGGCGACCGAAACCTCCAACATTCTCGTCGTGCATCCAGCGGTGCCGGCGAAATCGGTGAAAGCCCTGATTGATCTGGCGCGTGCGCGACCGGGCGAATTGAATTATGCCATTTCGGGCAACGGCAGTTCGGTACATATCGCCGGCGAGTTGTTCCGTTCGATGGCGCGCATCAATGTTGCCCGCATCAACTACAAGGGCGCCTCGCAGGCATTGACCGAACTGATTGCCGGGCAGACGCATTATATGTTCGGCGTGCCCGGCTCGATCATGCCGCATATCAAGGCCGGTCGTTTGCGCGCGCTGGCGATTTCCGGCGCGAAGGCGACACCGCTGATGCCGGGCCTGCCGCCGGTGGCGCAGACGCTGCCGGGTTATGAAGTCGCCTCGCGTCTGGGCATCTTCGCGCCGGCTGGCACACCGGCAGCGATCATCGCGCGGCTCAACCGCGAGATCGTGCGCGTGCTCAACCGTCCCGAGGTCAAAGAGAAGTTTCACGAAACGCAGATCGAGGTCGTCGGCGACTCGCCCGAGGCGCTGGCGGCGATGATTAAAGCCGAGATTGCATCGACCGCAAAGATCATCAAGGAAGCCGGCATCCGCGCCGATTAGCCATGCAAAGAAAAACCTTCATGCAAATCGTGTGCGCATTCGCGCTGATGTTCACGGTTGTGTTCGGTGTGACGCCGGCGCTGGCGCAAAGCTATCCGTCGAAACCGATTCGCATCATCGTGCCGCTCGCACCCGGCGGCACCGGCGACACGCTGGCGCGGCTGGCGGCGGCGAAACTCGCCGAAGCCTTCAACCAGCAGGTGGTAGTCGACAACCGTCTCGGTGCCAACGGCATTATCGGCACCGAGCTCGTGGCCAATGCGACGCCCGACGGCTATACGCTGCTGTCCGGTTCGACCGCGCAGATCGTCATCAATCCGGTGCTCTATGGCGCGAAGCTGCCGTTCAATGCCGCGCGCGATCTCGTGCCGGTGACGCAGATTGCGACAACGACTTCGGTGGTGATCGCCACACCGTCGTTTGCGCCGAAGACCATCAGGGAATTGATCGCGCTGGCCAAGAGCAAACCCGACGCGGTGATTTATGCGTCCTCGGGTGCGGGCTCGGTGGTGCATATCAGCACCGCGCTGTTCGAGAGCGCGACCGGTATCCGGATGCTGCATGTGCCTTATAAAGGCAGCACGCCGGGCCGCGTGGCGGTCGCGGCGGGCGAGGCCAATCTGATGTTCGATGGTCTGTTGCCGACGCTGCCGCTGATCAAAGCGGGCAAGTTACGCGCGCTGGGTATTACCGCGGCGAAGCGGCTGGCGATCGTGCCCGACATTCCGGCGATCGCCGAAACCGTGCCCGGATTTAACGCCGATACCTGGAACGGCATCATGGCGCCGCGCGGCACGCCGCCCGAGATCATCGTAAAAATTCACGCGGTGATCGCGCAGGCGCTGCAGCAACCCGAGGTGCGCGAGAAACTGTTGTCGCAGGGCGGCGAGCCGTCGGGCATGGCGCCGGCGGAATTCGGCAAATTTCTACAGGCCGAAACGGCGAAGTGGGGCAAGGTCGTCAGAGACAGCGGCGCCAGGCCGGAATAGATGGGGCCTTTATTGACCCTGGATGTTCACGAGGCGTTGCGCGCGGCGGCGCGTGCGGGAAAAATGCAGCTCGAATGTTCCCTCGATCTCGGCCGTTCGATGACAACGGTTGAGGTAGGCGCGGCGGAATGGCGCTGGCAGGGCGGAAATTTCCCCTACCTTGAAAAGTGCAAGGATCACACCGTCTACTACTGGAACGATGCGGCGTTCGAACCGGTCGCGCGCTTCACCAACGCGCTGGTCAAACTGGTGCCGACGAAATGGGGGGCGCCGACCTTCGAGATCGACGGCATCAAGATGCTGCCGACGGCGCAGGTGTCGCCGTATGCGGATGCGGAGCGCAAAGTCGATCTGGTCCAGCCGCAGGGCAAGGTGGTACTCGATACCTGCGGCGGACTCGGTTATTTTGCGGCGTGGTGTCTGCAACGCGGGGCCAGGCAGATACTGTCCTACGAAAAAAATCCCGACGTGCTGTGGCTGCGCAGCCTTAATCCATGGTCGCCAATGGTTGGCGGCGCATTGACATTGACCGAGGGTGATGTCGTCGAAGGCATCGCGGTACTGCAAGGCAATTCGGTGGATGCGGCGCTACACGATCCGCCGCGTTTCGGTATTGCCGGCGAACTTTATTCGCTGGATTTTTACGCACAGCTCGCGCGCGTGCTGAAAAAGAAAGGCCGGCTGTTTCACTACACCGGCACGCCGAACAAACTCACCAGCGGGCGCGATGTGCCCGCCGAGGTATCGAAGCGTTTGCAGCGCGCCGGGTTTACGACAAGTTTGAACGGCGACGGTGTGGTGGCGGTGAAGAAATAGACACGCAGACCCCGTAGGGCGGATCAGCGCAGCGTAATCCGCCGGACGCAAGCGGAAATTTATTGCCTACCCATTCGGCGGATTACGCTGCGCTTTCCCCCCCTACAAAATCAAAATCCGTACAGGCGTGCCGGATTGTCGACCAGCACATGTTTACGCGTCCCTTCGTCGATGACCCAGTTGCCGAGCAGGTCGCAGATGTCACCGTCGTTGGGCATCGCACCCTTGACCATGACGTGCGGCCAGTCGGAACCCCACACCACCTGCTGCGGCGCGGCCTTGATCAGTTCGTGCGCGTAGTCGTTGGTGTCGGCGTGCGGCATGGCTTGCAGCGAGATGCGGTAGGGGCCGGTCAGTTTGACCCAGGCCTTGCCGGCCTTCATCAAACGCAGCAGCGCCTGAAAGCCGGGGTGCGCGATGCCCTTGTCTGTTTTCATGTAACCGAGGTGGCCGTAAACTGTATTCACCGGAAAACCGTCGAGCATGTTGTCGAGGTCCGGAAATTCATCGACGTGAGCGAGAAACTCCATATGCCAGCCGAAGGGTTTCACCTTTTGCGCGAGTTTTTTCAGCGCATCCATCGGCAGCGTGCCGGGTTTGCGGTTGGGCACGTCGACGATGTTGACGCGCACGCCGCGCACGCCGGCCTCATGCAGCCGTTTCAGTTCGCTTTCGCTGATGTCGTCGGCGACCACGGCCACACCGCGGAACGACGGGCCGGCGGTTTTCATCGCGGCCAGCATCGCCGTATTGTCGGTGCCGTAAACCGAGGGTTGCACCAGCACCGCACGCTCGACACCCAGCGTTTTCAGCATGTGGCTATAGGCGGGCAGCAGGCAGTCGGGCGGCGTGTAGACGCGCTCGGAGAAGTAGGCGTACTGCGACTTCGGGCCGCAGATATGCGCGTGCGTGTCGGTGGCGCCTGCGGGCAGCATGATTTTCGGTTTGCGCGGGGTGGGGTCGGGTGCCGCGCACAGCGGCGGTTCGGGCATGGCGCTCATGGGATTCAATCCAGTAGTGTGTGGAAATCAATGCGGATTCTAGCATCGTGCGACACTGCTTTTATTGCGACGAATGCATGCGCGGACTATGATGCGGCTTGCATTAACGACCATCAGCGTAATCCCTTGCCGTTAGAAAAAATTTTGTGTGGTTTGAACCGCCGCCGCGCCGCACTGCTTGCCGCAGTTTGCGCAAGCGCATGGCTGTGCGTCGCAGGCGCGCAGGCGCAGGTCTGGAAACCGGTCAAGCCCGTCGAGTTTGTCGTCGGTTCCGGTGCGGGCGGTGGCAACGACAAGACCGCGCGCACCCTGCAGCGTATCTGGCAGGGCGCCGGGGCGTTGCAGAACATCACCGTGGTGAACAAGGTCGGCGGCGGTGGCGCAGTGGCTTATTCCTATGTCGCGCAGCATGCCGGCGACGCACATTACCTCGCGGTGGTGCGCAAGGCGTTTCTGACCAACCACATCCTTGGCCGCAGCCCTTTCAATTACACCGATATGACGGTGCTGGCGATCGTCGGCGACGAAGTGATGGCGTTGGCGGTGCGCGCTGATTCACCGATCCGTACGGTGAAAGATCTGCTTGAACACCTGAAGGCCGACCCGCAGTCGGTCAGCGTCTCGCTGGGCAGCGCGCGCGGCAGCACACCGCATTTCACCTACGCGCTGGTAGCGAAAACGGCCGGCATCGATCCGCGCAAGCTGAAAGTGGTCACCTTCGGCGGCGCCGCCGAGTCGGTGACGAATCTGCTCGGCGGCCACATCGACATGACGGCCGGTTCGGTAGACAACATGATTCCGCATCTGCGTAGCGGCGCGGTGCGCATACTCGGTATATCGGGGGCGCAGCGCTCGGCATCGCTGCCCGAGGTGCCGACGCTGAAAGAGCAGGGCATCGACGTCGTGCAGGGCGGCTGGCTCGCGGTGATGGCGCCGAAAGGATTGAGCGACGCGCAGATCGCCTACTGGGAAGGTCTGCTTGAACGCGCGGTCGCGCACGCGGACTGGAAGCACCTGCTTGAGGCCGATGCGCTGGAGCCGATGTTTCTGAAGGGACAGGCGGCGCGCGATTACCTGAAGAAAGATTACGAGCTGTCGCGCACGCTGCTGGGTGAGCTTGGCATGGTCAAGTAGAGCAGGATTCAGGATTGAGAGGCGAGGTAAAATCGGCGCTCACTTATAAAACGAAGATTCAGGACAAGGAGCAGTTTGATGGCAGTGAAAAAGACGGCGGTGTCCCCGCTGATGAAAAAACTCTCGACCTATATCGCTACTGCGGTGAAAAAATCGCCGCCGAAGCACGTCGTCGAAAAAACAAAACACCATATCCTCGACACGTTGGCGGCAATGGTGTCGGGTGCCAAACTGAAGCCGGGTCGCATCACGCTGTCCTATGCCAAAACGCTCGGCGGCAAACCCGAGGCGCTGGTGGTCGGCACCAAATTGCTGACGAGCAGTGTCAATGCGGCATTGATCAACGCCATGCTGGCGCACGCCGACGAAACCGACGATTCGCACGCGCCGTCGTGGTGTCATCCGGGTTGCGCGATTGTTGCCTCGGCGATGGCGATGGGCGAGCGCGAGCGCAGTGACGGCCGGTCTTTCCTGCGCGCGGTCACATTGGGCTACGATATCGGTACGCGGTTGAATATTTCGCTCAACCCGGTGGATTTCCGCAAGCTCGGTCATATGACGCATTGTTTCGGGCCGACCTTCGGCGCGGCGGCGGCGAGTGCGGCACTGGCAGAACTCAATGCAGACCAGGTGCGGCATGTGCTGTCGTACACGGCGCAGCAGACCGGCGGCCTCTCCACCTACATGCGCGACCTCGACCACATCGAGAAGGCTTTTGACTTCGGCGGCATGGCGGCACGCAACGGCATGTCGGCGACCACCATGGTGGCGGCTGGCTGCACCGGCGTCGAGGACGTGTTTTCGGGCGAGCGCAATTTTTATCACGCCTTTGACGAATCGCGCCGCATGAACGGCATCAAACCCGATCCGCAGGTGCTGATCCGCGGGCTCGGCAGCAATTTCGAAATCATGCGCACCAACATCAAACGCTGGACCGTCGGCTCGCCGATCCAGGCGCCGCTTGATTCGCTGCTCGAATTAATCCGCCAATACAACATCAAGGAAGCCGATGTCGAGAAAATGATCGTGCGCGTATCGACCACCGGTGCGAACACCGTCAACAATCGCGAGATGCCCGACATCTGCATGCAGTACATGTGCGCGGTGATGCTGCTCGACGGCACCGCAACCTTCATTTCAGCGCATGACGAAAAACGCATGACCGAGGCGAAGGTGATGAAAGTGCGTGCCAAGATCCAGCTGGTGGGCGATGCCTGGCTGCAGAGTCTGGTGCCGGAACGCCACGGCATCGTCGAAATCAAACTGAAGGACGGCCGCACGGTGAAACACCACACGCGCGGCGTTCGCGGCACCGCGCAAAATCCGATGACCACCCCCGAGGTCGACGAGAAGTGTTACGACCTGATGGCACCGGTGCTCGGTAAGGCGCGCGCGCGCAAGCTATGCGACACCATCTGGAACATCGAGAAGGTGAAGGACGTGCGCGCGTTGCGGCCCTTGCTGCGGTCCTGATTGTTTCGGAGTTAAATAAAAAACGGCGGTCCGCGGGCCGCCGTTTTTGTTTGCGGAAGCAGTTTGCTTACGCCGCTTTTTTCACCGGTGCTTTGGCGAGGATGACGGTTTTCTCAAGTCAGGCCATGAGTGTGGCGCGTTCCTGATCGGAGGTGGTGATTAGAGGTGTGCGCACCGGGCCGGCAGGTGTCGGCGAATAATTGCTGATCGTCAAGAATGCTGCCGCTAACCTTGTTATCCTACGGCTGGCGGGCAAAGATGCCGACAACACAGGCGCTGCTCATGGAGGAGAACATGCAAAGATTTCCGGTTGTTTCGATGGTCGCGGGGGCGGCTTTGTTGCTGGGCGTGCAGCCGGTTCTGGCGCAGCCCTATCCGGCCAAGCCGATCCGCTGGGTGACCGGCGGCGGGCCCGATGCGATGGCACGCATCCTCGGCCAGCGCTTTACCGATGCCTGGGGCCAGCAGGTGGTGGTCGAAGAACGCGGCGGCGGCGGTGGCATGCTCTCCGGCGAAGCGGTGGCGCGTGCGGTCCCCGACGGTTACACGCTGTTGCTGGCGACCGGCACGCACACGATCAATCCGAATTTTTTCAAGCTGACCTACGACATGGTGCGCGATTTCACGCCGGTGACGCTGATCGCGACGATTCCGTTCGTGCTGACGGTGCATCCGTCGCTGCCGGTGAAAACCGTCGGCGATCTCGTCAAACTCGCCAAGGCGCGGCCCGGTGAACTGAATTACACCTCGGGCGGCAACGGTTCGCCCGGACATCTGATTGCGGAAATGTTCAAATCGATGACCAGCACGAATATCGTGCACGTGCCGTACAAAACCGTGGCGCAGGGTGTCACCGGACTGATCGCCGGGCAGGCGCAGGTCATGTTTACCGTTGGACCCTCGGCGGTGCCGCAGATCCAGTCGGGTCGTATTCGCGGCATTGCGGTGACGACCTTGAAGCGTTCGAAGTCGCTGCCCGATCTGCCGACGGTTGCAGAGTCGGGATTGCCCGGCTTTGAAGCGCCGGCATGGAACGGGGTGCTGGCACCGGCCGGCACACCGAATGCCATCATCATGAAGCTGCACGGCGAGATCATGAAAAATCTGAAGCAACAGGAGTTTCTCGACAAGATCGCGGTGCTCGGCTTCGAACCGGTCGGCAGCACGCCGGCGGAATTCGGCGACTTCGTCAAAGCCGAACTGGCGAAGTGGGCGAAGGTGGCAAAGGATTCCGGTGCGAAGGCCGAATAGGAAATATGCAGAACGTTTGATCGCGTGCATGGCGTTTTCATTGGCTGTGGCGGTTGCATTCGCACAGCCCGCATGGCGACCGGACAAGGTGGTTGAAATCGTCACGCCGTCGGCGGCCGGCGGCAGCAACGATAAAGTTGCGCGCGTCGTGCAGAAAAGCATCCAGGACAGCAAACTCGTGCCGGTGCCGATCACCGTCGTCAACCGTCCCGGCGGCAACCAGACCCTGTCGCGTCTCTACGTCAGCCAGCATCCGGGCGACGCCCACTATTTCGACATCGCAACGCCGTCGCTGACCGGCAATTATGTGATGGGGGTGTCGCCGCTCAAACACAGCGACTTCACGCCGATTGCGTTGCTGACCAACGAATACACGACGCTGACGGTGAAGGCCGACTCACCGATCCGTACCGTTGCCGACCTGCTGGAACGTTTGAAAAAGGATCCGGATTCGGTTTCGATCGGCGTCAGCAATCTCGGCGGTACCAGCCATTTGACGGTGGCGGTGGCGGCGAAAGCGGCCGGCGTCGATCCGAAGAAATTGAAATTCGTTGTTTTCAAATCGGCGTCAGAGGCGATCACGGCGGTGCTCGGCGGCCACCTCACTATGGTGTCGGGCTCGATGCCCTCGGTTAATGCGGTGGTGCAGGCCGGCAGCGCGCGCGTGCTTGCGATCAGCGCGCCGCGACGCATGGGCGGCGCATTGGCGACGATTCCCACGCTGCGCGAAAGCGGTGCCGCCAGCGCCGGCTCGAACTGGCGCGCAGTGATTGGCCCGCGCGGACTGAGTGCCGCGCAGGTAGCGTACTGGGAGGCTGTGTTTTCACGCGCCGTGCAGAGCGATGTCTGGAAAAAAGCGATCGAGGAGGAGGGCTGGGACGGCGGCTTCATGGGCAGCCGCGAGTTCGCCAGATTCCTCGACGCCGAATATGCCGAATATCGCGCCATTCTGAGTGACCTCGGATTGGCGCGGCAATGAACGGCGACGCGGACGCGGTTACAATGCCGTCAAACACGGTCGATTACATGTACAAAAGCAGCGACCGGTTTCCGGGAGGGGAATCAACATGCAACAGGTCCGATGGTTTGCCATTCTGTTCGCCGCGGTGGTGCTCATGATCGATATCTCGCAGGTGAAAGCGCAGGAGCGCACGCTCGATGAGGTCAAAAAAGAGGTGCTGCGCCGCGCGCCGCGCATTAATCCGTTTGAGGGGATCAAGCGCGAAGACGCTGAAGCCATCGTCAAATCGCTGACCAGCACGGATCGCGACCACTGGGCCGACCTGTGGTGCCGGTACGGCCTCAAGTACGAAGCCGAAGGCGATGCACTGGCCAGACAGAACGGCGACGCCAAAAAAATCGGCGAACTCTACGAGATGGCGTTCAACTATTGTCGCATCGGCCGTTATCCGGTGGCGAGCACGCCGGGCAAAAAAGAGGCTTATCGCAATTCGGTGCGCATGTATCTGAAGTTCGCCAAATATGCCGAACCACCGATTCAAATCGTCGAGGTGCCGTTCGAAGGCGGCAAACTCACCGGTTACCTGCAGGTGCCGCGCGGCGTGGTGAAGCCGCCGGTGGTCATGCACTGGGGCGGTGTCGACGGCTGGAAGGAAGACCGTCAGGGTGCCAGCGCGACGCTGCGCCGTCAGGGGCTGGCGTCACTTGCTGTCGATATGCCGGGCACCGGTGCCAATCCGGTGCTCTATACCGATCCGAAAGCCGAACGCACGCTCTCGGTGTTCATCGACCATCTGCTCACGCGCAGCGATGTCGACGGCACGCGCGTCGGCGTGTGGGGCGGCAGTTACGGCGGTTACTGGGCGGCGAAGATGGCTTATGTCGAGGCCAAACGTCTCAAGGGCGCGGTGTTCCACGGTGGCAACGTGCATCTCGGTTTTCAGGAGAAATGGCTGGTGCCGGCACTGACGCAGACCGCCTCGACCTATCTGTTCGGGCCGGCCAGTTTGTTCGAAGCGCGCAGCCAGGCGATGGGCGTGAAGACCATGGATGAATTTCTCAAGGCGGCGCCGAAACTGTCGCTGGTGGCGCAGGGCTTGATCGATCAACCGTCGGCTCCCATACTCGGCGTCAACGGCAGGAAGGACGATCAGGCGCCGGTCGAAGACATTTACCTGCTGATGGAACACGGCACACCGAAAGAGGCGCGCATCTATCCGGATGGCGGGCACATGGGCCGCACGCCGGGCATGGACTCCGCCGAGATCGGCAACATGATCGCGGCCTGGCTCAGGCTGCGGCTGGCGCAATAGGGGCGACATTGGCGACTGAAGACAACGCACTGGAAGAATTCGTCAGGGGACGCGGCGACGGCGTGCCGAGCGCGGACCGCCTGCGTCTGAAAGCCGCGGTGCTTGCACTCGGTTTTCTGGCGCTGGCCATCGTGGTGACGGCCGATTACGTGACCTCGTACGAATTGCGGCTGAGCGCGCTCTACATGGTGGTGATGCTCGGCGTCGCATGGTTCTGCGGCCTGTGGTGGGGCATCCTGTTTGCATTTTTGTCGGCATACGCGCAAGTGCAGGTCGGCCTGATCACCGGCACGACATTTTCCGAACCGGTGTATTTCTATATCAGCAACGGCAACCGCCTGTTTGCCTACCTCGTGATCGTGCTGCTCGTGGCGACGGTGCGCTCCAACTACGCGCGCCTGCAGGCGGCTGCGCGCATCGATTTCGTTACCGGCGTGGCCAACAGCACGGCATTTTACGAAAACCTTGCGGTGGAGATTGCGCGCCACCGCCGCAGCCACGCGCCGTTTGCGGTGGCCTGTTTCAGCTGCGATTACTTCAAGGTCGTCAACGACGGGCTGGGCCGCAGCGAGGGCGACCGCGTGCTGCACATGATCGGCCAGGTGATGAAAAACAATCTGCGCGAAACCGATGTGGTGGCGCGCCTCGGCGGCGACGAATTCGCGATGATCCTGCCGGTTGGCGAGGGCGAGGCGGCGCGCGTCGTGCGCAAACTCTGCGCCCAGCTCGAAAACGAGATGACGCGCCACGAGTGGCCGATCACCTTCAGCGTCGGCGTCGGCCTTTTTACGCTGGCACCGGCAAGTGCCGATCAGGCCATGCGGTTTTGCGAACGCGTCATGCTGGCCGTCAAGGCCTCGGGGAAAAACCGGGTCATGCTGCGCGCTTTTGATCCCGATGAGGCTGATTTGATCCGGCGCAAGCCGCTGCATGTGGTGCGCTGAATTCGGGTAGACTACGCTGCACAGTTCACCATATAGCGGCGGGGGCATCATGCGGAACAGCAAACGGATTTCATTGGCAGTGGTAGCGGCCATCATGACGGTGGCGGGCGCGCAGGCGGCCGAGCCGAATGCGGGTGCGAACTGGTATCTCGGCGCCGGCGCCGGCCAGTCGAATGCGAAAATCGAGGATGGGACCTTCACCAGCGCGCTGAACGGCACCGGCGCCCGTATCGCGACGAATTCGCGCGACGAAAAAGAAACCAGCTACAAGTTTTTCCTCGGCTACCAGTACAACCCCTATCTCGCCTTCGAGGGCGGATTTTTCAACCTCGGTTCGTACACCTTCGCGGCAACGACCACGCCTGCAGCAACGCTAAACGGTGCAATCAAAAACACCGTCGGTTCCAATTTCGACGTGCTGGGCACACTGCCCCTCGGCGAGCGCTTTTCGCTGCTTGCCCGCCTCGGCGTGCAGTCGTCGAAAACACGCGACCTGTTCACGTCGAACGCCCTGGCGCTGACCAACCCGACGCCGAGCAAGAATCTGGTCAGCTACAAGGCCGGTGTCGGCGCCGGATTTGATTTCACGCGCAACGTCGGCATGCGCGCCGACTGGGAGCGTTACCGCGTCGGCGACGGCTTTGGCGGCAAGATGAATGTCGATCTTTATACGCTGAACCTGCTTTATAAATTCTGAGCGGCGCAAGCCCGCAAAAAAGCCGGGGCAACCCGGCTTTTTGTTGGGTTTTTTACAGCGCGCTCTGACCTGTTTTGAGTGCGTGTAGAATCGCCCCACACCATTATGGCAACCAACACCATACGCCGGGCACGGCGCCGCAGCTCGCCGGCCGACCAGATGCATCTGCCGCTCGACGAGACGGACATCCGGCACAACAACAAACTGCTCGGCGTTTATCGCGACCACAACGCGCACCATGCGATTGTGGTCAAGATCGGCAAGACGCGCATTTCGTTTATCGAAATGAAAAAGGGGCAATTGACAACGCGCTCGCTGCCCGACACCAAATTCTTCGGCCTGCGCGGCTTTGAGCGCATCGAATATCCGATCGAGCGCGCCGTGGAGAATTTTCTCAAACACGGCGGTGGCGTCTCCGACGCAGCGCGGCGCTCGTTGCTGGCACTGGCGCGCACGCAGAAGCCGGCCGCCCCCGAACAACTCGAACTGGGCAATGTGCCTGATCTTGGAGATGAACTGAAATGAAACCAGCAGTCGGTGTGGTCGGTCTGGGCATCATGGGCGGCGCGATGGCGGAGGCGCTGCTCGCCGCGGGCTACAAGGTTTGCGGTTTCGATGTGAACGCAAATGCCTGCAAACGCCTGAAGCGCGCCGGCGGCAAAGTGCTGGCCTCCGCCGCGGCGGTGGCGGGCAGTGCGGACATCGTGATTTTCTCGCTGGCGACCGTGCGCGCACTCGATGCAGTGACCAGCGAGGTGGCGGCGGCAAAACCGAAACGCAAACCCGTCGTCATCGAAACCAGCACGCTGCCGATCGCCGACAAGGATCGCGCCGCGGCGCTGCTGGCGAAGGCCGGTATGCAAACGCTGGACTGCCCGATCAGCGGCACCGCGGTGCGCCTGAAAGAAGGCAGCTGGACAATATTCGTCAGCGGCGCGCCGGCGGTGGCGCGCAAGGCCAAAGACGTTCTCGCCGTGTTTACGAAAAACGCGCCTTACGTCGGCGCCTTCGGCAACGGCCTGCGCATGAAATTCATTGCCAACCACCTGGTGGCGATCTACAACGTCGCGGTCGGCGAAACGATGACCTTCGCGCGCAAGATGGGACTCGACGCGCAGCAGGTCTGGGACCTGTTTGCAGCAAGCCCCGTAATCGGCCACGGCGTGTTCAAGTTACGCGGTAAATTCATGGTCGACCGCAAATATCTGCCGGCGACGATGAAGGTCGAGGTCTGGCAGAAGGATATGCAGGTGATCGGTGATATGGCGAAGTCGGTCGATTGCCCGACGCCGCTGTTTTCCGCCTGTGTGCCGATTTTCAATGCGGCGATGGCGCAGGGCCTCTCGCAGCACGACACTGCGTCGGTGTGCGAAGTGCTCGACGCGATGGCGGGCGGCACCAAAAAAGTCAAACGAAAACGCTAGTCAGCGCGTAGGGTGGGCAGTACGCACACTACGAACCTGCCCGTTTCTTTTTAGTCTTTTTCTCCAATGCCTCGATTTCCGGTAGCGCTGCGCTGATGGTGTGAAACGCATCGAGCGCGGCCGGCCCGCCGCAATACAGAAACGAGTGTAGGCAGAGTTCGCTCAGTTCTTTTTTCGAAATGCCGTTGCGGATCGCACCGCGCAGATGCACGCGGATTTCCGCCGGGCGGTTGAGCGCAATGACCTGTGCCAGCGTAATGAGGCTGCGGTCGCGCAGCGACAGACCGGGGCGCGTCCACACCGTGCCCCAGGCGCATTCGGTGGCGTAGTCCTGAAACGGGCGGCTGAACGGATCGGCGTTCTTGAATGCGCGTTCGACATAATCGGCGCCCAATACTTTCTTGCGTGTGGCGAGTCCCGCCTTGAACGCCTTGCTGCGAACCGGTTTTCGTGTGGCCAAGTTTCCTCCTGCGGATGATGGTTGTTGTCGGGGCGCGGCTATAATCCGCATTCTGCCATCGAACGTCGAAAGCGAGTGTTGTCGTGAGCGAAAAAGAAAATGTGGGCCTGGTCGGTCTGGGCCTGGTGGGGACCGCGCTGGCGAAACGCCTGCTGGGCGCCGGCATCAAGGTGACGGGTTTTGACATCGACGCGGCACGGCGCGAGGCTTTTGCCGCGCTCGGCGGCACGGCGGTGGCGACGGTCGGCGAGGTGGCGCGGGAGTGTCCCCGCATCATCAGTGCAGTGTTCAATACCGAACAACTCGCCGATGTCATTGAGGCCGAAGGCGGTGTGCTTGACGCGGTGGCAGGCGCTTCGCGTATCGTGTTGAATGTGACGACCAGCGACCCCGACAAGGTGGCCGCACT
This sequence comes from Betaproteobacteria bacterium, assembly GCA_025356695.1. The sequence goes on from JANXSE010000391.1 coordinate 17,112, forward strand.
CTCGGCGCGTATCGCGCCGAAAGGCGTGACGCTGCTCGAAGTACCGATCTCCGGCACCAGCGAGCAGATCGTGCAGGGCGACGGCGTCGGTCTGATCGGCGGCGAGCGCGACGCGTTCGAGGCCTGCGGTGACATACTCGATGCGATCTGTCCGAAGCGTTATTTCACTGGCGCGGTCGGCAATGGTGCCAAGACCAAGCTCGCGGTCAATCTGATCCTCGGGCTCAATCGCGCAGCCCTTGCCGAGGGGCTGGTGTTTGCGGAGCGGCTGGGGCTGGATCCGCGCGCTTTTCTCGAAGTTGCGCGCGGCTCGGCGGCCTACTCGCAGATCATGGACGTGAAAGGCGAGAAGTACGTCAACCGCGATTACCTGCCGCACGGCAAGATCGTCCAGCATCTGAAGGACGTGCACATGATGGTCGATTACGCGCACCGCGCCGGGCAGTCGCTGCCGTTGATGGAAGTGGTGCAGGAACTGCTAGAAGGCAACGTCGAACACGGCGAGGGCGATTTCGACAACTGCGCGGTGATCGAGGAAGTGCGGCGGCGTACGCGGTAGCGTGTAGCCCGGAAGGAGCGCAGCGTATTCCGGGGAATCAGTTACTCCGGCCTCATGCCGCTGGCTTTCACCACTTTTGCCCAGCGCGCGAGTTCCGTTTTGATCAACGCTGCAAACTGCTCGGGCGAGCCGGCGACGACTTCGTTGCCGTCGGCGGCGAGGCGTTCGATCACTGCCGGATTGCGCATCGCTTTGACGATCTGCGCATTCAATGCCGAGACGATCGCGGATGGCGTTCCGGCCGGTGCAAGGACCCCAACCCAACTGGTGAATGCATAGTCGGGGTAACCTGATTCGGCGATGGTCGGCACCTTGGGCAGCAGCGCCGAACGCTGGGTGCTGGTGATGGCGATGGCGCGTAGACGATTTGCATTGACCTGCGGCAGCACCGCGCCCAGCGACGGAAAACTCAGCGCCGTTTCGCCGGCGATCACCGATGCGAGCGCCGGGCCGCCGCCTTTATACGGAATGTGCAGCAGCTTGACGCCGGCCTGCAGGGCAAAGAGTTCCGCGGCAATGTGCAGATTGGTGCCCGAGCCGCCCGTCGAGTAACTTAGCGCGCCGGGTTTTGCTTTTGCCAATGCGACGAGTTCCTTCACCGTTTTTGCCGGCAGTGACGGATGCGCGATCAGCACATAGGGCGCCGACACCACCAGCGACACCGGCGCGAAATCGCGCTCGACGTTGAACGGCAGCTTTTCGAAGAGGCTGGGATTGACCACCAGCGGCAGCGTCGCGCTGAGCAGCGTATAGCCGTCGGCGGGCGCGCGCGCGACGTATTCGGTGCCGATGTTGTTCGAGGCGCCGGCGCGGTTTTCGATGACGACGATCTGGCCTGTCACCTCGGTGAGTTTCTGGCCGACCATGCGCGCCACAATATCAATGATGCCGCCGGGCGAGGTCGGCACGACGATACGGACGGGTTTCGCCGGGTAGGACTGGGCTGCAGCTGATCCAGCGGTCACGAGGCCGGCGATGGCGATAGCAATGCAGGTCGGTTTATTCACGTTTCATCTCCTGTCTGAAGTTTCGGCCAGCCGCCCTGCAATGGCAAGGCTGCATGCTAATATTTGCGCCCGGAGGAATGCATGCCCTATTTCGAACGCGCGGGCGAACCGCGCCTGTATTACGAGCTCGACGATTACACCGACCCGTGGAAAAAAGCGCCGACCATCTTGCTGCAGCACGGCTACGCGCGCTCGACCAAATTCTGGTGCGCCTGTGTGCCTTATCTGGCGCGCTTTTACCGCGTGCTGCGTCTCGATCTGCGCGGCTTTGGCCAGTCCGATACGAATTTTGATCTGAAAAGCGGATTGAACCTCGCCGCGTACGTAAAGGACTTCAACGACCTCTTTGATCATCTCGGCATCGACTCGGTGCATTACTGCGGCGAATCGTCGGCCGGCACGCTGGGCATGGCCTTCGCCGCCGAATGCCCGAACCGTGTGCGTACGCTGACGGTGATTTCCTCGCCGGTGGCAATGACTGAGGAAGACAAGAAGAGCGCGTTGGCCGGGCATCCCGACCGCGTCACCGCGCTGACGAAGATGGGCACGCGCGGCTGGATCGAATCGTCGAACGCCGGCCGGCGTTTTCCGGCTGACGCCGATCCGCGCCTGCTGGCGTGGACGCTTGATGAAATGGGCAAGTCCGACGTCAATGTCATGATTGCCAGTTTCATCTGGACCTCGAACGTCGACGCCGAACCGTACCTGCCGAAAATCAAGGCGCCGGTGCTGGCGATTTATCCGCAGTCCGGTGTGATCACTAAGGAAGAGCACATTGACCTGCTGCGCGCGAAAGTGCCGGATATCGACATCGTGCGCATCCCGCTCAACGCACACAGCCTGCAGATCATTGCGCCGGCGACCTGTGCCGACATGGTGTTGCATTTCATTGCGCGCCATGACGGCATCGCTTGTCACGAACAATAACCGTAGCAATCGAGAATTCAAAATAACAGGAGGAATCATGCGGAACATAATTAGTGCGCTGTTGATCATGTCGATGGGTGCGGCCGTGGCTGATGCGGCAGAGGTGCGCGTATTGAGTGCGGGCGCGCCGGAACCCGGCGTACATGCGTTCGCCGCGCTGGCGAAACGCGAAACCGGGCACGATCTGAAAGTCCAGTACAACACGGCACCGCAGATTGCCAAGCGCCTGGCCGCCAACGAGGTCTACGACATGCTGATTGCACCGCCGGCGGTGGTTGAGCAGGCGGGCAAAGAGGGTAAGGTGATGGCGGATACGCGCGTGCCGGTTGGCCGCGTCGGCGTTGGCATCATCGTGCGCAGCGGCGCCGCCGCGCCCAATGTCGCCACCGTAGATGCATTGAAGCAGGCGCTGCTTGCCGCAGATACCCTTGTCTATAACTCCGCGTCGTCCGGAATCTATCTCGACAAGTTGTTCGCCGGCTGGGGCATCCTCGAGCAACTGAAGGTGAAGAGCACGCGTTATGCCGACGGCGCCGCGGTGATGGAGCACGTGATCAAGGGCAGCGGTAACCAGATCGGCTTCGGTGCGATCACCGAGATAAAAATGTACGTGCCCAGAGGTCTGCAGCTGGTCGGGCCGCTGCCGGCCGACGTGCAGAACTACACGTCCTATGAGGCGGTGGTGATGAGTGGCGCAACCGCTGCCGACGCTACGCGCGCGGTGCTCAAACTGCTGGCGACCCCGGCGGGCAAGGCGGCGTTTGTTGCGGCGGGCGTCGAATAGGCGGCATTGCGTCGCGCAGAGGAGATGCATGTGTCGAAACTGGCTATCGCAATACTTGCGGCTACATCCATTTGCGCTGTGAGCCATGCCGCCGAGGTGCGCATACTCGCCGGCGGCGCCATGCAGCCGGGCCTGATCGCCGCCGCGCCGGTATTTCGCAACGAGACGGGACACGACATCAAAGTCGAATATGCGATCGGCACGGAATTGCGCCGTCGCGTCGGTGACGGCGAGGTTGTTGACCTGTTGTTCGCGCCGGTTCCGGTGGTCAGGGAGTTGACGCCGGCGGGCCGGCTGGCTGCTGAAGGACAAGTGATGGCCGGACGCGTCGGCGCCGGCGTGGTGGTGCGCAAGGGCGCGCCGCTGCCGGATGTTTCCAGTGCCGAGGCGCTGAAGCGTTCGCTGCTGGCCGCCGACAAGGTCGTTTACAACCGTGCATCAAGCGGCATCTATATTGAATCGATGTTGAAAAAGCTCGGCGTCTATGAAGAGCTGGGCGGGAGGCTGGTGCGCTACGACGATGGCGTCGCGGTCATGCATCATCTGATGGAAGGCAAAGGCCGTGAATTCGGCTTTGGTGGTATTACCGATATTCTGCTTTATCGCGACAAGGGCTTGCTGCTGGTCGG
>JANXSE010000417.1 GCA_025356695.1 Betaproteobacteria bacterium
CGAAACCACTTCAGTGATGCCGGTGTCGGCGTCAACCTCGACTTCGACAATGTGGCAGCCGTTGGGGAAGGTCGAGCCGAATTTGCCTTCGGCTTTGACGGTGACGGTTTTTGTTTTCGCCAGTTCGGCAAGCTCGATGCAGCGCTTCGATTCGGTTGAGGTGAACGCGCCATTGGCGTATTCGATCTGCGACGGTTCGAGTTTCAACTCAAGTGCGGCCAGCGCACGGCCTTCATCAATGAGCTTGTTCGCCGCCAGATGGCAGACGCTGCCGGCGCCTATCGTGCTGCGCGAGCCGCCGGTATGGTTGCCCTGCAGGGTGCTGCCCGGCAGGCATTGCACAATCTGCACGCGTTCGAGCGGCAGGCCGAGCGCCTTGGCGACGATCTGGGCGAACGTCGTTTCGTGGCTGTGGCCCTGCGACTTTGCCATGGTGTGCACGGTTACCAGGCCTTTGGCATCGAGCGAGATTTCGACTTCATCAGCGGGCGCATTGCCGGCGCCGGTGTTTTCGATCACCGTCGAGATGCCAATGCCGCGCAGCTTCGCGCCGGATGCCGATTTTTTGCGGCGGCCTTCGAAGCCTTTCCAGTCACCGAGTTTCAGCGCTTTGTCGAGCATGCCCGGCAGGTCGGCGATTTCATAAGTCGAACCGGTCGGCGTTTTGTACGGGAATGCGGCGGGCGGAATGAAGTTGCGGCGGCGCAGTTCCGCCGGGTCGATTTTCATTTCGGCCGCTGCCGCGTTGACCAGACGTTCGACGATATAAGCGATATCGGGACGCCCGGCGCCGCGGTAGGAACCGACCGGTGTCGCGTTAGTCAGCGCCGCGCGGTAAGTGCCGTAGAGCGCCGGAATCCGGTAGACGCCGGTCATGCAGGTCGTGGTGTTGCGGATGTGGCCCATTGCGGCCGGCGACAGATAGGCGCCCATGTCGTTGATCCAGTCGAGCCGCATGCCGAGAAATTTGCCGTCGCGGTCGAGTGCGAGTTTACCGTCGATAATGTTCGAGCGGCCGTGCGTGTCGGTGAGAAAACCCTCGACGCGCGTCGAGATCCACTTCACCGGTTTGCCGGTGGCCTTGGCCGCCATCATCAGCGCACAGTATTCCGGGTAGGCAACGGTGCGCTGGCCGAAGCCGCCGCCGACATCGCGCGATTCGAATATCATTTTGTCTTCGGGCACTTTCGTATACCCCGACATCTGCTTGCGCAGCGTGGTGGTGCCCTGATTGCAGACGTTGAAGCGGTAGCTGTCGCTCGCTTTGTCGTACGCGACGAGACAGGCGCGCGGTTCCATTGGGCTGGGGGCGACGCGCGTGCTTTCGACCTTGAGGCTGGTGATATGCGCTGCTGCGGCGAACGCGGCCGCGACGGATTTTTCGTCGCCGGTCTCGGCTTCAAAGGCGAGATTGCCCGGCACATCGTCGTGCAGTTGCGAGGCGCCTGCAGCCAGTGCGTCTTCCGATAAGGCCACCGCTTGCAGATCGCGGTACTCGACTGCCATCAGTTCGGCGGCATCCTGTGCTGCGGCGGCGCTGTCGGCCACGACGATTGCAATGGCTTCACCGACGAAACGCACCTTGCCTGCCGCCAGTACCGGCCGGTCGGGTGCGCGCGCGGTCATGCCGTTGCGCCCCGGGAAGGTCAGTGCGTGCGGTGCTTTGGTATAGCCGGCGCGCACGGCGTCTTCTCCCGTCAAGATCAGTTTGACGCCGGGAAACACGAGCGCCGCTTTGCTATCGAGCGAAATGATTTCGGCATGCGCGCGGTCGGCGCGCACGAAATGCGCATGCAGTTGGCCGGCGGCGTTCCAGTCGGCGGTGTACTTGCCGTGACCGGTGATGAGGCGGATGTCTTCGACCCGATTGCCGTGATGATGCGCTGACGCGTGCTTGTCCACGTGTGATGACTCCTTCTTGGAATAGAGCGATGTTAAACCGCGCGTGCGTCGCGTGCCAGTCATTCTGCAGTTCGCAATTGCCGGCGCGGGCCGGCGGCAGTATGATTTCCGCTCACAACGGCAGAAAGCCGGGGGCAAACATCATGAAGATTACCGGACTCGATCACTACAACATCGCAGTCGCCGACCTCGATCGCGCGCGCCGTTTTTATACGCAGGTGGTCGGCTTTCGCGATGGCGATCGTCCGCCGTTCGGCAAACCGGGCGCCTGGATGTATATAGGTGATCACGCCATTCTGCACATCGGCACCACGCGCGTGCCGGCGACCAGAGGCAAATCCGATTCCTTCGACCATGTGGCGTTCCGCGCGGCGGGGCTCGACGAGATTCGCGCGCGTCTGGAAGACAACAAGATCAAGTTCGACGAATTCGCGGTGCCGGCGCGCAACATGCACCAGATATTTTTCCGCGATCCGGACGGCAACGAAATCGAACTGCTGTTTTTCGGCGACGACGCGCTGAAAGCAAAAAAAGAGGGCGTGAAGATCGATTCGTCGATGGTGAACCGCGCCTGAAGTGGCGCAGGCGCCTCGCCTGCGTCAAAACACGATGGCATTCCGATGCGTTGGTGCTTCGCGCAGGCGAGGGGTCTGCGCCACAACTGCGAACCAACTCGATCACGCCACGGCGCAATCGGGAGATTAGAGCGTTGGGCTTTTGAACTCGCCGCCCGCCGCTACGAGTCCCCACTGCGTCATCTGCATGTCGATGCTGAAGTGGATGTGTGCGCCGGCGGCGCGCGCGTCACGAAAAATGCGCTCAAGCGGGCTTTTCTGATAAATGCCGTTGGCGCCGGCCATTTCCTGCAAAAGATCGATCGCTTCCATCGACAGCTTCACCGCGAAGGCGGCATTGCGTTTGTAGCGCAGTTTTTCTTCGCTGCCGATCGCGCGGCCGGTGATGGTTGCCGCTTCGGCTTCGATGCAATCGCTGCGAAGAACGAGCCGCGCGGCGTCGATTTTGGCGCCGGCCATGCCGATGCGCATTTGCACCGTCTGGAAATCGCGCATCTTCGCACCTTGCACGGTGCTGCGCGATTTGATCCAGTCGAGTGTTGCATCGAGCGCGCCCTGCGCATTGCCGACGACACAACTGCCGAGCGCGTGGCCGCCGACCGCTGACGTCGGGATCACGTACATCGGATTCGGATTTTCGGCTGCGCCCGCGTAAGCATGACCGGGCAGACCGGTCGCCATCGACTGCAAGCGGTATTGCGGCACGAACAGATTTTCAACCTTGACCGTGCAACTGCCGGTGCCGCGCATGCCCATGGTCTGCCAGTCGTCGATGATCTGGTATTCGTTTTTGCGCAGCAGGCATTGCACCCAGTCGATCGATTTTGCGCCTGCATCATCCATTACCATGCAGGCCAGCATGTTCCATGTTGAATCGGTGACTGCCGAGCAGAAATTCCAGGTGCCCGACAACATCAGCCCGCCATCGACCTTTTTTCCGCGGCCTTGCGGATAGGCGATGCCGGCGGCGATCAGCGCGTCGGGGTTTTCGTTCCACACTTCGTCCTGCGCCTGTTTGCTGAACAGTGCCAGTGTGCGGTGATGCGAGGCGAGGTTGGCAACGTTCCACGCCGTCGAGCAGTCGCCGCGGCCGAGCATTTCCGGGATTTCAACCCAGGATGCGAAGTCGAGTTCCATGCCGCCGCGCGATTTCGGCTGCAGAAAGCGGAAAAGTCCCGTGCGGTGCAGCGCGTCGCGCACCGCCGGTGCCAGATGACGCTCGGCTTCTGCGGTGGCGGCGTGTTCACGCAGCAGTGGAATCAGTTCGGCGGCGCGTTTGACCGCTTCCTCGCGCGTGACCTTCGCGAAGCCGGTAGAATTGTCGGGAGCATTCATGTAGTTTCGTCTTCGGCAGATTGCGTTTGATGAAAGCGGGCTGCGGCAGAAAGCCCATCACTCGTCACTGATTATAAGTTATTTGCACGGCGCGCAGACGCCGTGGCATTGGAGGAGTCGGGCAGCATGCGGCATATCGCAAAATACGTAATGGACACCTCGGGCGGCGAGCGTGCCAAATTCATGACTGCGAAAACACCGGCCGGTTTGATCCGCCTCGATTCAGGCAGCCCTTCATTCGCAACGCCTCAACACATCGTCGAAGCGGTCAAACAGGCCATCGATGACGGCCATACCGGTTACATCCTTGAGAAAGGCGTGATGCCGCTGCTCGAAGCGATCTGCGAATCGATCGCGGCAGAAACCAGCGCTACCTATGCGCCCAGCCAGGTGTTGATAACCAATGGGTCGAGTTCGGGCATTTACACGGTGATGAGCTGCTTTCTCGATCCGGGCGACGAAGTCATCGTGTTTGATCCGAGTTATTCGCTGTATCCGCATGTCGCGAAGCAAATCGGCGCGGTGCCGGTGCCGGTGCGGCACAAAACCGATTACCAGCTCGATATCGACGCGGTGCGCGCAGCGATCACACCGCGTACGCGGCTGGTCATGCTGAACAATCCGAACAATCCGACCGGCATCGTCTATCGCGAAGCCGATGTCGCTGCACTGCTTGATCTGTGCGCCGAAAAAGATCTGCTGCTGGCGTCTGACGAAGCGTATTCGAAACTCATGCAACCGGGGCAGGTGCATGTGCCGGTACTCAAGTATCACCAGCATCGCGAGCGCATGATATTGCTCGGTACGTTTTCAAAAACCTATGCGATGACCGGCTGGCGGCTCGGCTACGTAGTGGCGCCGCCCGATCTGATCGATTACCTCTACGGCATACATCGTTCCATCAACGGCCCGATCTGCAATTTCGTGCAACGCGCCGGTATTGCCGCCTTGCGCGGGCCGCAGGATTGCATCGCCGAATTCAATCAGGAGTATTACAAACGCGCTGCCCTCATGCACAAACTTGCGCGCGCGATTCCCGGTCTGCATCCGGCGGCGCCGCAGGGCGCTTTCTATATGTGGACGCGCTTCGATCTGCCACTGTCGGCGCGCGAGCTTAAGGCACGCCTGTTCGAGCGCAGTGTTGCCGTGCGCAGCGGTTCCGAATACGGCGTTGGCGGCGAAAAACATCTGCGCATCAGTTATTCTGTGAGTGAAGCGACGATCGAAAAGGGCATGGCGGTGATAGCCGATGTCGTGCGCGAACTGAAAAAGGAAGCGGCATGAGTGAACGCCTGATCGACATGCGCAGCGACACGGTGACGCGGCCGACTGCGGCGATGCGCGAGGCCATGTTCAAGGCCGAAGTCGGCGACGACGTAATGGGCGAGGACCCGACGGTCAACGCCTTACAGGAACGCGCCGCTGCATTGTTCGGCAAGGAGGCCGCGCTGTTTGTTGCGTCGGGCACGCAGGCCAACCAGATTTCGATCAAGGCCTACACCCAGCCCGGCGACGAAGTCATCGCCGATGCGATCTGCCATCCGGTGCGCAGCGAGCTCGGTGCGAGCGCCCTGATCTCCGGCGTGCAGGTGGCGATGATAGCGACCGAGCGTGGCGTTTATACGCGCGAACAGGCGGCGGCGCTGATCCGTTCGAGCAACTGGATGCAGCCAAAGAGCGCGCTGCTATGGGTTGAGAATACGCACAACGCCGGTGGCGGCACGGTGTTTCCGCTGGCGGCACTCGATGATCTGCGTGCGTTGTCGCAGGAGCGCGGCATGCCTCTGCACATCGACGGCGCGCGTATTTTCAACGCCGTGGTTGCTTCCGGCATCAAACCTGCGGAATGGGGCAAACGCTGCGATTCGATTTCATTTTGTCTGTCGAAGGGGCTCGGTTGTCCGGTCGGCTCGATGCTGATGGGCAGCAAGGACTTCATTGCGCGTGCGCGCCGCCTGCGTCAGATCTACGGCGGCGGCTGGCGTCAGGCCGGAATACTGGCCGCGGCGGGGCTTTATGCGCTCGATCATCATGTCGAACGTTTGGCCGAGGATCACGCCAACGCGAAGTTGTTCGCCAAACTGGTTTCTGCAATCGAAGGCCTGCGCCTGGTGTATGACGATACGCAAACCAATCTGGTTTTTCTCGACGTCGCGCCGTCGGGGTTTACGGCGGAAGAGGTCAACCAGCGTCTGCGTCAGCGTGGTATCGCGCTGGCCATGCGTGGCGGCACCACCTTCCGCGCGGTGACGCATATCGATGTGACGCGCCTGGATGTCGAGCGCGTGGCGGCGGTTCTGAAAAAAGCGCTCGCCTGAATTATTTCCGGCAATTCAATCAACCAACGATTCGGGACCACCAATGAATCTCACGAAAATAAAAAGCGGCATCGCCGTGCTCGCGTTATGTGC
>JANXSE010000419.1 GCA_025356695.1 Betaproteobacteria bacterium
GTGCTCGATTTCGAACCGATGTCGAGTCCGCCGACGCACGCTGTGTCGCCGACGGTGCCAGTGGCATTGGCGCTGGCAGAAGCGCACGGTGGCAGCGGCCGCGATGTAATCACCGCCTGCGCAAAGGGTTTCGAGATTCAGGGCCGCATACTGGCCGCGGCGAAACCGGCGCGCGGTGCATTGCCGTTTCATTCGCCGGGCGTGATGGGGCCGATGGGTTCGGCGGTCGCCGCCGCGCATATGTTGAAGCTCGATCCGGCGCAATTCGCCAACGCGCTGGGCATGGCGTCGTCGCGTTGCGCCGGTCTGCCGGCGAATTCCGGTTCAATGGTGAAATGCACGCACTGCGGCAATGCGGCGGCGGCCGGTCTCGAAGCGGCACTGCTCGCCGCGCGCGGTTTTACCGCCAACCCCGGCATCTTCGAAGCGAAGCACGGTTATGTGCAAACATTTTTTGCGCAACGCTTCGACTATGACGTGTTGTTTGAATTCGGCAAGCCGTGGCGCTGTGTCGATCCGGGCATGGCGATCAAGTTCTATCCGTCGAAATATCCGACGCATTTCGCGATCACCGCGGCAATCGAAGCGCGCAAAACCATCAAAGACGTGGCTCAGATCAAAAGCGTGCGCATCGTCTCGCCCGAAATCCTCGACGCCAATCGCCCGCATCCGCGCGTCGGCCTTGAAGGAAAATTCAGCATACAGTATGCCGCCGCCGCCGGGCTGCTCGACGGCAGTGTCGGTATTCAGACCTTCAGCGACGAGCGGCGCTTCACCGCTGATATGGTGAGCCTGCTCGACAAGATCACGCTCGAATTCGACCCGAACATTCCGCCCGACACACGCAATATGCACATCGCGGTGGAGGTCACGCTCGCCGACGGCAGTGTGCACAAAGGCATTTGCCGCAAACCGCCCGGCACCTGGGGTGAGGTCGTTGATGCCGCGCAACACCGCGCGAAAATCCGCGATTGCCTCTCCGTGCGCTTCGATGCGGCGAAGATCGATCGTGTGATTGAGTCGTTCGAAAATCTCGAGCGGCTCAATGCGCGGCAGCTTAAGGAGTTGCTCGCGCTACTGGCTTAGGTGAGCGGCGGAAGCGTGACCGCACGGTGCTGCAGCAGCAGGCGGTCGATCGCCGTCAGAAATTCGTAGAAAGGCTGAAAATCGCCGAAAAGCTGCTCGTCGTCCGGCGCGGCCGCTGGAACTTCCTGCCGCACCAGGGCGAAAATCTCGCCGAAGCTGCGCTTACCGTCGAGATGGTCAAGGATGCGGGCGCCGAATTTCCCGGGGTCGATATTGATCTTGATTCCCGTGTGCGAATGATTGAGCACGAACGGCGACGAACCATTATGCCTCACCAGCGCGGCAAGATCGCGGCCGCTGACCGGTTCATGAAACAGGAAGGGCACGTAGTCCGGGTCGCCATAGGGCGCACGCCTGTCCGACGTGCGCGTCGCATAAAACGAATGTGTAATCAGGTTGCCGCTGAGTAATTCCGCGATCGCATATTGCTGTCTTGGCGGCAGTTGCTGCGTGAGATCGCCTAGGCCCGGCTGTGGCGTGCCGGTCATCAATTGCGGCAAATATGCTGCGCGCCCGCGGCCAACGTCGGTCAGTTCGAGATGCAATCCATGCGTGTCACCCAGCCATGCATACAGTTCTTCAACCGTATAAGCGCGATCCTGCGGGTGCAGCAGTAGATCGTAGAGGCCGGAATCCCCGAGGTTCTGATGGTCAAGATATAAATCAGCTTCGCCGCGCTTGAACCAGTTGGACGCCGGCATATTTGCCAGAACGAGCCGCGTATTGGCGATTTTACGTTGCGTGTCTGTTTCGTTCTGATTGATCAACCGCAGCAGCGATTGCAACTGATAGACGCCGGTCCTTCCGTACTGCGCGTAAACCATGATGCCCAGCGCGCCGCCGTTTTTCAGCACACTCAACAGCGCGCGCAGGCCGGCATCGGGGTCGGCGAGATGGTGCAGTACGCCGCTGCAGTTGATGTAGTCGAATTTATCGAGTCCGAGCGCAGGCAGTCCCAGCAACGATTCGTGAATCCAGTGGATATTGTCGAGCCCGCGTACTTGCGCGCGCCGGCGTGCGATGTCTATGCTTGTCCGGCTGAGATCCAGATGGACGATTTCGGCGTCCGTATGACGCAGTTGCTCTGCCATGAAGATGGTTGCGTCGCCGGTTCCGCCGCCGGCAATCAGCACGCGGAAACGGCCGCGGAATTCCTGTTTCCCGACGAAGCAATAGTGGTTGATCATCTGCAGCTCGTCGAGCCACGTTCTGATCAGGCGGTTTTGCTCTTCGCGTGGTTCGCGCGGCGGATAGGGCAATTCTTCGTACTGCAGGCGGACGTCTGGAATATGGTCAGAGAGGCTCATCAGGGGCGGACCGATCGGGCGATGACATGGCAACGGTATAAACCGCACGAGTGTATCGCGCAACCTTGCTCCGGGTAAGTGCCCCCCGCAACAATTGTGCACAATTGTCGCAGGGACGGCCCCGGCCGGGACCCGGACTCTACTTGCGTTGGATTTCGATATTTTCCCGCGTGCCGCTGCGTGAGACGGCAAACATGATGCCCAGTCCGATTGCGATCACAACACCGATCACCGCCCATGTCGTGCCGATGCTGGCGAGAATCCCTGCGCTGCCACAGCGCTGCCACAGCGCGGCCAGAACGCCGCATATTAAAACGATAAAACCGAAAAGATGGAGTCCGGTAAATTTCATGTCGACGTTCCAGAAAATCCAACAAGCGCGGAGAACCAGTGCGCAGAACTTCTGTTCCCGCATATAAACGCATGGGCCTCGGGATTGTCGGTGCGGGAGTGCACATAGTCAGGCCGCCGTCTCCCTGCCCTGCCGGCGACCGGTTGGGTTGCCAGCGTGGTTGAAATGCTGACGACGTGGCCCTGTTTCTGTTTCAGCATGTGGCGGACAACCGCTTGTGTTACGTAAAAGAAGCCGTCGGCGTTGGTCGCCATGGTGGCGCGGTATTGTTCTTCGCCATATTCGTGAAAATTGCCGGGCGTAAAGATGCCGGCGTTATTGACCAGCAGATCGATGCGTCCGGTTTTATTCATTGCAACTTCGGCAAGCTTTGCGCCGGTCGCCTTATCGGCCACATCGCCGTCGACGAGAAAACACTGATCACTTGCTTTGAGCACTTTGGCGGCGGCGAGATTGCGCGAGCCGGCCACCACGCGGTAATTTTTTGCCAGCAATGTTTTTACAATGCCCAGGCCGATGCCGCTGGAGGCGCCGGTAACGATGGCTGTTTTTTGTGACATGACTATCCTTGTTGTTAAATTGATCGAATTAGCCTGAATACAAAACTGCTGCTTCAGGCGGTGCGGAGAATAGGTCTATAATTACCGGTATACAAGTACGCACCTTTTGGTAACAATTGGAAAATGACTGGTAAAAAAGCAAATTTGTTCAACCCCGAATGCCCTTCGCGCGACGTGCTCGAACTGATCGGCGGCAAATGGAGCATGTTGATTTTGTGCGTGTTGTACGACAGCAAGACGCGCACGGGCGAACTCAAACGCACCGTGCGCGGCATTTCGCAAAAAATGCTGACGCAGACGCTGCGCGAAATGGAAAAAAACGGCCTTGTTAAACGCATCAGCTATCCTGAAGTGCCGCCGCGGGTCGAGTACGAATTGACGGCGCTCGGACATTCCCTCGCCGGACTGGTGGTTAAAATGGAGCAGTGGATCGTCGAGAATTTTCCCGACATTCTCAAAATGAGAAAACGCGCGGCGCGTTAGCGCGGGCCGGCGGATATTTCCTACTCACTGCCAATACAGAAAGTTCCGGATGCGTCTTGACGACGAGCGTGAAAGCGACAATGTAGAAGACATGCGTGGCAGCGGCGGCGGTGGTTTCCTGCCGCTGGGCCGCGGCTTGAGCGTCGGTGCGATACTCGTTGCACTTGCCGGTTCCTATTTCTTCAACATCGATCCCGGCATGATCCTCGCGCTGTTGCAGGGCGATGCTTCGGTTGCGATGGCGCCGCGCGAATCCGGACAACCGGCGCAGCATGCGCCGGCCGGCGACGCCAAAACCGTATTCGTCTCGCGCGTGCTCGCCTCGACGGAAGACGCCTGGGGCGAACTCTTCAGCGCCTCCGGCGGCCGTTACCCGCCGCCCAAGCTGGTGTTGTTCAGCGGCTCGTTTCCGACCGCCTGCGGCATGGGGCAATCGGCTGCGGGTCCGTTCTATTGCCCGGGCGACCGCAAAGTCTATATCGACCTGCAGTTTTATCAATTGATGCGCGATCGTTTTAAAGTCACCGGCGATTTCGCGCAGGCTTACGTGATTGCGCATGAGGTCGGCCATCACGTGCAGAACCTGCTCGGCATCAGCGAACAGGTCGAAAGCCGGCGCGGCCGTGTTTCGAATACTGAATACAACCGGCTGTCGGTGAGACTGGAACTGCAGGCCGATTGTTTCGCCGGCATCTGGGCGAACCTCACGGAGCGCAGCAAACACTTTCTCGATCCCGGCGACGTCGAGGGCGCGATGAAGGCGGCGACGGCGATCGGCGACGACGCGTTGCAGCAGCAGGCGCGTGGCCGCGTGGTGCCCGATTCATTCACGCATGGCACCTCGGCACAACGCGCGAGCTGGCTGCGCCGCGGCCTTGAGAGCGGCGACGTGAAATCCTGCGACACGTTTAAAGCGCGTGAATTATAAACAGACGGCAATCGCCTGAACGAACGGACATCGCGTGAAAATTACCGAACTCAAAGCCGCTGTTGAACACATCAAACCCGCGCGCGCCACCGACGCCTATGCCGGGCAGGAGAGCCTGACTTTCCTGCGTTGTCGCGTGACGACCGATGAGGGCATAAGCGGCGAGGGCGTGACCGGGCGCTTTCTTGCCGACGAGGTGGCGCATCTGCTCAACGGCGGTATTGCTGCCGCGGCAAAGGGGGTCGATCCGCTCGACATCGAAGCGATTACCGTGCAGCTGGCGAAAAAATTCAATCCGCGCCAGTCCACCGGCGTGTTCGTGTCGGCGATGTCTGCGCTCGATCTGGCGCTATGGGATATCAAAGGCAAGGCACTGAAACTGCCGGTGGCCCGCTTGATTGGCGGCGCACGCACTGCGGTGCCGGCCTATGCAACCGTGGGACTGCCCGCGTATACGGAGGCGGAACTGGTTGCCGCCTGCCAGGTAGCGCTGGCAACAGGCTTTCGCGGCGCCAAAGTGTTGGTCGGCGCGGGCCGTACGCTGGATGAAGATGCGCAGCGCATACGCGCGGTACGCAGCGCGATTGGTGCGGCACCCCTGATGCTCGACGCCAACTGCGCTTATACAGTGGCCGAAGCGAAGCGGCTTGCCGCACTGATCGCCGATTGCGACATCGCATTTTTTG
>JANXSE010000428.1 GCA_025356695.1 Betaproteobacteria bacterium
CGCTTCTGTCACGGTCACCAGCTCGTCGAAGTGCGCCGGCATCTGCGTGCGGATCGCGGCGACGAGCTGCGCGTCGTCTCCCCACGACACGCTGCCGTGCCGCTGCTGAAAGCCGGCCTTCACGCCGCACAAGATCAGCGAGCGCTTCTTGGCGAACAATTCCGGCGATTCGGCGATCATCGCCACGAGCCGCTTGCGCGCTGCCGCGATATCGGCGGCAATCATTTCAAGTTGCTGCAGGGTTGCCATATCAGTCTCCTATGTTGAACGCGGGTTCAAGCCGGGCGCGCACCGCGCGTTGTTCCGGCAACAGATCGAACTGCTCGATGCAATCGGTGAGCGACACGGCCGCCCACAGGCGCTGCGCGGCCGCGATGCGCGCGCGCGGCTGGTTGAGAAACATCACGAAGGTGATGCCGAGCTTCGACAGCAGCGGGTTGGCGAGGTAGACCTCGGCCCAATAGTTGAGCGCGGCGTCGGACATGACCAGGCTGGTGGGTTCGTTGAATTGGCGCATGGCGGCCTCTCAGCACATGACCGCGCTGGCGCGGCGTTTGGTGTTGGCGTAGACGACGCAGCGCACGATGCGGCCGCGCACGACGGCGGGGAATTCGACAATCGCCTGGTCGGGGGCGTCGAAGGTGGCTTTCACTTCGACGCGCTGCGCTTGCTCGTCGAGCGCGGCGACGGTCCCTCGCGCCGACAGCGCGGCGATTCCGACGATCGTTGCGACCAGCGCGGAGCACGCGGCGAGTACTTGCAGGAAGAACCAGGCGCGCTTCATGCGGCCTCCTTATTTCCCGAGCGGTTCGTGCACTTGCGGCAGGCACGCCGCAACTCCACGCGCACAGCGTTCTGCGGTGCGCCGGTGTTGCGGCGCTGTTCGTCGAGGCAGCGGCGCTTGGTGATTTCACCCAGCACCGGGCAGCCGACCTTTTCGTTCATCAGCTCGCCGCGCACGCGCGCTTCAAGCCGGTCGACGCGGCCGGCGTAGCTGTTGCGCAGCGCCTGGTTGATCTGCGCGCTCGACACGCCGAGCCGGCGGCTGACGTCGGCCTGGCTGGTGGCATCGGCGGCTTCGGCCATCACTGCTACCCACTCGGGCGCGGCTTCGCCCCAGCTGCGGCGCGCGACGGCGACGTTTGTTTCGCCTGTTGATGTCATAACTTGAATTCCTCTCCGGTGTTGCCGTCGATGACGTTCTTCTCGCGGGTGACGAGCGGTGCGCGCGGGCCGGTGTCGCGGCTTTTGACGAAGGCGTATTGCGCTTCGTGCGCGCGGTTGCCGGTGCAGAGCAAAACCAGATAGCCGGCCATCGCGAGAAATCGCACGTAGGTTTTAGCCTCGTCGTGCGCGACGGCGTGTTCCTCGGTCGACGCGGCCTGCGCGAGTTCGCGGCAGGTGAACAATTTCAGGATGCGCAGAGAGCGCCACATCTGGTCGCGGCCGCAGCCCTGCGTGACGGGCTTGCCGTGCTTGTCGATGCGCGGTGCGTGGGCGCCGCAGTCGTTGACCAGGCGAAAGCGTTCGAGCTCTCGCCGGACCGTATAGGCCGCAAGCGATCGCGCCGAGCCGCCTTTGAGGTGGCCGGACAGCACCAGCGCGCGCGCATAGCACAGCACGGTGTCGGCGCGCTGCTCGCTCAACGCCATGATTTCGGCGACGGTGAACTCGTCGTTCACGCCGATCGCGCGCATGGCCGCCCACATGCGATCGCGCGGCGTCAACGCGCCGGCGCGTTCAAGTCTCGCCGGCCGTCTCATAGCCGGCTCCCGATCGCACGGTTCAGTGCAGTCAGCATCAGCATCAGCGCTGGCAGAACTCCGAGGTCACCGCGTGAGGCGAGCAAGGCGTTGCGTTGCAGCCGCCGATATTCGCGCATTCTCGCTAGCGTTTTTTCCGGATTCAATGCCCTGTATGCCTTTGCCTTCTCAACGATCTGCGCGCGGTTTCTCTTGTAATACTCGCGTCTCCGTGCGGCCTCTCTCTCACAATTTTTTTCTCGGTAGGCGCGCTTGCGCTCGCTGATGCGCTCGGCATTCCGCGCGCGGTAGCGGCGCTGGCGCTCCGCGACCCGTTCCGGGTGCGCGCGCTGATACCGGCGTTGGCGATCGATCTCGCTCATGCCATCCTCCGCGCCGGCGCTTCGCCGCTGTAGATTTCGCGCTTGCCCCAATCGGCGAGCGCGATCTTCTTGAGGCCGTTTTTGTCGCAGTAGTCGCGCACGGCGTCGAGGTTGACGCAGATCCTGCGCGGCACGTTGCGCGAAACGTGGCAGATGCGGTCGAGCAGGTCCTCGTCGACGCGGATGCCGGCGCAGTAGAACTCGGCCAGCGCGCGCGCGTCGTGCGGCGTGGCCGGCTGCGCGAGCTGCCACACCAGCACGCGGTTGTGAAAGCGCTCGAACGCGGCGGCCTTCTTGGGGAATTGATCCTCGCCGATCAGCAGGATCGAGGTGCGCGCCATTTCGTGGATGTCGCGCACGATTTCAATCGTGCTGCCCTTGTCCATCAGGTGGTCGCACTCGTCGAGGATCAGCGGCCGCTGCGAGAGGTCGAGCTGCTCGGCGATCTGCTCCATCATGTCGCCGATGGTGCGGCCGGGCTTGATGTCCATCTCGCGCAGCACCGCCTGCGCCAGCGTCTTGCGCGTGAAGTAGCTGCGGCACTCGACATAGAAGCCGGCAAACTTGTTCGCGCAGTAGCTGGCGGCCATGCTCTTGCCGTAGCCGCTCGGGCCGGTCAGGGCGACCAGGCCAGGAAGATTCGGCTCGCGGTTGAGCGCGCGTTCGAGCGCGCGCGCACAGAGCGCCACGTTCGACAGCGGCGCCCAGCGGCCGCCGGGATTGATATTTGCGTTCTGTTTGTCCATACTCGTGACTGTTCCCATTGTTAAAGCCTCCGTTTTTGACTTGGGTCCCGCGCCGGCGCTGCTGCTAACAGTGCCGGCGTTTTTTATTTCCGCCTCTTGATGCGTTCAATGTGATGCTCGGCCAGAAGAGCCGCCCTTGCCTTCGGATCAAAGGTGGTCCAGTAATACGGCCACTTCTTCCCAAAGCATTCCTTAATTCGTCTGACTAATGCGCGCTCCCGAGGAACATCAGCGGTCTCGATCTCAATCAAAAGGTCGAGCAACTGCGTAACCGTTGCCTCGTCCCACGCGGCGCGTAGCTTTGCCGACAGGCCCTTGCGTACGGTGCGAATGACCAAGGCCATGATCAGATCTCTCCCGCGCGTTTCATGTCGGGCCAGTCTTCGCGCAACCGCCGCATCGCGCGCCACTCATCGCTGCCTTCATAAGCCACGTGCCAGGCGCGGTCCTCGTCGCTGACAATCGCGCCGGCTTTAACCCGCGCGGCTATTGCTTCCCAGCGGCGCATAGTGACCATCGGGTCATCGATCGCGACGACCTTGCGGCGCGTGCTGCCGGCCATTTCGTCGCGCAACTTCTGCATAGCGTCGTCGCTGACCGTCTCTGCAGGCGCACGGCGTGATTGCACCGCGGCGGCCGCGGCGGCGAGGCCGGCGGATGCATGCGCTGATTTCGGTGCGGGCAGATGGGCCAGCTTGCCGGCGGCCGCTGCGCGATCGGTGAGGATCTCGGACACGACGTCGTCTGTGTTGATGCGGCGCGCATTGGCCTTGAGGGTGCGGCGCTGTTCCTGCGTGTCAGCGATCTGCATGGCGCGGGCCTTGCTGGCGACGAGCTTGCGATCCATGCCGGTGCGCTCGGGGCATTCGGCGCGGCAGATGAAACCTTCGTCGAGGTCGAACACATAGACGCGGCCGAGGTCGATCGGATCGAAGCGCACATGCACCTGGTCGCCGATGCGCGCGCCGAGTTCGGGCGCGATGAAGTACGCCTGGTCGAGTTCGATGCCTTTTTTCTGCACGGTGCGCAGGCCGTTGTTGGCGGGCGCTTCAGCGAGCAGGATGTCGAGGGCGCGATCGTCGGCGACGGTGCGGATCGGATCGCGCGCGGTGCTCACAATTTCGAACGGCGACTTGCCGTTGAGGCCACCGTGCGCGCGGTGCGTGTACACGTCGTTGCACCAGCTGTCGCAGAATTGCTGGAATTCGGCCGCGGTCATCGACACTTCGATCTCGCCGCCGCGCTTGAGCAGGCGATCGGCGAATGATTTGCGCGCGCGGATTTCCTGACGCTGTGCGACGTCGTGCCCGATGAAGTTCGGCAGCAGTTCAAGCAGGTCGTGACTGAACGTGCCGAAGAAACGTTCGATGTGCGGCTTGTGCCACGGCTGGAACGGCGGGCAGAGTTCCTGCTCGACGCCGAGATCGCGGAACACGCGCGTGATGTGGTTGCTGACGTAATCCGCGCCGTTGTCGGTCTTGGCGACTTCGGGCACGCCCCAGTCGAGCAGCGTGTGGCGCAGCAAGGTTGCGATCGCGGTGCCCTTGCTGGTTTTCGAGACCAGCAGACGCGCGCGCCGCGTGAAAACGTCGATCACGCCGATGACGGCGTGGCGGCCGTCTTTCAACATGACGTCGCCGGGCGTTGAGTCGAGTTCCCAGCGCTGATTGACGCGCTCGATGTCGGACGATTGCGAGCCGAACGCGGCCATGAATTTGTTCTTGAAGGCGTCGGGGTTGGTGAGCGCGGTATGCACCTGCCTGTTGTCCTGGCGCCAGGCGTTCATCCAGCGCTGCAGGGCGCGCGCGCTCGGCAGCTTGACTTCGGCATCGGCGCCGAAGCGCGCGCGCAGCGCCTGCATGATGTGCGCGCTGCCGGCGTGCGGGTGCGACACCAGCATCGAAACTGCAAATTCGGCGACGGCCGGCTGCGTGTCGATGATCGACGCGCCTTTGCGGTTGCCGTAGCGACCGGCGAGCTGGGCAACGCCATCGCGTTTCACGGCTGCGCGCCAGCGGTTCAGGGTTGCGCCGCAGAGCATCGGCACTTGCTGGCGCACGTCGGCGTCGGCTTCGATCGTGCCCGCGTTATACAGCTCGGAAAATTTATGCAGCGACGGCATCACTGCGAGGCCGGCCGTCTTGTTGAATTGTTCCCACAGGCCGATCAGCGCGAGCTTCGCGTCGATGCGGCGCTTGCCGTGTGCCGGCGTTGTGACGGCGGCTTTAAGGCTCTCTAAATGACGGTTGAACGAAGCCTGCTGCGCGATGGTTTCGGTCAGCTGCAGCTTCGCGCCTTCGATGCGGCCGGCGTTTGCGTTAGCGGTGACAATTTGCGCCGCGAGATGGGCGCGCGATTCGTCGGGAAGCGTGTTGCGCATATATTCGCGGCCGCCGCCACGGCCGGCGCGATCGCGGGACGCCCATTGCGCACGACGCGCGAGTGCGTTGACGCCCTGCGGCGTGCGCGGCATGCCCGGAATTCCGGCCAGCGCGCTTGCCCCGTACCATTCAGTGGACACCGGTGCCGAGATGAGTTTTTGTTGTTGTTCTCTCATTTTGTTTTCCGCAGGTATGCCTGCAGCGCGCGCTTGCGCTGCTTGACGTGTTGCTCTTGTTGATCCAGCCTGCCGAGTTCGGCGAGCAGGCTTTCTTCGCCGACGAGAATGCGGCTGCCGCGCTTGCGCGCGAACAGTTCCTGCAGATCGTTGCTGTCGGTGGCGGTCTCGAACGCGGGTGCGTATTCGAAGGGAAAGCGCCATTGCGTTTTGCTCTCGGCGGTCCACGCATCGATCTGCGCTTTGGTGATGTCGTGGCCGGTGAGGTCGCTCATGCGCGCGGCGACCTGGTGGCGCGAGAGCGGCGTTTTTTTCAGCATCTCGTTCAGCGTGCAGCGCAGCTCGGTCTCGAAATTCAGACTGCCGTACGTGGGCGCCGGCGCTTGCGGGACCTGAAAGAGGTCAAAGGTGCGGGTGTCGACGGCGCGCACCATGTCTAAGCGGCCCTTTCAACTTCGACATTGACCGGCTTCGTGTCGGTGCTATCCTTGCCCTTGTGTCGACCGAGGCCGCGTTCACCACGCCCGCTCTTGGGGGTGCCGTCAGAGTGGTAGCGCGACGGCCAGATTCGCTGCGGCTTTATGCCCAGCGCGTCCGCGATGAATCGCTCGGCTTTAGGCCACGGCCGATGCAAGGCATTCCCGAGTGCGTTCGGGTGATAACTCAAACCGCGGGAGATGCGTTGTAGAGAGGTGCCGCGCTTCCACAGGGCGGCGATAATGTCGGCTTTGTGCCAGTCCTTGGAGGCTGGTTTTTTAGGCATGTCGATTGTTGACGTTGAAGTAGACATGGAAGCGACGATAAACCCGAATGGGGTTATGTGTCAACCCGTTCAGGTTTGTTTCAAGTTCGGAATCAACTCAATCGGGTTTATTTTGACGTTACCGTAGGGAAATTAGGTGGTTACACGCGAGAAGACACCGGGCGCGAACTTGAAAGGCACGCTTTCAAGTTCGGGGCATGAACCTGAAACGAATCCAACCTACCTGAATGGGTTGGGGGCGCGCATTCGTGACGTCAGGAATGGCATGACGCAGGAGGAATTCGCCTCCATTCACGGCCTGCACGTGAATACGCTTCGGCGCTATGAGAGCGGGGAGCGGTCGCCTGAGCCTGAATTTCTGAACGGGCTGACGGAACGGTTCCCTACACTGAATCCTGTCTGGCTTTTAACCGGGCACGGCCCGAAGGTGCGGCCTGAGATATTGGCTGACGCTACGGACGACGAGCGCAATCGCTATTTTTCTGCGGTGTCGCCCGAGGAGAAAGCGTCGTTCGATCGCATCGTCGACGGCGTATCCCGCCTGGGAACCATGCTGGAAGCGCGGCAAGATGCTAAGGGCTACTCAGCTGACAATTTTGCGTTGATTCCCCTCTACGACGTGCGCGCCGCCGCCGGGCACGGCGCGCTTGCGGAGGATCGCGACGCCGCCGAGCATTGGGCGTTCTCGCGCGCCTGGTTGTCCAGGGAAGTGAGGGTGGCGGCAGAGCGCTTGAAGCTCGTCACCGTAGCCGGCGACAGCATGGAGCCCGATCTGCACGACGGCGACGTCGTCATGATCGATGTCGGCGACGTTGAATCGCTACGCGAGGGCGTTTACGTGTTTTCCCTCGGCGGGCACGTGTACGTGAAGCGGCTCGTGCTGCATAATGAGCACCTGATTGTCATCAGCCGCAACCGCGATCTGTTCCCGCCTATGGCGATCAGCACCATGCGTGAGAATTCGACGTTTCACTTGATCGGGCGCGTCGTCGGGCAGCCCACATTCAGGAGGTTTTGAGATGGGAAATGCAATGGCATTGAGGGTAGCCGTCGCCGCCGCGCTGTGCGTTTCTGCAGGGGCCGCGCTGGCTGACCCGGTGAAACTAGGCTGCAGCACGCAGCGCGCGTTTATACGCAACGGTGCGCCCTCGGCGGTCATCGCGACCTTCGACGAGCAAAAGGGGACGGCAGCGCTGTTCTCCGGCGATCTAGGCGGGCTTCTCAAGGGGGAGGACGTCAGCATTCAACCGGAAACGATCATTTTCAACATCAAGACCAAAGCCGGCGAGCCCGGCGATGTCACGATCTCGCGTTCGACGGGGCTGCTCATGCTCAACGTGAAGCGTTCGCCCGAAATCAAGATGCTCGCCGACTGCGAGCCGCAGCAGAAGCGATTCTGACCGTGTGGCCGTGGTTGCAAACCATGTGACGCGCCGCGCCACCTTGATGACAAACCATGCGTCGCACCGGCTGACCGCGCTTTGCGCTGTGGCGACGCCGGCGGGCCGGCCGTAAAGGCGTGCTAACTGCCGGTTTCAATGAGGTTTAAAAGGCTCGTTTCCGTCCGGTCAAGCCCGCCGTCATTCGGTCACTTCCGGTTGCCACTAGGTTGCAAACCATCTGTCTGCTCACACGCAGTGCGCACCCTACGTGTCCTGTGCGGAAAAAACGCAGCTACTGCGGCGCGCTCTTCACCATGCCGAGATCGGTGAGGATTTTCGCGAACACCACCGCCTCTTTGTCCATTTCCTTTTTGAACGCCGCCGAATTCAGATAGGCGTCGGTCCAGCCGTATTTCTCCAGCGTTTTTTTCCACGTTTCGGTTTTGACGAAACGCGCCAGCCGGTCTTCCCAATACTTGAGCGCTTCAGGCGGAATGTCGGGCGGCGCGAAAAGACCACGCCAGTGCACCACCGCGACGTCGATGCCGATTGAACGCCAGTGCGGCACGTTCGCCATGTCGCCCGACAGCCGTTCCGGTGACGACACCGCGAGCAGGCGCACCTGACCGCTGCGCATCAGCGCGACAATTTCCGATAACGTGGTTGATATGACAGGCACGTGCCCGCCAAGCAGCTGCGTGTTAACCCCGCCTGCGGCATTGAACGCCACCATGCGCATTTTTTTCGCATCGACGCCGGCGGCAATTGCGGGTGCGACCACGTTGATCTGATCGTTGGAAGGCAGCGACGACAGGCCGAACACCACCGAGCCCGGATCGGCCTTTAGGCGATCGAGAACGTCGCGCGCCGATTTGAGCGGCGAATCGGCACGCACCGCCCACACCATGTACTCGGCGATCAGGCGGCCCACCGGGGTGATCGCGTCGTGGCCAATCGCGATGGTGCCGAGCAGCTTGTTCAGATAAACGCGGTTGGTGTCGAGATACAGATAATAGGGATCGCCCCGGTGCTGGTGCACGTAGGCCTTGGCCGCATTGCCCGCGCCGCCGCCCATGTTGACGATGACCAGCGGCTGCTCGATGGTTTTCGATTCGCGCAGCGCCTGCTCGAAAGCGCGCGACAACTGGTCAAGGCCGCCGCCGGCGGGCCCGCCGACGATGAGTTCGATGCGTTTGTTCGGATACGCCTGCGCCAATGCCAGCGGCGCCACCAGCAGCAGAAAAATCGCGCCGGCGTATTTCCATCGCTTTATCATTGCGGCCTTCCGGTTAAAATGCGCCCACAAGTCGAGCCGCATTATCAGCCGCGCATCCGGCGGCTGTCGAGCGGTCACAGGCAATCCCGGACAAAGAAAATCATGAAAGCATTCTTCGCATTTCGCAGCGGTGCCGCACTCGCACTGGCTCTTGCATTGATTGCAGTGGCAAGCGATTGCGCCGCGCAGAACTATCCAAGCGGCCCGCTGCGCCTCGTCTCGCCCTATCCGCCCGGCGGCGGCACCGACATCCTCGCGCGCACCATCGGCCAGAAACTCAACGAACGCTTCGGCCAGCCGGCGGTGGTCGAAAACCGTTCGGGTGCGAACGGCACGGTGGGTGCAGCCTTCGTCGCCAAAAGCCCGCCCGACGGCCACACCCTGCTGATCGTGCCAGCCGGTTACGCCGCTAATCCTTCTCTCTACAAAAATCTGCCCTTCGATCAGGCGCGCGAACTCGCACCGGTGTCGCACATCGCCTCGGGCCCGCTGGTGCTGGTGGTACATCCCTCGCTGCCGGTGAAAAACGTGAAGGAACTGATCGCGCTGGCGAAAGCGCAATCGGGTGCCCTCAACATCGGCTCGGCGGGCAACGGTTCGCTGCCGCATCTGAGTGCGGAACTGTTCAATGCAATGGCCGGCATCAAGATCGTGCACATCCCATTCAAGGGTTCGGGTGCTGCAGTGATCGACGTCTTAAGCGGTCAGGTACCGATTTATTTCATGAACGTGCTGCAATGTCTGCCGCTGATCAAGTCCGGCAAACTGCGTGCGCTCGGTGTCAGCAGCCCGCAGCGCTCGCCGATTGCGCCGGAACTGCCATCAATCGCCGAAGCCGGCCTCAAGGGTTTCGACATGACGAACTGGTACGGCTTGCTGGTGCAGGGTGGCACGCCGCGCGACGTCATCAACAAGTTGCAGCAGGAAGTCACGCGCATACTCAATCTGCCCGAATTGAAGGAACGCCTCGCCGGCGAAGGCATGACGGTGGTGGCAAGCACGCCCGAACAGTTTGTCGAATTCCTCGCGCGCGAAACCGCCAAGTTCAACCGCATCATTCAGGCTGCGGACATCAAGGGGAATTAAAGCGATGCGATCGACGCGAATATTTTTTGCGGTGTGTACGTTGTGTCTCGCGGCGACCGCGCAGGCACAAAATTATCCGTCGGGTCCGATGCGCATCATCATTCCGTTTTCGCCCGGCGGCTCGACCGACATTCTCGGCCGCGTACTGGCGCAACGCCTGAACGAAAAATTCAAAGTCCCGGTGATCGCCGACAACCGGCCCGGCGCCAACGGCACACTGGGCGCGCT
The DNA here is from genome assembly GCA_025356695.1 of Betaproteobacteria bacterium. The sequence continues at coordinate 10,164 of JANXSE010000428.1, forward strand.
GGCCGCGGTCAAAGCGCCCCCCGACGGCCACACGCTGCTGATCGTGCCGGCGGGTTTTGCCGCCAACCCGATCATGTACAAAAACCTGCCTTACGACCAGACGCGTGATCTGGCGCCGGTGTCGCAACTCGTCGCCGGCCCGCTGACGCTGACCGTGCATCCCTCGCTGCCGGCAAAGACCGCGCGCGATCTGATCGCGCTGGCAAAATCACGCCCGGGCGAAATCACCTTCGGCTCGTCGGGCACCGGTTCGCTCAATCAACTCGCCGCGGAATGGTTCGCGCTGTCGGCCGGCATTAAGATGATCCACGTACCCTATCGCGGCGGCGGCGCCGGCGTCATCGATCTGATGAGCGGACAGATCTCGCTGTATTTCATGAACGCGCTGCAAAGCCTGCCCTATATCAAGAGCGGCCGGCTGCGCGCGCTCGGCGTCACCACACCGCAGCGTTCGCCCTTCGCCCCGGACATTCCGGCGATCGCCGAATCGGGCCTGCCCGGTTACGACATGACGACGTGGACGGCGCTGATGGTGACCGGCGGCACGCCGCGCGACGTCATCACCAAATTGCATGCTGAAGTTGCGCTCATTCTCAACCAACCCGACACGCGCGAACGTCTCGCCGCCGACGGCATGGCGGTGGTCGCGAGCACGCCGGCGCAATTCACGGAATTTCTCGCCCGCGAAAACAGTAAATACGCGCGCATTATTCAGACAGCGGGTATCGCCGCGCAATGATGCTGCGACGCCTGGCGATCAGCCTGATCGCTTGCATCATGGCGATGGGCAGCGCACAAGCGCAAACTTTTCCGAGCGGCCCGCTGCGCTTGATCGTCCCCTTCCCGCCCGGTGGCGGCACCGATATTCTCGCGCGGCCGATTGCGCAAAAACTCAACGAACGTTTCAAACAACCGGTGGTGATTGAAAACCGCGGCGGCGCCAACGGCACGATCGGCACCGCTTACGTTGCAAAGTCCGCACCGGCCGACGGTCATACGCTGCTCATCATACCCTCGGGTTACGCGGTGAATCCAAGTCTGTATCCCGCTTTACCTTACGACCAGGCGCGCGATCTCGCCGCCGTCACGCAATTGGTATCAGGGCCGCTGACGCTGGTCGTGCATCCATCACTGCCGGCTAAAACCGTGCGCGAACTGATTGCACTGGCAAAGGCGCGGCCCGGCGAACTCAACTACGGCTCCTCGGGCATCGGCTCGCTGCCGCATCTGGCCGGCGAATGGTTTGCACTGTCGGCCGGCGTGCGCCTGAGCCACGTGCCATACAAAGGTTCGGGCGCGGCCACCATCGACGTCATGAGCGGCGAGGTCCCCGTCTATTTCATGAATGTTTTGCAAAGCCTGCCCTTCATCAAGCAGGGCCGCCTGCGTGCGCTCGGCGTCACCGGCCTCACGCGCGTGGCGATTGCGAAAGACATTCCGACGGTGGCCGAGGGCGGGCTTAAAGGTTTCGACATGGCAACGTGGTTCGGCGTGCTCGCGCCGGGCGCAACGCCGCGCGACATCGTATTGCGTTTGCATCGCGAGATCGCCGCCATCCTGCAACAAAACGAACTGCGCGAACGCCTCGCCGCCGACGGCATGACGGTGGTGGCCAGCACACCTGAGCAATTCACGGCGTTCCTGCAAAGCGAAACCGCGAAGTACGCGCGTGTCGTGCAGGCCGCGGGAATCAAAGCGCAGTAAAATCGGACCTCACCCAGCAAGCCCGGAGAAATCATGAACGCAAAAAACAACGAACCGCATTACGACGTGCTATGGCCTCTGTCACGCAAAGCCGTGAAAAAATCGGCCGCGGCGAAACGCGTGCCCGATCTCAACGGCAAGACCATCGTCGAATTGTGGGACGTGATTTTCCGCGGTGAAACCATTTATCCGCTGGTGCGCGAATACATCAAACAGCGTTTTCCCGGCGTGAAGTTCGTGCCCTACACCGAGATCGGCAACTTCCACGGCGCGCGCGAACATGAAGTCACCGCCACCATCCCCGACAAGATCCGCCACTTCAAAGCCGACGCCGCCATCGTCGGCATCGGCGCCTGAGGGAGCTGCACGCCCGCCGTGTTGCGGGCCGCAGCCGTTGTCGAAAAAATGGGGGTGCCGACGGCATCGATCATCGGCTCCGGTTTTCTGAAGCAGGCCGAAGTCATCATCAAAGGCGTGGGCGTGCCGCTCGCCATCGGCGTTTATCCCGGTGCGCCGATGGTCGACAGCGAAGCCGAGCTGAAACGCAAGGTCGAGGAAGTGCTCGCACCGGGGCTCTTGAAAGGCCTGATCGGCGACGCGCCGGTCGAAGCCGATGCATCGGCCGAGCCGGAACCGGGATCGGTGGTATTCAGCGGCGATTACGACGCAGTGCAGGAACACTTCTACAAGAACCTGTGGACCGACGGCCTGCCGGTCACCCCGCCAACGCGCGAACGCGTCGATGCTTTCCTCAAATTCACCGACCGCAAGGCCGATGACGTACTGCGCGTGATTCCGCAGGAGGGCCGTGAAGCCTCCATCCTCAGCATCGCCGTCAACGGTGTGATGGCCGGCTGCCGCCCCGAATACATGCCGGTGCTGATTGCCATCGTCGACGCCCTGTGCGATCCGCTCTACCGCGTCGAAGACTCCGGTTCGACACCGGGCTGGGAACCGGTCGTCATCGTCAACGGCCCCATCGTCAAGGAACTCGATTTCAACTACGGTCAGGGCGTGATGCGCGTTGGCCGTCAGGCCAACACCAGCATCGGCCGTTTCGTGCGCATGTATTTGCGCAATATCTGCGGCTTCCGCATTCCGCCCGGCGCCGGCGACAAGGGCAGCATCGGGCAGACCTTTCTCGTCGCCATGGCCGAAGACGAAGACAGCGCGACAGCAATCGGCTGGCCGACCTACGGCGAAGACCGCGGCTTCAAAAAAGGCGAGAACGTTGTCACCGTGCACAGCGTAGTGGCAATTACTTCGCCCATGTACAGCGGCGGCGACGATGCGAAGACGCACGTCCAACAGTGGACCGACATCATCGGCGGCAGCTTCACCTACTGGGCGCACACCGGCTTCAAGACCGGTCTGTGGAGCCCGCTGATCATCGCCGGCCCCAGCATTGCCGGTGTAATTGCAAAGCAGTGGACGAAAGATCAGGTGCGGCAATACCTGTACGACAACATGAAAGTCACCGCCGCCAAGGCTACCCACTACGCGCAAATGACCAGCACGCCGACGTTCAATTTCGAAAGCCTGGTCAAGGACGGCATCCTGCCGCCCGACTACACCGAGTCGGCCGATCCGCAACGCCTCGTGCACACGCTGATCAAACCCGAAATGGTCGAGATCCTCGTCGCCGGCGATCCCGGCCGCAATCAATCGCGCGCCTACATGAGCAATCACGTGCAGGGGCCGCCGACGAG
>JANXSE010000448.1 GCA_025356695.1 Betaproteobacteria bacterium
CTCTGGTATGCCTTCTTCGTACCGCACGGCACGCCGCAGCCAGTGATCGCCAAACTCTACGAAGAAATCCAGAAAGCGCAGAAAGACCCGACGGTGCTGGCGGCGATGGCGCGCGACGGCGCCGAGCCGCGCAATCTCGGCTCCGATGAATTCCCGGCCTTCTTCAAAAAGGAAGTCGAGAAATACGCCAAGCTGGTGAAACTGGCGGGGGCGAAGCCGGAGTGATGTGGTTGTAGGGTAGGCAATTTATTGCCCACCGCAAATCACATGTGCTTAAGGGGTGGGCAACAAGTTGCCCACCCTACAGCGCTAGTCGTCGCTCTCACGCTCTGTTCGCACGATACCCGCCAGCATCAATATGCTGCCGATTATTACCGAGAAGAAAAACAATACCCCCAAGCCCACCGGATTCGGGTTCGGGTCGGCGAGCAGATGCACTTTTGCCGCGAGGATGACCAGCAGCAGTGGCAGCGCGCCGATCGCGATTACCACGAGACCGGCGCGTATCCAGTTCGAGCGCCAATAGCGCACGCGTTGCGAACCGCTCAACCAGAACCAGACGATCAGCGCCAGTGGGCCGCCGATTAGGGCGGACACTATCGTGATGGGGAGGCGATAGGGGGAGGGTGGGGTTTCGGTTATTGAGGACATGTCTATCACGGGGTCAATTTACGCGATGAACAAGCGGTACAAAGATTAATTGAGCAATGCAGAAAGCAATGTAGAAAATAACGACGAAGATCGATGCGATTTTCCAAGAACTTACGACCAATACCGGAATCGGGAGTATCAGCGCAACCAATTCAAGCCAAATGAGCGAAAACGGTACGGATAATCTAGAGCCACAAGTTTTGCAAGCAACTGTACGTAGTGGGGCGAGTGACATTTTTTTCCATGCGGACATGGATTGTTTTCCGCAAACCGGGCATGTAAGCATGTTTTCGCAATGTAGAGAATTTTAGGTAGTCTAAAAATTACTCGTCGATTTGACTGATCCGGGCGGTCGGACGATGCCAAGCTTTAAATCCGAATTGCTTTATATATGTGGCGAACCGGTAAAGGCCCTTAATTCTGTGCATCATGCATCGAAAACGCAATCCGGCACGGCCTGCCCGAGCGATTGCTCCACGCATGATTGGTGGCGCGCTGCACGACGGTGTCGCCGGCTTTGAGATGCACTTCTTCCTTGTCGAGCACCAGCGTGATTTCGCCTTCGAGGATCAGGCAGAAGTCGAGTGTGCGCGTTTTCTGCATGTGCGGATGCGGTGCTTGCGCTGAATAGGTCGATGCCTTGGGCGAACCCATCGCATTGAAAAATGCCTGAACTTCCTTGGCGCCGACTTTGCTTTGCCATGCGGCGTCGGGCGGAAAGGTGACGACGCGGCAGACCGAGCCGCCGGGCGGCGGTTCGATGGTGTGCGGCGTGTTCAACGATTCGCGCACGGTTTTCAAACGGGCCGGCGTGCGGTCGGTGACCCAGACGCGCGTCGAGGCATAGCCGGGGCGCGCGGGGTCGGTGCGCACGTCGGGTGAGGGCGCGTCGGAGATGCATTTGGATTTTTCGTTTTCGTCGATGCAGACGATGCGGCGGACGGGTTTGATTGGTTCGGTCATTGTTTTAATCCTGTTGCGGGCTGAATTGATTCGGCCTGAGTAATAGTTGAGGCGGTCGCCACCCCATCCCTGCCTTCCCCCTAGAGGGGGGAAGGAGAAAAGCGGGGCTTCGCCTTGGTTTTCTTTGTGCGCTGCCTTATTCGTCGTATTTGGCGCCCATCATGACGAAGGCCATCAGGCTGCCAATCCGCGGATTGCACCAGCCGTGCCAGTTGCCGATCTGCACGACGACGTCGCCGGGGTTCATGATGTATTCGCCGTCGTCGAGCAGTAGCACGCGTTCGCCTTCGAGTACGATGCCGTAGTCGAGGGTTTCGGATTTATGCACGGGCGACGAGAAGCCGTTGGCGCCGCCCTTGTCCCAGGTGCCTCCTTCGCGCTGGCGCGGCTCGTGCAGCGGCACCGCGGTCGGGTCTTTGGCCGGATCGTAGCCGGGTACTTTGCCGGGCGATTGCACGATGCGCAGATGGCCGCCGTCTTCGGGCGGTTCGAAGCTGAACGGCAGATCGCCGTAGTCCTTCTCGCCGCGAATGATGGCGGGGCATTCCTGATAAACCCAGACGTCGGTCATGCCGGTGCCGGGGCGGATCGGGCCGGGGTTGGCGTTGGGCGCGGCGCTGTCCCACAACACGCCGGATTTGCCGTCGGCATCGTTGCCGGTGACGACGCGGCGGATGGGCTTCAGTGGATTGGTCATGGTACGGATTCTCCTCGTGCGGGACTGTTGTAGACTTGCGGCCATTATAAATGTCGTTGGCGGGAAACTCTCATGCATAAATTTGCGGCGATGGCGTTGGCGCTTTGTGTGG
>JANXSE010000458.1 GCA_025356695.1 Betaproteobacteria bacterium
AGCCAACGCGATGAGCGATAATGACGCCGCAAGGCGAGTACAGCAGGCTCGAAAGTTATTGTTTCATTCCTTTAACCGTCGATCCAAGTCCGCAGCATGACGCCAACCGTTTCAGCCTCATCTTACGATTGGAAAATACTCACGCGGGCGCCTGCCTTATAAGTAGAAAAACAACGACCGGCGGCAATTGCATGATGCCCGCACGGCCGCCCGCCCCCAAGTCCCCCGAACCAATGGAGAAACGCATGTCCGTTGCAGACAAAGTATCGCAGCCGAAATATCCGAAATTCATCGTCGAGAAAGACGTCAAGATTCCGCTGCGCGACGGCACGCTGCTTTATGCCGACGTCTTCCGCCCCGATACCGCAGACAAGGTGCCGGTCATCCTCAACACCAGCGTGTATCAGAAAGACAAGCTGTGGGTACCGCCGGCCGACCTCGAAGAAAAGGCCAATCCCTACATGAACTGGGAGACCGTTAATCCGGAATGGTGGTGCCCGCGCGGTTACGCCTGCGTGCGCGTCGATTCGCGCGGTGCCGGTAAATCGCCGGGGCGCTCGGAGCCGAGCTCGTATCAGGAGTCACTCGACAGCTATGACGCCATTGAATGGATCGCCAAACGCGACTGGTGTTCGGGCAATGTCGGCATGCTCGGCATTTCTTACCACGCCAGCTCGCAGTGGCGCGCCGCCAACACGCAGCCGCCGTCGCTCAAATGCATCATGCCGTGGGAAGGCCGCGCCGACCAGTATCGCGATCAGGCCTACCATGGCGGCATTTTTGCGCTCGGCTTCATCGGCAACTGGTGGCTGACGCACACCGCCCACCATCTGCTCGGCAATCCGCGTTCGTACAACCCGGATGCATTTCACAACGACATGATGTGGCAGTACATGAGCCACGACCTCGACTCCGGCTGGTGGCAGCAGAGCGGCGCGCAATGGAACCAGATGACGCTGCCCATTTACAGCGTCGGCAACTGGGGCGGGTTCTCGATGCACCTCCGGGGCAACACCGAGGCCTTCATGAATGCCGCCTCGAAAAACAAGAAGCTGCGCATCCATACCGGCACGCACTTTCATCCCTTCCACGCGGAAGAAGGCCGCATAGACCAGCTGCGCTGGTTCGACCACTGGTTGAAAGGCAATGACACGGGTCTCATGGCAGAACCGCCGGTGAAACTGGAAATCCGCACCGGCGGCAGTCCAGAGCGCTACCCGTTCCGCACGGAAAACGAATGGCCGCTGGCGCGCACGCAATGGACGAAGTACTACCTCAAAGTCGAGCGTGAACCATCAAGTGACGCGCATGCGAGCGAAGGCACGCTGACGACGAGCGTGCCGGACAAGGCGGCCAAACTCAGCTACAGCGCGAGCGGTGTGACCAAGGCGGGGGTAGCGTCAGGCTCTTCGCTCTCGACCACGCATGGCAACGTCGGCAGGAGCGGCGTGTCCTTCGAAACACCGGTGATGAAAGAAGACATGGAACTGACCGGCCCGCTGGCAATGAAGCTGTGGGTATCGAGCACCTCCGAAGACATGGACATCTTCGTCACCCTGCGCAACATCGGCCCCGACAACGAAGACGTCTGCGAAGTCGGCCAGCACGGACAACCCGTGCCCTGCATCACCAAGGGCTGGCTGCGCGCTTCGCACCGCAAACTCGACCAGGCCAAATCGCTGCCCTACCGCCCCTACCACGCCCACAACGAACGGCTGTGGCTGAAGAAGGACGAGCCCGTTGAGTGCGATATCGAAGTGTGGCCGACGTCAATCGTGATCAAAAATGGGCACAAGCTGCGTGTCGACATCCAGCCGCGCGACGGCATCGGCAGCGCGCCCTATACGCATTACCACGCCGAATACAACGCGGGCGCGACGAACACGATTTACGCCGGCGGCGACAAGGCGTCGTACATTCTGCTGCCGGTGATACCGAAGCCGTAGCAAGCGCACTCGAAAATACTCCCTCACCCTGCGTCAGCGGGGAGAGGGAGACGTTGATAGGCGTCGCGATAAACCCGCTCCAGCCTGCGCGTAAAACCCGCATGATCGAGCAGCGTTGATTCTTCCAGCCGCCGGCGCAGGATCGCGCGCAGCTCGCGCCGGCGTTCTTCGTCGCAGGCCAGTGCCACCGCGGTTTCTACGTAGTCTGCAGCATCGTGTGCGACCAGATCGCTGAGACCGGCCGCGTGCAACAGCGAAGCGCCGACGCGCGACATGTGCACCTCGCCCGCGCGCGTCACCACTGGCACACCCATCCACAAGGCCTCGCAGGTGGTGGTGGTGCCGTTGTATGGAAAAGTGTCGAGCGCGATATCGACGCCCTCGTACATTTGCAGGTGCTGTTCGCGTTTCGCCACCCAGCCGCGCACTTCGATGCGGCCGGCGGCAATGCCGAACTCGTCGAAACTTTCGAGCACACGGTCAGCGGTCTCGGCGAAATCAAGCGCCGCGGATTTCAGCAACAGGCGCGAACCGGGCAGCGCTTCGAGTATGGCGCTCCACAAACGCACCATGCCGGCGTTGAGCTTGGCAATATTGTTGAATGACGAGAACACCACGCCCGATGGTGGATTGATCTGATCACCCACCGGCGGACTGTCGGCGGGCGGCTGGTAGCAGAGAAAACCGCCGTCGATGCGCACCAGCCGTTCACTGTTAAGTGCCTCCGCCTGCGGTGCGGGATCGGCGATCGCATCGGTGATGCGCAGATCCATCGCCGGCAACCCCGTGGTATCGGGGTAACCGAGCCAGGTGATCTGCAACGGCGCCGGTTTGTGCGCAAACGCCGCGAGCCGGTTCGCCTTCGAATGCCCGGCGAGATCGACCAGCACGTCGATGCCGTCGGCGCGCACCATCGCCGCGAGTTCGGCGCCGTCGGTGTCCGGGACGTCGCGCCAGCCGTCGGCCATGTCGCGAAAGCGCCGCGTCGCATCATCGGCTTTCGCATGCGCGTAATAACAGTAGATTTCGAATTCGGCACGATTGTGATGACGGATCACCGGCTCGATGAAATAACCGACCGAATGGCGCGAGAAATTCGGCGAAACGTAGCCGATGCGCAGACGCCGTCCGGTGGCCGGACGGCGCACGACAGGCGCAGCGTTTGCGGCCGTCGCCATCAAGAGGGCACCGGCCTCGCGATGTGCGCCGAACAGTGCGTGCGCATCGATCGGCGCGGCATAGTGACGGTGAAACAGCAGCGCCGAACGGATCGCCGCCGATTGCGGCGCGAGCGCCAGCGCGTGCGCATAAGCGGCCACGGCTTCGTCGAGCATCCAAAGATCAACCATGGCATTGCCCATGCCGAGATGCGCGTTCAGGCAATCGGGGCTGGCTGCCAGCGCCGCGCGGTAACACGCCAGTGCAGCGCACAACGCACCGCTGCGCGCGTGGCGGTCGCCCTCGCGCACGAGTTCGTTTGCATCCGCCTTGACCGGCGCGTCCGCGGCGCGCCAGGTCAGGCGTTCAAGCAGTTTGCGCAGCATCGCGTTTTGTTTTTAACAAGCGGCATGGTTCAAATAAAAAGGGCCGGTGGTGCCGGCCCCTTGATCGCCTCAGAGCGTCGGTGCGCTAATCATAATACGCGGGCGACATTTTCAGCGTCGCCGTTTGCGCCGAATCGTGGTTGATCCAGACACGCGCATTGCTGGCGGCAACAATGCCGCGCAGCTTCTCGATCGACTTGATGGACGATTCCTTGTCGAAGTTCTGCACCGGCGCGCGCGGCGTGTCCCAGTTGTCACGGAAATGCACGGCGTCGCCGGTGAGCAGGATCGCGCCCGAGTTAGACAGTTTGACCAGCAGCGACTGGTGTCCCGGGGTGTGCCCGGTCGAAGTCAGGATGGTCACCGAGCCGTCGCCGAAGACGTCGGTGTCGCCCTTGAGTTTGACGGTCGGATTTTCACGCAGCTTCTGCCAGTTCGCCGGCGCGCCCGGCGGCTTGCCCTTCGGATCAATATAGAAGTTGTATTCGGGCTCCTGAATGTAGAGCGTCGCCGTGTTGAAGAGGCTGCCGTTGCCGATGTGGTCCGGATGCGCGTGCGAAAAGCCGACGATGTTGATCTGTCCCGGCGTGAGGCCGATGTCTGCCAGCTGCTGCGTCAGCGTTTTCGGGTTCTTCCACACCCAGTGCAGTACCGGCGTCGGATAGCCTTTCGGCATCATGCCCAGCAGCGCCTCGGCATAACCGGTCTCCCACAACATCCAGCCTTTGGCGTGCTTGATCAGATAGCAACTGTTGGACAGCGTAATCGGCTTGTTTTCGTTTTCCGTGACGCCGGGTGTCCAGCGCGACTTGTCGGGCGCCGTGCCCTCGCCGCAATAAAGCACGTACATTTTTTCAATGCCATTGGCGCGCTCCGTAGTGCCGGCGCAGCCGTAAAGGGCCGCGACCGCGACCAATGCACAAACCAGCTTACGCACATTAGAACTCTTGAAGTATTTCATCTTCCCCCCTCGAGAAATTCCGCCGTGGACTTTGTATGTTTCGTTCCCGCCACTGACGGTATTAAGTTGCGGTTTCCGACTTTCGACAAAACAATAGCATGATTGCGGGCAACCAACGCCGTATCGCCGTTTTCAGGCGCCGCGCACCGGCACGCGCGACGGATCGTGCTTCCACGCCGTATAGGAAAATACCTTCGGCCGTTCCAGTGCAGTCAGCAGGCTGCCCTGTTCGAGACGCAGCAGGTCGGTGCGCCCGCCCCCGGTCATGACGGCCAGTGCATCGACGACGTCCACCGCCGCTTCAGCGGAAGCCGCCGGCAGCTTTGCGTTGCCGGCGAGAGCAGTCGCGACAAAACCAGCGGGCTCTTCGCCATTCAGACGGCACAGCGCCACTGCGTTGACGAGCGGCCTGAGCAATTCATCGGCACCGGCGCTGCGCAGCGTGACGGCGATGAGATCGAGTGCTGCACGCGGATTGCCGCACTGCGCGAGCAGGGCGGCGAAATCGGCGCGCGCCTGCACGGCCAGTTGCGGCGCCTTCGCCAGCCCCGGATAAAGCCGCGCCAGCGATGCGTCAGCACCGGGACCGGGATGCCGGGCCAGAAATCCGCTGGTGATTTTTGCCACTGCCTCGGTCACTCGCGGCGCCTGCGTGACGGTCGCGCGTTCGTCGTGAAAGCGGTAGTAGTACGTCGGCTCGAGCACGAACACTGCGCTGTGTTCCTCCATCATGCGCGCCCACATCAGCGTATCGAGCGCCCAACCTTCATACAGGCCAAGCGTGTCGTGCATCGACTTGCGGTACATGAAGCCGGCCAGTCCGCGCGGCCGGTTGGTTACCAGTTCGCGCAGCAGCAGCAGGTTGTCGAAACGCATGCCAACTATTCGGTCTTCGGTATCGACCATGTAGAACGGTGAATAAGCCATGACGCACGACGGGTCCGCATCGAGTGCAGCGGCCAGCGCCTCGACGAAATACGGCGCGCACCAGTTGTCGGCGGAAATCCACGTCAGGTATTGGCCGCGCGAGGCGCGAATACCGGCGTTGATCGCTTCGGCCGGCCCGCGGTTGTCCTGATGGATAACGCGCACGCGCGGGTCGCGCAGCGCATCGAGCCATTCGCGCGTGCCGTCGGTCGACCCGTCGTTGACGATGATGAGTTCGAAATTGTCGACCGTCTGCTTGAGCGCCGTCTCGACCGCCAGCGGCAGATAACGCAGATGGTTGTAGGCCGGCAATATCAGTGAGGCTTTGGGTATCGTCATATTCATGTTGATCGCTTGCGCAATGCAATGACGCCCGGCTCAGTTGCGCCAGTGGCCGTGGCGGTCGCTGAGCGGCACCAGTGCGGTAATCTGCTCGCCGATCGGCGGGATGTTCAACTGCGCCATGAATTCCGGATGGCGCGTGCGCAGGCGTACATCGCGCACCGTCTCCCACTCGATGGGGGTGATGCGCGCGGCGCTGCCGAAGGCGGCGCAGATCATGGCGACCAGATCGTGTTTACTGCAATCGGTGGCATGCAGATGGCGCAGGCCGCTGACATACAAATCGCGCGCAATGATGGCGTCGACCGCATGGGCGAGCGCGACCGTCGTCAGCCCGTTCCAGAAAATATTGGTGAAACCGTTGATCTCGCTCTGCGCCAGTGCCCAGCACATCAGGTTGTAGCCGTTGCGCAGTTCGGGCCCGATGATGGAGGTGCGCAGCGTCAAGCCGGTGACGGGTTCACCGAGCATTTTCGTGCGCCCGTAGAGATCGTCGGCATCGGCGCACGCGTCTTCGTAATAAGGTGCTGCCGTGCCGGCGAACACGCAATCGGTCGAAAAATGGATCAGCCGCACGCCGCTCTCCACGCAGAGTTCCGCCAGCGCATGCGGGAACACCGCGTTCACGGTATAAAAAGTGTCGGCCTCCGACTGCCGCTTGTTGATCATGCCGGCGGCGTTGAGCACATAGTCATGGCCCTGCACCGGCAACGCCCGCCAAGCGCCGGCCACAATGTCGAAATCAGCGCGGCGCAACACCGTCACGTCGTGCGCGGCACCGAGTACGCGCGCCAGCGCGCTGCCCAGCATGCCGTCGCCGCCGATCAGCAGGATGCGGCTCATCTGTTCTTTAACAAACCCTGCACTTCCGGCAGACCCGCCAGAAGATCCACCACCTCGTTTAATCCGATCTGCCGCGTATTGTCGGAACGGTAATCCTGTCCTGAATAGGGCGTTTTGTTGCTGACGACTGGATCAATCATGTCCGACGGATCCAGCGGAATGCGCCATGCATCACCGAGTTCGCGCGCAAATTTCATTTCCTCGGCGGTCGCCAGCGTTTCGTGCATTTTTTCGCCGGGACGCGCGCCCAGAATATCAATCGGGGCGTTAGATGCAAAAATCGTCTGCACCGCCTGTGCGAGGTGCCCGATCGTGCAGGCCGGCGATTTACGGACAAAGGTATCGCCCTGCTCACCGTGATTGAGCGCCGTTTCGACCAGATCAACAGCCTCGTCGAGACGGATCAGGAAACGCGTCATCGCGGGCACCGTAATCGTAACCGGGCGGCGCGCAAGAATCTGCTCGATGAAAACCGGCACCACGGAACCGCGCGAACACAGAACATTGCCATAACGCACCACGCAGATTGTGGTGAATCTCCTCGCGCTTTCGCGGGCAATGCGCCGTGCTTCGGCTTGGGCGGTTTTCTCCATCAAAGCCTTGGTCATCCCCATGGCATTCACCGGATAAACGGCCTTGTCGGTGCTCAGGCAGACAACGCGTTCCACATCGTGCGTAATGGCAGACCTGATGACATTTTGACTGCCAATGACGTTGGTCAGCACCGCCTGATCCGGAAAAGACTCGCAGTTGGGCACCTGCTTGAGTGCGGCGGCATGGAACACCAGATCAACACCCCGCATGGCCATATCGACGCTGCTGCGGTCGCGCACGTCACCAAGATGAAAAGAGACCCGCTGATCGCCGATCTTCAGGCGCATCAAATACTGTTTGGCCTCGTCCCGGCTAAAGACACGGATATCACGGCAATTGCGTTGCAGCAGGCGCCGGACGACGACGTCGCCAAAACTGCCGGTACCCCCGGTCACGAGAACGGTCTTGCCAGTGAAATCGGGCTGCATTGCTGACCCCTGCTTTTTCAGAAGCGTTTGATTGCGTCGATCATGTCGATCGACGCGGGCGATGTTTCGGTGGTGTGGCGTTTCACCTGGCTCAACGTGTACGGCCGCACGACGACGTCGTAACCGCGCGCTTCGAGTTCAGCGCTGTCGAAACCGCAGCGGTGGGTCTGAAAATGGTCGCCGCCCAGGCCGAGGATATCGATGTTCTGCGGCAGAAAGCCCTTCGGCGTTTCAATGACCACGGCGCGGCGCGCAACGATCTCCGCCTGGCGCATCAGTTCGAGCGCATCCGGTTTTTCAAGATGTTCGACAATATCGAGCAGCAGCACGAGATCGAACGAGCGCGGCAGGAACAGGCGTTCGAGTTGCAGCGCATCAGCGCTGATGCACACATAGGGCACCTTCGCGTCGATCTTCTGCAGATACGGCCGGTGCGCATCGAGGCCGACGCGGATGTCGGCCTCGATGAACTGCGACTTCAGCGAGAGGCCGCAGCCGACGTCGAGTACCGTCGAAATCCGTTCGCGCGGATACAGGCCGCGCGGGCGGAAAATATTTTCGATGGTGTTGGCTTCCCAATCCTCACGCGGCATGGCGATCCTTTGTGATTTGCATCAAGCGCTGCCGCTGCGCGGCAGACGGCAGGCCGCACCGACCAGCATAGCGATGCGCCGTGAAAAATCCGCGACCTGATATTCGGCCGGCACCGCAGCACCGGCGCCGAGTTCCAGCGCCTGCGCAACGGCCGCCGTCACCTGTGCCGGCTCGATGCCCGACAGTATCACGCAGCCGTGTTCGATGGCTTCCGGCCGTTCCATCGATTTGCGCGGTGTCACCGCGGCGAAACCGAGCATCGCCGCCTCTTCGCTCACCGTACCGCTGTCGGACACCACGCAGGCCGCCTGCTGTTGCAGACGGCACCAGTCGAAAAAGCCGAACGGCGGCAGAAAACGCAGCGCCACATCGTCGTTTGTACCACCCGATTTCGGCATCGCCTCAATACGCTGACGCGTGCGCGGATGAGTGGAGAGCACGACCGGCAGGCCGGTCATGGCATGAATGTCGCGCAGCGCCTGTAGCAGCCCGGTCAGACGGCCCGCATCGTCGACCGATTCCTGACGGTGCAGACTGGCGGCGATATATCGGCCCGGCGCCAGCGCCAGCGCATCAAGCACGCCGCTGGCAGCAATGGCGTCCCTGTAATGATCGATCACTTCGCGCAGCGGCGAACCCATGACGAAGGTGCGCTGCGGATGCAGGCCTTCGCGCAACAGATTGCGGCGCGCCGCCTCGGTGTAGGCGATGTTGTAATCGCAGGTATGGTCGACGATGCGCCGGTTGATCTCTTCCGGGCTCTCCGCATCGAAACAGCGGTTGCCGGCCTCCAGATGAAACACCGGCACCCCCATCTTGCGCGCGATGATGCAGGAGAGCGCGCTGTTGGTGTCGCCGAGCAGCAACATGGCATCGGGCTTTTCCTGCTTCAGCAGATCCTCGGTCTTCACCAGCAGGTCGGCAAGCATGCGTGCGTTCGAGGTAACGGGCACATCGAAATAGCGGTCAGGATTGCGCAGGCCGAGTTCGCTGATGAAAATGTCTTTCAGACGCGGATCGGCGTTCTGGCCGGTATGCACCAGCACATGGGAAAACAGGCGGTCGAACAACGGGATCACGCGCGACAGCCGGATCAGTTCCGGACGCGTGCCGACGATGGTGACGATCTTCGGCTTTTGGCGCATGGCGGTCATCGCTGCATTCCCCTCATGGACGAGACGTCGGAACCGGCAACCGAAACAGGGTTGCCGGCGCTTGACCACGGCATTTTCCCACATAGGGCAAGACGGTGGCGCCGGGCATGATCAGCGTCAGCGCATGATCTTTTCGCGCAAAGAAAAAGGCCAGTCCGCGAAGACTGGCCTTTGGAGTGGTAGGCGGTGCGAGATTCGAACTCGCGACCAACGGATTAAAAGTCCGCTGCTCTACCGGCTGAGCTAACCGCCCGGTGCTGCAAAAGGCGCGAATTTTACCGGTTGACGACAGGCGGGTCAATTTAATGCAGGTCTGCCGCGTCGCCCCGCGCCATTGCCGGGGGTCAGGCTTCCCGCATGATCTTCCAGTACTGATATTTCATGGTTGCCGCCGAGCCGGCGATGATGGCGACAAAGGTCAGGATCGAGCCCAGCGCCAGGGTGGAAAACCCGCTGATACCCTGCCCGACGGTGCAGCCGAGTGCCGTAACCCCGCCAAAACCCATCAGAACGCCGCCTATCATGTGATTGGCGAGGTCTTCGACATTGGCAAAGCTTTCCCAGCGGAAACCGCCGCTGGATTTGGCATACACGAACGAACCGGCGATCACACCGGCGGCGGCCATGATGCCGAAGCTCGCCGTGAGCGATTTATCGGTCCACAGCATCAACAGTTCAAGCGTGTAGGCGAGCGGCGCGACAAACGAAAACGACTCCGCGGCACGCGTATTGGTGCCGAAAAAGGTCATTTCCAGCGTATCCGGATTTTCCTTGTAACCGAGGTAACCGGTGACATACCAGCCGGCGACGATCAGGAGGCCGACGACGATGCCACCGACAATGTAGTTCGGATTGCCGCGGAATTCGCGGTCCTTGAAAACAAAAACCAGCAGCGCCGCGGCAACGATGCCGGCGACTGCAATGCGCAGCGTGTTGATCTCGATGCCCGTCACGACCAGCAACGAAGGCAAGTCCTGCCCCTTGATGCCCCAGGCCTCGAAATTCACCGCCACCGGTTGCAGCACCGAGACACGGAACTGGCCGAACAGGCCGCGCAGGGTCATGTAGGCGGAAATCGCCAGAAACACATAGACCACCAGCGATTTGAGATTGCCGCCGCCGATGCGGATCAGCGTCTTGCTGCCGCAACCCGAACCCAGTGTCATGCCGACGCCAAAAACGAACCCGCCGACAATAAACGACAGCCAGGTGAAGTTCGGCGCGGTGTAAATGGATTTGGAAAGATCGACGAGGCCGGCCGCCTGCAGCGAGTAGGCGCCGATGATGCCGACGGCGATCGCCAGCAGCCACATGCGCATGCGCCCCCAGTCGCCCATGTTGACGATATCGGAGACCGCACCCATGGTGCAGAAATTGACCTTGCTGCCGACCGCGCCGAAGATCACCGCGAGAAAAAAACCGCTCCATGCGACGAGCGACACTGTTTGCGCACCGCCTTCCATCACGCTGCTCCGCCGTCTGAAAACGCTATTCTAATGGACGCCGCCGCGGGCGGCATTTCAGACGGCGCAATAACGCGTCGGGTCAGCCACGCCGGCACCAGCGAACCCCACACGGCGCAAACGGCAGGAATCGCAAACGCCGCAGGCCTGCCCCGCTGCATCGGCCTGATAACACGACACTGTCAGCGCGTAATCGACACCGAGCGCAGTGCCGCGGCGGATGATATCGGCCTTGGTGAGATCGATGATAGGCGTATGCAGTGTCAGACGCGCGCCCTCGACAGCGGCCTTGGTGGCGAGGTTTGCCATCGCTTCAAAAGCGGCAACGAAAGCGGGCCGGCAATCCGGATAACCCGAATAATCGACGGCGTTGGCACCGAAAAAAATATGCGGCGCGTCGAGCACCTCCGCCCACGCCAGCGCGAGCGACAGCAGGATGGTGTTGCGCGCCGGCACATAGGTCACCGGGATGCCCGCTTCGATGCCGCCGACCGGCACGGCAATCGAAGTGTCGGTCAGCGCGGAGCCACCGAAGGCGGCCAGATCCAGTTTGACCACGCGGTGCGCCGGCGCCCCCTGCGCTGCGGCAACACGCGCCGCGGCATCAAGCTCGGCGCGGTGGCGCTGCCCGTAATCGAGCGACAGGCAGTGGCAGGCATAGCCCTGCGCGCGCGCCATTGCCAGCACGGTGGCGGAATCAAGCCCGCCCGAGAGCAGCACGACGGCATTCATCGAGGCCGGGTTCGTCATGTTCACACGCCGGGCTTTTCGCCCCACAACTGCTTGTGCAGCTGCGTCTGCAAGCGCACCGGCAACTGGTCGCGCAATATCCATTCGGCGAGTTGTACCGCCGGCAGATCGCGGTAGGACGGCGAAAAAAGCACCGGGCACAAGGCGTCGAGCCTGCGCTCGGCAAGCTGTTGCTTCGCCCAGGCATAATCATTTTCGTTACAGATGACGAATTTGATTTCGTCGCGCGGCGTCAGGTGCGCGAGATTGCTCCACAGATTTTTATCGACCTCGCCCGAGGCCGGCGTTTTGATATCAAGAATTTTCGAGACACGCGCATCGACGCCGGCAACATCAATCGCGCCGCTGGTTTCCAGCGAGACCGAATAAGCGCGCTCACAAAGTTCGCGCAGCAATGCAATACACGGCTTCTGCGCCAGCGGCTCGCCGCCGGTGACGGTGACGTAACGCGTGCGGTACTGCGCCACCGCGTCGAAAATTTCGGCGAAGCTCTGCGTCCTGCCGCCGCTGAACGCATACGCCGTATCGCAGTAGCCGCAACGCAGCGGGCAGCCGGTCAGGCGGATAAAAACGGTCGGCAGGCCGCTGCGGCTGGTCTCGCCCTGCAAAGAGAAAAATATTTCACTAATGCGGAGAGCATCGATAAGGCGCGCGGCATCGGACGTCACGCGATCCGCAAGCGCGGTGTTTTCGGGTTGACGACTCACGCCCTGCCCCGCGCGGGATTATTGCTTGGCGGCAGGCGCCGCCGCGGTTGCATGCATCGCGGCAAGCCTGCGCTTGGCCTTGTCGGCGGCGTCGCTGATCGGAAACTTGCTGACGATCTCTTCGAGGGATTTTTTGCCGGCGATCGATTCGCCCATTTCGATTTGCGAACTGGCGATGTTGAGCATGGCATCCGGCACGGTCGGACTTTCCGGATAGGTCTTGACCAGCGTCTGCTGGCCGGCGATCGCCAGTTTGAAGTCACGCAGGTTGAAATACGAATCGCCGATCCAGTACTGCGCGCGCGGCGCCAGATTGCTTTTCGGATACTGCTTGATGAAATTCTGGAAGGCAACGATCGCGCCTTGATAGTTGCCGATGCGGCGCTGCGCCTGCGCGGCTTCATAGGTGCGCGATTCGGCAGCGGGGTCGCCGGGTGCAGTTGCCGCCAGTGCCGCGGCCGCCGCAGCGGCGGTTGCAGGTGTCGGCGCGGCCGGCGCAGCAGTTACAGGCGCCGCGGCTGCGACCGGTGCCGCCGGCGCACCCGGTGCGGCGCCGACCGGACCGCCGGCACCGCCCTGCTGCTCCATGCGTGTGATGCGCGTATCGAGATCGAGATACATGTCGCGCTGGCGCTTGGTGGTGTTTTCGACGCTGTTGTTGAGCACTTCGATCTGGCCGCGCAGTTTGTTCAGCTCGACCTTGAGCGCCTCGATCTGCGTGAACAAATCGAGCAGCGCCTGGCTCTTCATGGCTTCTTCGAGTTTGCCAACGCGGGAGTCGACGGCCTGCTGCTGGTTCCTGATATCGGCGGCAAGATCGTCGACACGTTTTTTTTCCGCGGCAATCTGCTTGCGCGCCTCTTCGTCGTCAAAGAGACCGGCCTGCGCGATGCCGGCGGCACCGCACAAAAGGAGCAGGGCGCACAGGCCGGCAGCAAATTTTCCGAGCCGTTGAGTCATGCCGTGCGCGCCCGTCGCGATGAATCTATTCGCCGTCGTAAACGATGTCGCTGCGGCGGTTTTCAGAGAACGCCGCCTCGTCCTTGCCGTTCGAGCGCGGTTTCTCTTCACCGAAGCTGACCGTTTCGATCTGGCCTTCCTGCACGCCCAGCAGCACCATCATCTGGCGCACGCCGTCGGCGCGGCGCTGGCCCAGCGCGATGTTGTACTCGCGGCTGCCGCGTTCGTCGGTGTTGCCCTGGATCGTGATCTTGCGACCGCGGTTCTGCGTCAGGTATCGCGCATGCGCGGTGACCATCGGCTTAAATTCGTCTTTGACCACATTGCTGTCGTAATCGTAGAACACGCTGCGCTTGGACAGGATGTTGCCCGGGTCCTTCAGCGGATTGGCGACGATGGTTTCCGGCTTGACCGGCGTGACCTTCGGCTGCTCGACTACCGCCGGCTTCACCGGATCGACCGCCGCAATGGAAGGTTTGCCCGTCTCAACGCGCGCCGGCTCCTGCTCCTTCGGTGCCTGGCTGGCGCAGCCCGCGAATAAACCAAGCACTGCGCTGATTGCCGCGAGTTTCATCATAAAATTTTTCATCGCTGTCGCTCCTTGGTCCTTGGATTACTACGCTACGGGCTCTTCAGATTCGGGCCCCATGCCGGTTCACGCACGTCACCGGCTTCAGTGCTGAACCGCTGCCGCACCCGTCCGTCGCTGGAAACCGCTGCTAATATACCACGCCCCCTCACCTCGGTCGCATAGAGGATGATGCGTCCGTTCGGTGCAAACGTCGGCGATTCATCCATGCTGTTTTCGGTCAATAACTGCGCCTGACGGCTGGCAAAATCCTGCAAGGCAATGTTGAACCGCCCGCTGTTACGCTGGATGAATGCAAACGATTTCCCGTCGGGCGCATAGCGTGGGCTGACGTTATAGCTGCCGTCGAAGGTCAACCGCTCCGGCGCCCCGCCATTGACCGACATGCGGTAAATCTGCGC
>JANXSE010000007.1 GCA_025356695.1 Betaproteobacteria bacterium
GGCTTCGTTCGGCGTGCACGGGCCGGGCGAAATGACGATCTGCGCCGGTTTCAGTGCGGCGATTTCATCGAGCGTGATTTCGTCGTTGCGATGCACGACGACATCCTGCTTCAGCTCGCCGAAGTACTGCACAAGGTTGTAGGTAAACGAGTCGTAATTGTCGATCATCAGCAGCATGGGGCACCTGAATTCTGGAGTTACAGCCGGGGAACGCCGCACAATGCGGCGAATAATGCAGCGCGGTCAGTCGCGGTGAGGCGTACGCCATCGCCGTGTCGGCACTGCGCTGCGCGGCTGAAATGAGCGGGAGTCCATGTGTGCCAGTGTAGCGCAAAGGCCCTGTTTCAATCCAGAAGAGGCGCGTGCCGCCGCCGGCCGGCTGCGTTATATTCAGCAGGGGCAAAAGACCCCTGTAACCGCGAGGAGACGAACATGACACAACGACTGCGAGGCATTTCCGACGCCGAAGCCACCGGCGCCGCCAAAGAGATTTTTGAATCGTCCAACAAACTGCTCGGCCGTACCGCGAATCTGATGCGCATCCTCGCGCACAGTCCGCATCTGACGAAGTGGTATCTGGGTTTTGTCGCCGCAGTGCGCCAGCCCGATGCCGGCGCCATCTCCGACGTGCGCCTGCGCAATCTGGCGGTGCTGAAAACCTCGACGCTCAACGGCTGCCGCTACTGAACGGAACACAACCGGGTGCTTGGTCAAGCACTGGGACTTACCGACGCCGAATTCGATGCGTTGAAGGACGAGCATTACCGCGACAGCCCGCTGTTCAACGAACGCGAAAAAGCCGCCATGTGGTGGTCGGAGGCGATGACGCTGAACACCGCCAAACGCGACGATAAGGTGTGGGCAGAGGTGCGGCGGCTTTTCAGCGACGCAGAAATCGTCGAAATCTCCTACGCCTGCGGCATGTTCAACATGATCAACCGGCTCAACGATTCGTTCCGCACCGAACTCGAACCGGAGGAATACAACCGCCGCCAGCACGGTGCGGTGAAAGTAACGCGGGCCACGCTCGACGACTACGCCTGCACCTTTTGCGAGCGCAAAGAGAAATAAACCGATGACCGACGGCCCCGCCATGCAAATCGACTGGGATGTTCCGATCACGATGGACGACGGCGTGGCGGTGCGCGCCGATATCTTCCGTCCGCCGGTCGCGGGCAAATTTCCGGTCATCCTCGCCTACGGCCCGTATGCGAAAGGCCTCAACTTCGCCGAAGGCTATCCGGACGCCTGGAACATCATGGTGACGTCGCACCCGGAAGTCGCGGCGAATTCCTCGAATAAATATCAGGCGTGGGAAGTCGCCGACCCCGAACGCTGGGTGCCCGACGGCTATATCTGCATCCGCATTGACGCGCGCGGCTGGGGCCGCTCGCCGGGCTATATCGAGCCTTGGAGTCCCCGCGAAGCACGCGACATGCACACCTGCATCGAATGGGCGGGTACGCAGGCGTGGAGCAACGGCAAGGTCGGGCTGCTCGGCATTTCGTATTATGCGATCAACCAGTGGCACACCGCCGGCCTGCAGCCGCCGCATCTGGCCGCGATGATTCCGTGGGAAGGTTTCGCGGACTGTTACCGCGACCTCTGTTATCACGGCGGCATCGGCAGCGACATGAAGGATGTCTGGTACCGTCGAACCATCACGACCGTTCAGCACGGCCTCGGCAAACGCGCGCTGACCAACCGCAACACCGGCGAAGCGGTGGCCGGGCCTGAAACATTGCCGGATGAAGCGCTGGCAAAAAACCGTTCGGACTTTCCGGCTGCTATTAACGCGCATCCGCTCGACGATTCATTCCACCACGAACGCTCGGCGCACTGGGACAAGATCGTGGTGCCGTTTCTGTCGGCCGGCAACTGGGGTGGCTCATCGCTGCATCTGCGCGGCAATGTCGAAGGCTTTGTGCGCGCGGCATCGACGCAGAAATGGCTGGAAATCCACGGCCGCGAGCACTGGACCGAGTTCTATACCAACTACGGCGTCAGCCTGCAAAAACGCTTCTTCGATTATTTCCTCAAGGGCCTCGACAACGGCTGGGACCGACAACCGCAGGTCATGCTACGCGTGCGCACGGTCGACGACACGTTCATCGATCGGAACGAAAACGAATGGCCGATTGCGCGCACGCAGTGGACGCGCTTTTATCTCGACGTTGCGGACAGCGCGCTCTTGACAGCGCCGGCGTCACAAGGTGCAAGCGCCGGATTCAAAGCACTCGACAGTGAAGGCATCACGTTTTCAACATCGCCGCTGGACAAAGAAACCGAAATCACCGGCCCGGTCGCAGTCAAGCTGTTCGTCTCCTCCGACACCGCCGACGCCGACCTCTTTGTCGTGCTGCGCGTCTATCGCCCGGACGGCAGCGAGGTGGTGTTCAAGGGCGCGGTCGACCCGCATACACCGGTGGGGCACGGCTGGCTGCGCGCCTCGCACCGCAAGCTCGACAATAAACTGTCGACGGCATGGCGGCCCTGCCATGCGCACGACGAAATCGAGCCGCTTACGCCGGGTGAAATTTACGAACTCGACATCGAAGTGTGGCCGACCAGCGTAATCGTGCCGGCGGGTTACCGCGTGGCGCTGACGGTGCGCGGCAGGGATTATGAATACGGCGGGGAAATTGCCGAACTGGGCTTCTTCAAGAACAGCAAGCTGAAGGGGGTGGGTATCTACACGCACGCCAACCCGCTGCTACGGCCCGCTGCACTCTACGGCGGCAACACCACCGTGCACACGGGCGGCGTGCATGCCGCTTATGTGCTGCTACCGGTGATACCACCGCAGTAAAGCAAGATCACTCGACTTTGGTGTCGAGTCCGCCCAGCGCCATCTCGGCGGCGCGCAACACCGCGCGCGCCTTGTTCTGCGTTTCCTGCCATTCGTTGGCCGGCACCGAATCAGCCACGATGCCGCCGCCGGCCTGCACGTAGAGCCGGCCGTCCTTGACCACCGCGGTGCGAATGGCGATCGCCAGATCCATGTCGCCGTTGAAACCAAGGTAACCAACCGCGCCGGCATAGACGCCGCGCTTGGTCGGCTCGAGTTCGTCGATGATTTCCATCGCGCGTACTTTCGCCGCGCCGCTGACGGTGCCGGCGGGAAAGGTCGCCTTCATCACGGCGATCGCATCCTGTCCGGGCTTCAATTGGCCTTCGACATTGGAAACGATATGCATGACGTGCGAATAACGCTCGATGGTCATGTTGTCGGTGACATGCACCGTACCGGTTTGCGCGACGCGACCGATGTCATTGCGTCCCAAGTCCATCAGCATGACGTGTTCGGCGCGTTCCTTCGGATCGGCAAGCAGTTCTTTCGCCAGCGCCACATCTTCATCCGGCGTTTTGCCGCGCGGGCGCGTGCCGGCGATCGGCCGCACTGTCACCTTGCCGTTTTCCAGGCGCACCAGAATTTCGGGTGAGGCGCCGACGACGTGGAAATCGCCGAAGTTGTAGAAGAACATGTAGGGCGAAGGATTCAACGCGCGCAGCGCGCGATACAGCGTCAGCGGCGACGCGGAAAACGGCTGGCTCATGCGCTGCGACAACACGACCTGCATGATGTCGCCGTCGAATATGTAGCGCTTGGCGCGTTCGACCACCTTCAGATACGCCGCCTCGCCGAATTCCGATTGCGCTTTTTGCGGTGCCGCCGGCGCAGCCGCCGGGATGGAAACGGGCCGGCGTAGCGCTTCGAGCAATTCGCGCAGGCGCGCGCGACCGCGCGCGTAGGCACCCGCGGTACGCGGATCGGCGTAAACAACGAGGTAAATCTTGCCAGACAGATTGTCGACGACGGCGAGTTGCTCCGACACCAGCAGAATGATGTCCGGCACGCCGAGCGGGTCGGGCTTTTTCGTCGCCGCCAGTTTCTTTTCGATATAGCGAATGGTGTCGTAGCCGAAGTAACCGACCAGTCCGCCGCAAAAACGCGGCAGGCCGGGCTGGCTGGCGGCCTTGAAGCGTGCCTGATATTCACGCACGAACTGCAACGGATCGTCGCAGGTGGTGGTGCGTGCCGGTTTGCCGTCTTCGTACTCGGTACATTCGAGCCCGCGCACTTCGAGCCGCGCCTGTGCGGCGAGCCCGATGAACGAATAACGGCCGAAACGCTCGCCGCCAACGACGGATTCGAGCAGATAGGTGTACGGCTGGTTGGCGAGCTTGAGATAAACCGACAGCGGCGTGTCGAGGTCGGCGAAGGTTTCGAGAACCAGCGGGATGCGGTTATGCCCTGCTGCTGCCAGCTCGTTGAATTGTGATTCGGTCATGATTGCACTCCACAAAAAATCCGCAAAGAAAAACTGCCGCGCGCTGCTTAACGTGCACGCCAGCGGCGCCAATGCGTCGGCAGGGTAAAGCGCGGTTTTTTCAATTGTGAATGCATCATGCCCGTGTAATGAGTCTGGCAGCGTCCAGTATCGTTTCAACTATAGCATCAACGTCGAGCGACCGCACATCGGCGCCCTCGTTGTAGCCATAGCCGACGCAGAAAATCGGGCAACCGGCGGCGCGCGCCGCCTCGGCGTCGTTGAGCGAGTCGCCGATCATCAGGAGCTCCGCCGGCGCGACGCCGAATTTCGCGGCGACGTGCGTCAGCGGCAGCGGATCAGGCTTCTTTTTCGGCAGCGTATCGCCGGCAACCACCAGCGAAAAATAACCGTCGAGTCCGGTCTGCGCCAGCAGCGGCAGCGTGTAACGTTCGGACTTGTTGGTGACGCAGGCCAGCGCGTAGCCGGCCGCTTTCAATGCATCGAGTCCCTCGCGCACCTGCGGATACATGGTGGTGTGACGACCGTTGACCTCGGCATAACACTCCATGTAAATCGGCAGTGCCTTCGCATAAAGCGCCGCATCGGGTTTGCCCTCAAGCGCGCCGACCAGCGCGCGTTCGACCAGATTATTGATGCCCTTGCCGACGAAGTTGCGCACCAGTGCCTGGTCGAGCGGCGAGCGGCCGATGCGATCAAGCATCATGTTGACGGCGATGGCGAGGTCTTCAACGGTGTCGAGCATGGTGCCGTCGAGATCGATGGCAACGGCTTTGACACGCAGGGGAAATGCGATTTTCGGCATAATGATCTTTTTGGGAATGGCAATGGCCGGCGTCAATGCCGGCGGGGCGGCACGCGCGAACTACGCTTTGGCGAGTTCGCCGCGCATTTTGTCGATGGTCGCCTTGTAATCCCCGGCACCGAAAATGGCGGAACCGGCGACGAAGGTATCTGCGCCGGCGCGTGCGATCTCGGCGATGTTGTCGACTTTGACCCCGCCATCAACTTCCAGCCAGATGTCGCGACCCGATTGGTCGATACGCTGGCGCACCGCGCGCAGCTTGGCCAGCGCCTCGGGAATGAACTGCTGGCCGCCGAAACCCGGGTTCACCGACATGATCAGCACAAGGTCGAGCTTGTCGAGCACGTGGTCGAGATAGTGCAGCGGTGTCGCCGGATTGAACACCAGTCCGGCCTTGCAGCCGTTCTCCCGGATCAGGCCGATGGTGCGGTCGATGTGCTCGGAAGCCTCGGGGTGGAACGAAATGATGTTGGCACCGGCCTTGGCAAAATCCGGAATGATGCGATCAACCGGTTTGACCATCAGGTGCACGTCGATCGGCGCCTTGGTCAGCGGACGGATCGCCGCGCAGACCAGCGGCCCGATGGTGAGATTGGGCACGTAATGGTTGTCCATCACGTCGAAGTGAATGAGGTCGGCGCCGGCGGCGATGACGTTTTTGACCTCTTCGCCCAGACGCGCGAAATCGGCAGAAAGTATGCTCGGAGCAATGCGTTGCACGGTTTTCATGGCTGTTTTGCGCTCGCGCTTATCACGCCGGCCGCGCAGTTCACGATAACGCCACCATTCTACCCGCTCTGTCTGCAACGCACAGGCGGTGCCCCGCGGCGGTTGCGGCGCCGGACGAATTGGTGTGCAATGCACCCCTGCAACCCGATCCGGCGCCGGCCATTTCAATGACAAGCGAAAAACAATACGACATCGCGGTGACCGTGCGCTCCGCCTTCCTCGCCGACCAGTCCGATCCGGACAGCGGGCGCCATGTTTTCTCGTACACCATCCGCATCACCAACAACGGCGGCGTTGCGGCGCAATTGATCAGTCGCCACTGGATCATCACCGACGCCAACAATCGCGTGCAGGAAGTCAAAGGGCTGGGCGTGATCGGTGAGCAGCCCTTGCTGCAGCCCGGCGAATCATTCGAGTATTCCAGCGGCTCGATGATCGCTACCGCGGTCGGCACCATGCGCGGCAGTTATCAGATGCGCGCCGCCGACGGCACGCAATTCGACGCCGAAATTCCGGAATTTACGCTGTCGATGCCGCGCGTGCTGCACTAGCGCGAGACGCGGATTCAATAACTCAGATAGGTGCAGGTGTTGCATGGACTGCGTGTGCCGCGCCGGCTCACCAGCGATTCGCGCAATTCGCGCAGCCACGGCTGATTGTAGATTTCGAGCACGTGCTGCGTGTTGACGTCGCCCTTCGGGTATTGCGCGGCGCCGTCCATGCAGCACATCGACACCACACCGGTGGCGGTGATCGACATGTCGAACCAGCGGTGGCAGGGCGCATCCGGAATGGCCAGCGCGCCGTCGGGTGTATCGACGGTGCCGATCCAGTCGTGCCGCGGCGAAACGTCGGCCTTGAAGCGCGGAAAATTTGTGCGCACCCAATGCGTGAAAGAGAGGTCGTCATTGCGGTTGCTCGCCACGCGCGTCAAACGCACCGGGCAGCGGATCACACCCTCGGCGTGCAGACGATGCAACAACTCGACGCGCTCGACCGTGCGCGCGAACGGCAGCTGCATCACGGCCTCGTATTCCTCCGGGTTGTCGAAATTCATCGAAACGTTGATGTAGGCGAGATTTTTCACGCCGGACAGCTGGCGAATTTTCTTTTCGGTCAGCGGCGAACCGTTGGTGATGATGCTGATGCTGGCATTGGGCAGCTTTTCATTGGCCAGCGCAATGATATCGAACAGCCGGCTTTCAAGAAACGGCTCGCTGACCTTGTACGGCGCAAACTGGAAATAAACGTCCTTCGGAATGTCCGACAGATCGTCGATGACCTTGGCGATCAATTCGTCCGGCATGCGCGTGCCCTTGCGCTCGAGCGACGGGTAAGGACAGAAATTGCACGCGGCGTTGCAATTGGCCAGCGTTTCCAGATGCACGATCGCCGGATAATCGAGCAGCCCGGCGGCTTTCAGGCGCTCGGCTTTTTTGCGCGCAAAGCGCACCAGCTGGTCGTGGTTGTAATAGTCGCCGCGAAACCCGCGGTTCGGATCGTTATAGCGCCTGCGATAGGCCCTGAGGAATGCGCCGAACATGGTGCCGCAGTTTAAACGCCACCCATCCCCGCCTCAAGGAATGATTGCACACGCGGCCTCACGGGCCGGGGCGGTCGCCCTTGTCGCGCGGCGCGCGCGGCCACGTCCACCAGACGATGAGTAGCAGCACCGCAAGCGCAACGCCTGCTTCGAACAACAGCCAGAACATGTCGGTACGTTTCGCGAATAAATCGTCGGGGCGTTGAGATATACTGCGGCGCATCGTGCAACACGCCGCATTTATCATACTACGCTGCCTCGTCGCGCTCGGCGCCGTGCTCGCGCTCAGCGCCTGCGAATCGCTGCGCATCGGCGCGCCACCGGTGCCGGCCCCCGTGCCCGCACCGGCGCCCGCACAACCGCAACCCGCGCCCGAAGTACCGCTGGAGAAACCGCCGGTGCCGCCAGTCAAGCCGTCCGCGCCGCCGCCCAGCCCGCTTCGTCAGAGCAACTGGGACGCCATGACAGGGTGGCGCGACGACAACCTGCTGCAAGCCTGGCCGGCGGTTTTGACCGGCTGCGGTGCCCTGAAAGCGCAGGCCGCGTGGCAATCCGTCTGCGAACAGGCGGCCGCGCTGCCCGAACCATCGAAAGAAACCATCCGCCGTTTTTTTGAAACGCGCTTCACGCCGTGGCAGGTCATCAACGCCGACGGCAGCGACAGCGGCATGATCACCGGTTATTACGAGCCGCTGTTGCGCGGCAGCCGCAAACGCACGAACACCTATCGATATCCGGTGTACGGCACGCCCGACGACCTGCTGGTGATCGATCTGTCGGAACTCTATCCCGACATGAAGAACTTGCGGCTGCGCGGGCGTGTCGACGGCCGGCGCGTGGTGCCCTACTACAACCGCGCGCAGATCGAGAGCGGCACCGCGCCGGTGACCAGCAAGGAAATCGTCTGGGTCGCCGACGCGATCGATCTGTTCTTCCTGCAGATCCAGGGCTCGGGCCGCGTGCGGCTCGACAACGGCGAGATGGTACGCCTCGGTTACGCCGATCAAAACGGGCATCCCTATCGCTCGATCGGCCGCCTGCTCGTTGATCGCGGCGATCTGCCGCTGGAACGCGCCTCCATGCAGGGCATCAAAAACTGGGCGCTGCAGAATCCGGACAAACTGCAGGACCTGCTCAACTACAACGCGAGTTACGTGTTCTTCCGCGAAATGCCCGCCGATCTGCCGGGCCCGCTCGGTGCGCTTGGCGTGCCGCTGACGGCACAGCGCAGCGTTGCCGTCGATCCGCGTTATGTGCCGCTGGGTGCGCCGCTTTTTCTCAGCACGACGATGCCGAATGCGCGCGTACCGCTCAACCGCCTGGTACTCGCGCAGGATACCGGCGGCGCGATTCGCGGTGCCGTGCGCGCGGATTTTTTCTGGGGTTTCGGCGACGAGGCCGGCGCACAGGCCGGACGCATGCGCCAAAACGGTCGCCTGTGGGTGCTGTTGCCGAACGACTATCCGCCGCCCGCCGCAACCAACGGCAATGGTAACGGCAACGGCGCGCGTACCGAATAACGATCAGGCAGCGCTCAGCGCACCGGCGCTTCAGTGTCACCGCAGAGAAAATTCACGCGCAGCATGACGCGGCTTTTGACGTGATTGCCCTGCTTCTGCGCCGGCACAAAACGCGCAACACGGAACGCCTGCACGGCGGCATCGTCGAATGTCCCCGCCGGCTGCGCTTCGACGACGGAGGCTTCGTTGACGACGCCGAATTCGTCGATCAGCACCAGCAACTGCACGCGGCCGTTGATTTTTTGCGCTACTGCGGCGTCGGAACATTTCGGCTGGATCAACGCCATCGGTTGCGGGTAAACATCGAGCTGGCGCGCCGGATAATACGTCGGGTCGCGGATCAGCGGCAGCTCAATGCCGGTCGCGGGCGATGACGGCGCTTTCACCGCCGGCTGTTCCGCCGGTTTCGGCGCCGCTTTGGGCGGTGATTCCGCCACCGGCTTTTCTGTGCTGGCCGTCTGCGGCGCGGGTACCGGCGCCACGGGTTCTTCCTGCACCGGCACGCTGTCACCGTCGAAGGTCATCGCCGGCTCAAGCCGCGCCTGAATAGTGGAAACCGTCTGCGGCATGCCGCCGGTCGGGTTGACCGGCACGCCCA
This sequence comes from Betaproteobacteria bacterium, assembly GCA_025356695.1. The sequence continues at coordinate 9,488 of JANXSE010000007.1, forward strand.
GCACAAGCAGGTGCAGCATGGCCGACAGGATGCACGCCAGCAGCAGGCGCGGCCTCGCGTCGGCCTCGCCGTTATCAGGCGGCACTGCAACCGCAATGGCCATCACCGACATATCTGGACGGGGAAGCGTTTAAATCAAGGTCGGCAGCAAACCAGCCCCGGGATCATTTCGTCGGTTTGGCCGACGCCAGCTTTTGTTCGATCTGGTCGGAAGAAATCGCACCTGGAATTCGGGTGCCATCAATAAAGACCAGGGTCGGGGTACCTGTAACCTTGTATTTGCCACCGAGCTCAACTGTTTTATCGACGGGGTTTTCGCAATTAGGGGAAGCGGAAGGCATCACGTCACGCTGTAAAGCATCGTCCCACGCTTTCGACCGATTTGAGGAACACCAGATTCGCTTGGCCTTTTCGCGAGCCTGGGGATGCAGCGAATCGATCGGATACAAAAACGTATAAATCGTCACGTTTTCGAGTTTGGCAAGATCACCTTCTACACGCTTGCAGTAAGGACAGTCCGGATCCGAGAACACCGCCAGCTTGCGACTGCCGTTGCCCTTAACACGCTTGAATGCCAAATTAAGAGGTAATTGATCGAACCTGATCGCAGTAAGTTTGCTCATACGCTCTTCGGTAAGATTAATTTTCTTATCCGTGTCAACCATCTGCGCGTTGAGGAAGAGAAAAGACGCCTTCTCATCGGTGTAATGCAGCTGGCCGTCAGCATAGACCTCGTACATGCCGGCGAGCGGCGTTTTGGTCACACTTTCGATCTGAATCTGATTTGGATATTTTTTTTGCAGTGCCGCCTTGACGCTGGCCTCGTCGGCATGGGCCGTCTGGCCGATCATTGCAATAAACGCCGCGGCGAAAATCAGTATTAGCTTACGCATGGTTTTCCTTGGTGTTGGTTATGTAATAAGAAATTATCCGACAGCCTGTTGCACTAAATAGTTCTTCAATACAGTTCCACGGTTGGTCAGGCGCAGGCCAAGATTGCGCGCGCCGGCCAGCAGCGCCGAATCGTTGTTGAACAAGCGCTGCAGCGCATCAGTCGTCAACTGCATCGTTGCGATGTCTTCACGCCGCGCCCGTTCGTAACGCCGCAACAGATAAAAATCACCGCAGTCGGTTTGCGCGCCGCGCCCGCGCAGCACCGCGGCCAGTTTGCGCGCGTCGCGAAAACCGAGATTCACGCCCTGCCCGGCCAGCGGGTGGACGTTGTGCGCGGCGTCGCCGACGAGCGCCAGCCGCGGCCTGATCATTTCACGCACGCTTTGCAAACGCAGCGGAAATGCCGCGGCAGGCGTTATCACGCGCAGATCGCCGGGCTGCTGCGCGCAGGCGGTCGCGACCTGTGCCGCCAGTTCATCCGCTGGCAATTGCATCAGTTCCACGGCATGTTCTTCACGCGTCGACCACACCATCGAAACGCGTTTGCCCGGCAACGGCAACAGGGCCAGGATGCCGTCGCGGCGAAACCACTGGCGGGCGACGCCATGGTGCGGCATTGCAGTTTCGAAATTGGCGACCACCGCAGTCTGGCCGTACGGCCGCGCATCCGCCTGGATGCCAGCCTCGCCACGCACCCATGAATTGCCGCCGTCGGCGCCAACAATCAAGCGGGCGCGCAGGCTGCGGCCGTCCGTCAGCGTCAGCATTGCCGCACCGGCCTCAATGTTCAAACCGGCGCAAACGGCCGGCGCATGCACTGCGACATCCGGGCACTCCGCCAATGCGCGCCACAACGCAGCTTGCACCTGACGGTTCTCGACAATCACCGCCAATTCGCGCAGCCCGGCATCGTAGGCGCTGAAGTCGAGTTCGGAGCGTGCATCATCGCCGAAAATTCGCATGTCTTCGACCGGCATGGCGCGAGCGCCATCGACGTACTGCCAGGCGCCGCAGCTCTGCAAATATTCGATGCTGCCGGGACCCAGTGCATAAATGCGGCTGTCCCAGCCGTCTGCATCCGCGGTCGCCTGCGGTATCTGCGTTTCGACCAGCGCAATTTTGAGGCCGGCCCCGGCCAGGCTGAGCGCAAGGCTACCGCCAACCAGACCGCCGCCAACGATGATTACGTCAAAAAGCATGTGCCTATTTGAATGATAAATCGAGGCTGCGAGTGTAATCGGGTCGAGGTAACACGGCAAAAAGTGCAGCCGGGCGGTCAAACTACCGGGATAGACGGATTTCAACCGAATCTTGACAAGTTCGGGGCCAAAACATAGACTGCCGCGCCTCCTCCGGGTGAACCGAAGCCGGTCCCGGTGCCGGAAATAGGTGATGTAGCTCAGTTGGTTAGAGCGTGGCACTCATAACGCCAAGGTCGGTGGTTCAATTCCACCCATCACCACCACTCCCCACTCCCTTTTGCCGCCCGTGCCATCGACCACGCGCTTTGGCGCAGACTTCGCTATAATGCATGAGACTGATTTAAAAAGAAATTCCATCCATTCCTATGAATAGTCGCATGCTCGGATTTTTGCTGATGCTGGTCACCGCCTGTGCAGGTGTTGCCGGCAGCGCTTTTGCGCAGTTGCGCACGCTGCCGCAAAACGCCAAATTCGCGCGCGTCGGCGATCCGCAGCCGCTGCCCTTCATTCAGCTCGACGACAAGATTGTCCGGCTGGCGCCCGGCGGCATCATCATCGACGAAAACAACCGCAGCATTCTGCAGGGCGCGTTGCCCCCTGGTGTGCGCGTGGCGTACATCCTCGACATGGGCGGCGACATCGGCCGCATCTACATACTCACCGCGCAAGAGCAGGCGCAGGTCGACAGCAGCCAGTAGCCCGCGTGACCACCAAGCTTTTCATCAAGACCTTTGGCTGCCAGATGAACGAGTACGACTCGTCCAAGATGGCCGATGTGCTAAACGCCTCGAACGGCATGGTGACCACCGACACGCCCGAAGACGCCGACGTCATCCTCTTCAACACCTGCTCGGTGCGTGAAAAAGCGCAGGAAAAGGTTTTTCACGATCTCGGTCGCGTCAAACATCTGAAAAAAGCGCGCCCCGGCATCATCATCGGTGTCGGCGGCTGCGTCGCCAGCCAGGAAGGTGCGGCGATCGTCAAGCGCGCGCCCTACGTCGATCTCGTCTTCGGACCGCAGACCCTGCACCGCCTGCCGGCGATGATCAAGGCGCGGCGCGACGGCGCGCCGCCGCAGGTCGATATTTCGTTTCCGGAGGTCGAAAAATTCGACAACCTGCCGCCGGCACGCATCGAAGGCTGCGCCGCATTTGTATCGATCATGGAAGGCTGCAGCAAATACTGCAGCTTTTGCGTGGTGCCGTATACGCGCGGCGAAGAAGTGTCGCGTCCGCTGGATGACGTGCTGGCTGAAATCGCCGAACTCGCCGAGCAGGGTGTGCGCGAGGTAACTTTGCTGGGCCAGAACGTCAACGCCTGGCGCGGCAGCAGCGACGACGGCAGTACCGCCGATTTTGCACTGCTGATCGAATACGCAGCAGCCATCCCGGGCATCGAACGCATCCGCTACACCAGCTCCCACCCGAACGAATTCTCGCAGCGTCTGATCAACGTCTACGAACGCGTGCCGCAACTGGTCAGCCACGTGCACCTGCCGGTGCAATCGGGCGCGGACCGTGTGCTGGCGGCGATGAAACGCGGCTATACCGCGCTCGAATACAAGTCGATTGTGCGGCGCCTGCGTAAAGTACGTCCGGAGATCACCATCACTTCCGACTTCATTGTCGGCTTCCCCGGCGAAACAGAAGCCGATTTCGAAGCAACCATGGGTCTGATTACGCGCGTCGGCTTCGATGCGAGCTACAGTTTTCTCTACAGCCCGCGCCCTGGCACACCGGCGTCCGAACTCGCCGACGACACGCCACATGAAATCAAACTGGCGCGCCTGCAACGGTTGCAGACGCAAATTGACGCCAACGAACGCGCCATCAGCACTGCCATGATAGCCACCACACAGCGCGTGCTGGTCGAGGGCGTGTCGCAGCGCAACGCGCTCGAACTGTACGGCCGCACCGAAAACAACCGCGTCGTCAATTTTCCGGGTGGCGCCGCGCTGATCGGGCAATTCACCGACGTGGCCATCACCGCCGTGTCGGCGCACACGCTGCGCGGCGAAATCGCAACGGCCCGCGTTTGAAACCCCCGCCGCCCGCAGAAGTTTCGTTCAAGCCCGTCGACAACCGGCGCCTGGCCAATCTGTGCGGCACGCTCGACGAGAACCTGCGCCAGATCGAGGCTGCCTTCGATGTCGTGATCGTGCGGCGGGGCAGCAACTTCACGCTCGCCGGCGAACCGGAACGTACGCGCCAGGCCGCGCAGGCGCTGCGGAATTTTTACACCAAAGCCGGCGATGATCTCTCGGTCGAAGACGTACAGCTTGGATTGATTGAAGTCGTGCGCGGCGCTCCGCCGTCGGATGGCGGCAACACTTCCACGCTGAAAACACGCCGTCACGACCTGCACGGCCGCACGCCGCGCCAGATCGAGTACCTCAAGCAGATCCAGAAACACGACATCACGTTCGCCATCGGCCCCGCCGGCACCGGCAAGACGTATCTGGCGGTCGCCTGCGCGGTCGACGCGTTGGAACGCGACAGCGTCAAACGTCTGGTGCTGGTGCGTCCGGCCGTCGAGGCCGGCGAACGTCTCGGTTTTCTGCCTGGCGACATGGCGCAGAAAGTCGATCCCTACCTGCGCCCGCTCTATGACGCGCTCTACGACCTGATGGGTTTCGAAAAAGTCACCAAGCTGTTCGAGCGCAGTGTCATCGAGGTGGCGCCGCTCGCCTTCATGCGCGGTCGCACGCTCAATCATTCATTTGTGATTCTCGACGAGGCGCAGAACACCACGCCCGAGCAGATGAAAATGTTCCTCACCCGCATCGGCTTCGGCAGTCGTGCGGTGGTCACCGGCGACGTAACCCAGGTCGATCTGCCGCGCGGCCACAAGAGCGGCCTCACCGAGGCGGCGGTCATTCTCAAACGCGTGCGCGGCATCGCCTTCACCCGCTTTCAATCGAGCGACGTCGTGCGCCACCCGCTTGTTCAACGCATCGTCAACGCCTATGAGCGCCACACCAAAGCGCAAACGCGCACCGACGCCTGAGGCGGGTGTGACCGTGCAAATCGCTAGCAGCGCCGCCGCGATTCCGTCGCGCGCGCACTTTCTGCGCTGGGCCACGGCGGCGCTCAGGCGCAAAGCGCGCATCACGTTGCGGATCGTCGATACACGCGAAGCGCGCGCGCTCAACAAAAGTTACCGCCGCCGCGATTACGCCACCAATGTGCTGACCTTTGTCTATGCGGACCAGCACCCGCTGGCCGGCGACATCGCCCTCTGCGCGCCGGTCGTACAGCGCGAGGCGCGCGCGCAGAAGATCAGCGTCGCCGCACATTACGCACATCTCACGGTGCATGGCGTGCTGCACCTGCAGGGTTACGACCACATCCGCACCAGCGACGCCGAACGCATGGAACGGCTTGAAGCGCGCATCCTGAAAAAACTCGGCTACGACGACCCCTACCGCACTGAAACGGCGAAAAAATCATGAGCGACGACACGCCGACACCCAAAGCGGGCTGGCTTGAACGCATCAGCGCCTTTCTGCTGCGCGAACCCGAAGACCGCGAACAGCTGATCGAACTGCTGCGCTCGGCGTACGAACGCCAGTTGCTCGACAGCGATGCGCTGTCGATGATCGAAGGCGTGCTGCAGGTGTCCGAGATGCAGGCGCGCGACATCATGATTCCGCGCGCGCAGATGGACATGATCGATGTGGCAGAGGCGCCGGACAAATTCGTCCCGCTGGTGATCCAGACCAACCACTCGCGTTTTCCGGTGTTCGAAGGCGACCGCGATCGCGTGATCGGCATTCTGCTCGCCAAAGACCTTCTGCGTTTTTACGCCGGCGAAGAAGAATTCAACGTGCGCGACATGCTGCGTCCGGCGGTGTTCATCCCGGAATCCAAACGCCTGAACGTGCTGCTCAAGGATTTCCGCGCCAACCGCAACCACATGGCAATGGTGGTCGATGAATACGGCGGCGTCGCCGGACTGGTGACGATCGAGGACGTGCTCGAACAGATCGTCGGCGACATCGAGGACGAATACGATTTCGACGAAACCGCTGACGACATGATTGCCGAGCGCAGCGGCGCCTGGCGCGTCAAAGCCGCCACCGAACTGGCGCGCTTCGACGAAACCTTCGGTACCCGCTACGCCAATGAAGACAGCGACACGGTCGGCGGGCTGGTGTTGAGCCGGCTCGGCCGCCTGCCCAAACGCGGCGAACAGATCGTCGTCGACGATTTGAACTTCAAAGTCCTGCGCGCCGACAGCCGCAGGCTGCATTTGCTGCTGGTGGAAAAGAAAGCCGGCGCCAGGTAGGCGACACGCTTTTGCGCAAACACCCGCTGATCCTGGCTGCCCTGGCCGGTGCCGCAACGGTGCCGGGATTCGCACCATTCGAATGGTTTGTGCTGCCGGTGCTGACACTGGCCATCCTGATCGGACTTTGGCAAACGGCCGCCAACCCGCGCGCCGCCGCACTGGCGGGTTTTGTTTTCGGCCTCGCATTTTTCATCTGCGGCGTCAGCTGGGTCTACGTCAGCATGCACGACTTCGGCGCGATGCCGGCGTGGCTGGCCATCGCGCTGACCTTGCTGCTGTGCGCTTACCTGGCGCTGTTTCCCGCCGCCACCGGCTGGGTCTGCCGCACGCTCGACTGCCGGTCGAACATCGTCGCGCTGCTGGCCGTACCCGCCGTCTGGATGCTGACCGAATGGCTGCGCGGCTGGCTGTTTACCGGGTTCCCCTGGCTGGCAATCGGTTATTCGCAACTGCCGGCCAGTCCGCTCGCCGGTTACATCCCGGTGGTCGGCGTGTATGGCGCAAGCCTGCTGACCTTGGCCAGCGCCGCACTGCTGCTCGTCGGCGCAAAACGTGCGCTCGCATCAGCGGACAAGCGGCCACTGCCTGTTTTGTTGTCGCTGCTCGACAAACCGTGGTTGCTGCTGTTGGTTGCAATGTGGGCGGGCGGCTTTGCCCTGAAAAACGTGGCGTGGACCGCGCCGATCGGCGAACCACTGTCGGTAGCGCTGGTGCAGGGCAATATCGCGCAGGACCTGAAATGGCGCGACGACCGCGTGCAATCAACGCTGTCGGCCTATCGCGACTTCGTTGCAGCAAACGACGCGCGTCTGACCGTGCTGCCGGAAACCGCGCTGCCGCTGTTCCTGCACAGCGTGCCGCGCGACTATCTCGAAGGACTGGCAGCGCACGTGAGCAAATCAAACGGCGACATTCTGATCGGCGTGCCGGAACGCAGCGATGCCAGCACCTATTTCAACACCGTGCTGTCGATCGGCAGCGCGCCCGCCCAGTTCTACCGCAAATCGCATCTGGTGCCCTTCGGCGAATTTGTGCCGATGAAATTTCTGTTCGGCTGGTTTCTCGACTTTGCGCAAATCCCGCTGGCCGATTTCGCGCGCGGCGACGAATCGCAGCAGCCGCTGGCGGTGGCCGGTCAACAGGTCGCGGTGAACATCTGCTACGAAGACGCTTTCGGCGCCGAGATCGCGCGCCAGCTGCCGCAGGCGACCCTGCTCGTCAATGTCAGCAATGTGGCGTGGTTCGGCCGTTCGATCGCGCCACAGCAGCACCTGCAGATCTCGCAGGCGCGTGCCCTCGAGACCGGGCGCCCCATGCTGCGCGCCACCAATACCGGCATGACCGCGATCATCGATCCGCACGGCCACGTGCAAAGTGTGGCACCGGAATTCACTGCCACCGTGGTGCGCGGCGAAGTTCGGGGCTATGCCGGCGTCACGCCCTATGTGCGCTGGACGGACTGGCCGGTCATCATCGTTGCGCTGCTGCTGCTGGCTGGCGTCTGGCTGGGCCGTTTTCTCCGCCGCAGCGGCCAATAGCCGGGTCAAAATCGCACGCGATACTGCGCGTACCCGGGTTTCAGCCACGGTGATGTCTCTCGCGGCCTGCAATCGCGCGCCCTGTTCCGCACCGCCGGGAAAAGCTAAAATCCGCCCTCACTCAACCAATCGCGGGCGACCGCCTGCCCATGCTGACATTCCAACAGATCATTCTGCGCCTGCAACAATACTGGGGCGACCGCGGCTGCGCGCTGCTGCAGCCTTACGACATGGAGGTCGGTGCCGGCACCTCGCACACCGCGACCTTTCTGCGCGCCATCGGGCCCGAACCGTGGCGCGCCGCCTATGTGCAGCCGTCGCGCCGCCCGAAGGACGGCCGTTACGGCGAAAACCCGAACCGCATGCAGCATTACTACCAGTATCAGGTGGTGCTCAAACCATCGCCCGCCGACATCATCGACCTCTACATCGGTTCGCTGCAGGAACTGGGCATCGATCCGGCCGCGCACGACATCCGGCTGGTTGAAGACAACTGGGAAAACCCGACGCTAGGCGCCTGGGGCCTCGGCTGGGAAGTGTGGTTAAACGGCATGGAAGTCACGCAGTTCACCTACTTTCAACAGGTCGGCGGCATCGACTGCAAACCGATCACCGGTGAAATCACCTACGGCATCGAGCGTCTGGCGATGTATCTGCAGAACGTCGAGAACGTTTACGACCTGGTGTGGACGCCGGGCGTGACCTATCGCGACGTCTTCCACCAGAACGAAGTCGAGCAATCGACGTACAACTTCGAACACTCCAACGCGGCGATGCTGTTCGAACATTTCGGTCACTACGAAAGCGAAGCCAGGCGCCTGATGGCGGTGGCACTCGCATTGCCGGCCTATGAAATGGTGTTAAAGGCGGCACACACCTTCAATCTGCTCGATGCGCGCGGCGCCATTTCGGTGACGGAGCGCGCTGCCTACATCGGCCGTATCCGCAATCTGGCTCGCAGCGTGTCGCAGTCCTATTTCGACTCGCGTCTGCGCCAGGATTTCCCGATGTGCGCACCGGGCCAGCTCGAACGGCTGGGCATCGACGTCGCCGCGCTGAAGGCCGCGGCACAGGAAAAGGCGACGGCATGAGCGCGAACCTGCTGGTCGAATTGCTGACCGAAGAACTGCCGCCGAAAGCGCTCAAACAACTGGCCGAGGCTTTTGCGAATGGCATCGCCGCCGGATTGACCACGCGCGGGCTCGCGCCCGCCGATGCCGCACGCGAGGTCTATGCGACGCCGCGACGGCTGGCCGTCAAAATCGCCGGCGTGCTGGGGCGTGGCAGCGATCGCAGCGAAACCAAGAAACTGATGCCGGCGAAAGTCGCTTTTGGTGCTGACGGCAATGCCACGACGGCTCTGCGCAAACGCCTCGAAAAAGAAGGTTATGCCGCCGACGTCAATATTGAGGGCATCGTCGAACGCAAAATGGAGGGCAAGGAAGAGTTTGTCTTTCATACGCAGGTCGTGCCCGGCCAGTCGCTGCAAATTGGTTTGCAGGCGGCACTTGAAGACGCAATTGCCAAGCTGCCGATCCCGAAGGTGATGAGCTATCAACTCGCCGATGGTGCTACCACCGTGCATTTCGTGCGCCCGGCGCACGGCCTCATCGCACTGCACGGTAACGAGATCGTACCGGTCGAAATTCTCGGACTGCAAGCGGGCCGCGTTACACAGGGCCACCGCTTCCAGGGCGCGCGCGACATCGAAATCGCCACCGCGGACGCCTACGAGGAAGCGCTGGCGGCCGACGGCAAAATCATCGCCGGCTTCGATCAGCGTCGCGCCGACATCTACACCCAGCTGCAAAAACACGCCGGCGAAATCGGCGCTACGCTGGGTGCGCCGGCCGATTACGAGCCGCTGCTCGACGAAGTCACCGCACTGGTGGAGATGCCGACGGTCTACGTCGGCACTTTCGAAGCCGAATATCTGGCGGTGCCGCAGGAATGCCTGGTGCTGACCATGCGCGCCAACCAGAAGTATTTCCCGCTGTTCGACACGGCGGGCAAGCTGACCAACCGCTTCCTGATCGTTTCGAACATGCGGCTCACCGATCCGCAGAACATCGTCGAAGGCAACCAGCGCGTGATCCGGCCGCGGCTCGCCGATGCGCGGTTTTTCTTCGAAACCGACAAGAAAGTCCGACTTGAAGAACGCGTGCCCGAACTGGCGCGGATCGTTTATCACAACAAGCTCGGCAGCCAGCTTGAGCGCACCACGCGCGTGCAGTTACTCGCCGGCGTGATTGCGCGCGCGATCGGCGCCGATGCCGCACTGGCTGAACGCGCCGCCTGGCTGGCCAAAGCCGACCTGCTGACCAACATGGTCGGCGAATTTCCGGAACTGCAGGGCACGATGGGCCGCTACTACGCGCTGGCCGACGGCGAAAACGCCGCCATCGCCGCCGCCATCGGCAACCAATACCGCACCCGCTTCGGCGACGACGGTGCCGCCGACACCGTGGCTGCCAGCCTCTATCTGGCCGACCGCATTGAAACGCTGGTTGGGATCTGGGGCATCGGCCTGCAACCGACGGGCGACAAAGACCCGTTCGGCCTGCGGCGTGCGGCACTCGGGGTGATCAGCGTGTTCGAGTGGCTGGGCGCGCGCAGCGGCGCCGGCGCATTCGATTTGCAACTGGCAGCGCTAATCGATCACGCGACTGCACAATTCAAACACGGCGTGCTCGGCAAGGACGTCAAGGCGCCGCTGATCGAATTTGTATTCGAACGTTATCGCAACCAGCTGGCGACCAGACACGACCGCAACGCAGTCGACGCGGTTATCGCGCTGCAGCCGCCGCTGCAGGAAGTCGCGGCACGTTTGAACGCCGTGATCGCATTCAGTGCGTTGCCGGAAGCCGCTTCGCTGGCCGCCGCCAACAAACGCATCGGCAACATCCTCAAAAAGGCGGAAGGCGCGGTCGCGACGGTCGATCCAACGCTGTTTGTCGAACCTGCCGAGCGCGCATTGGCGTCGGCGCTGGCGCAGGTACGCCCCAACGCAATGGCGCGTTTTGCCAGCGGTGACTACGCCGGCAGTCTGATGCTGCTTGCCCGCACGCGCGACGCGGTTGACGCCTTCTTCACCGACGTCATGGTGATGGCAGAAGACCCGAAACAGCGCGACAATCGTATCGCCCTGCTGCGCGAACTGCACGGACTGATGAACAAGATTGCCGACCTCTCGAAACTTGCCGCATGAAACTCGTCATTCTCGATCGCGACGGCGTGATCAATCACGACAGCGCCGAGTTCATCAAAAACCCGGACGAATGGGTACCGATTCCCGGCAGCCTGGAGGCGATTGCGCGCCTGAATCAAGACGGCTACAACGTCGTGCTGGCGACCAACCAGTCCGGCGTCGGCCGCGGCCTTCTCGATATCGCCACGCTGTGCGCCATCCACGACAAGATGCATCTGGCGCTGGCACACGCCGGCGCCCGCGTCGAAGCCGTGTTCTACTGCCCGCATGGACAGGATGCCGGTTGCAACTGCCGCAAGCCCAAACCCGGCATGTTCGAGGACATCGCCCACCGCTTCAACGTCGATCTCACCGACGTGCCCTGCGTGGGTGATTCATTGCGCGACCTGCAGGCTGCCGCTGCCGTCGGCGCGCAACCGATCCTGGTGCTGACCGGCAAAGGCATGCAGACCAAGGCGGCGGGCGGACTGCCGGCGCACACGCAAATCCACGCCGATCTCGCCGCCGCGGTCAAAGCTATCGTCTCATGAGCGCCGGCATCGTCCTGCGTTCCTGCCTGTTTGCCGCCTTTCAGCTCGTTCTCACGCCGCCCTACGCCGTTGTCGCGCTGCTGACGTTCCCGTTCAGCGCACTCACGCGCTACCGCATCATATCGTTGTGGGCCCGCGTGATGATGCTGGCGCTCCAGCACATCTGTGGCATCCATTTCCGCGTAATCGGCGCCGCAAACATCCCGACCCGGCCCTGCGTGGTATTGTCGAAACACCAGTCGGCCTGGGAAACCTTCGCCTTTCAGGTGATTTTTCCGCCGCAGGTGTACGTGATCAAGCGCGAGTTGCTGTGGATCCCGTTCTTTGGCTGGGGCCTGGCGATGTGTTCACCGATCGCCATCAACCGCGGCGCCGGGCCGCGGGCCGCGCGCCAGATGCTGACGCAGGGCAAGGACCGTATCGCACGCGGTTTCTGTGTCATCGTCTACCCGGAGGGCACGCGCGTTGCACCGGGCACGCGCGGCAGGTATCAATCATCCGGCAGCGCCGTCGCGATCCATGCCGGCGTGCCGGTGTTGCCGGTCGCCCACAATGCGGGACGCTGCTGGCGGCGCAATGCCTTTCTCAAACATCCGGGCACGGTTACGGTCAGCATCGGTGCGCCGATCGACTCCAGCGGACGTAAAGCAGACGCGCTCACGCGCGAAGTCGAGACCTGGATCGAAGCCGAAATGCAGCGGATCGATGTTGGACACGCCTGAGCAACAACTGGCACTCGTGTTCGACCGTCCACCGGACGACGCGGCGCCGCAACGTTTGCAACTCGGCGGACAGCCGATTGAATACACCATCAGGCGCAGCGCGCGACGGCGCAGCATCACGCTGATGATCGACGAGCATGGGCTGCGGGTCGGTGCGCCGCTGCGCGCCTCGCAGCAGCGCATTGTGTCGGTCCTGAGCACACATGCAAGCTGGGTCGTGCGCAAGATGACGGAATGGAAGGCGCGCCGGCCACCGCCCTTCGCCTGGTCGGCGGGGGCGCAACTATCGTTTCTCGGCAAACCGCTCAGGCTTGCGCCGGATCCGACGCACGTCCGCACCACGCGCCGTGGCGACAACCTTCTGCTGCCAGCACGCCCCGATGACGCCGCGGCCATGGCATGTGCCGCAATGGCCTGGCTGCAACTCAATGCAAAAGAGTGGTTCGAGCAGCGTGTCGTTCATTTTGCGCCGGTGCTGAGGGTCAAAATTCCGCTGCTCAGGCTGTCTAACGCACAAACCCGCTGGGGCACCTGTCATCCGCATGGCCGTGTGCACCTGAACTGGCGCCTGATCCACATGCCGCCGGCGCTGATCGACTACGTAGTCGTGCACGAACTGGCGCATTTGCACGAACCCAACCACTCAACGCGGTTCTGGCGCCATGTCGAGGCCGTCCTGCCCGATCATGCACAACGGCGCAAAATGCTGCGCACGGATGCGCATCGTTTCCTGCTGCCCTGACCGGTAACCGCATATCGCTATGCTAATATTCCTGCGCACACGCCTTTTAAAGCCACTCATGCGAAATCTTTTCGTTACCCTGTCGATCACCTGCCTGTTATCGGCCTGCGGACTCAAAGGTCCGCTGTACGTGCCGAGCCAAAAACCGGACGCAAAACCGCCTGCTTCGGCCCCGGCAGCGCAAACCGACGAAAAGAAAACCTCCGGCAGCACCTCGCCGTGACTTTTTTCACGCAACGCGACCAGCATCTCTTTGTTGAAGGGGTGTCGCTGGAGCAGATTGCCGAAAACTGCGGTACGCCCTGCTATGTCTACTCGCGGGCGGCGCTGGAATCGGCCTATCGTGCCTACGACGATGCGCTGGCAACGCGCGACCATCTGGTCTGCTACGCCGTCAAAGCCAATTCAAGTCTCGCCATCCTGAACGTCTTTGCGCGTCTCGGCAGCGGCTTCGATATCGTTTCGGGCGGCGAGCTCGCGCGCGTACTCAAAGCCGGCGGCGATCCAAAGAAGGTGGTGTTTTCCGGCGTCGGCAAGACCGCCGGCGAGATGCGCGCGGCGCTGGCGGCCGGCATCCTCTGCTTCAACGTCGAGTCCGAGAGCGAGCTGACACGCATCAACAAGGTGGCTGGCGAGATTGGCAAAATTGCGCCCGTCAGCCTGCGGGTCAACCCCGATGTCGATGCAAAAACCCATCCCTATATCGCGACCGGCCTCAAAGAAAACAAATTCGGCGTGCCGTTCGAAGATGCGTTGCGGCTGTATAAGGCCGCCGCCGGCATGCCCAACCTGCGTGTGCATGGCATCGATTGCCATATCGGCTCGCAGTTGACGGAAATCCCGCCCTTCGTCGCTGCACTGCAAAAACTTTTGGGACTGGTCGATCAACTGGCTACCGATGGCATCCAGATCAGCCATATCGATATCGGCGGCGGACTTGGTATCCGCTATCGGGACGAAACGCCGCCGCCGGTCGCTGACTACATCAAAGCGCTTGGCGCCTGCCTCGGCAAACGCCCGCAGAAAATTCTATTCGAGCCCGGCCGTTCACTGGTCGGCAATACAGGCGTGCTGCTGACGCGGGTTGAATACCTGAAACACGGCGAGGACCGCAACTTCGCCGTGGTTGATGCTGCGATGAACGACCTGATGCGTCCGGCCCTCTATGACGCGTGGCACGACATCCGCCCCGTATCGCCACGGCAGGGCATACCGCGCCGCTATGAAATCGTCGGCCCGGTTTGCGAGAGCGGTGATTTCCTCGGGCGCGATCGTGAACTCAATCTGGCTGAAGGCGACCTCCTCGCCATCATGTCGGCCGGTGCGTACGGCATGTCGATGAGTTCGAACTACAACACGCGACCGCGCGCTGCGGAGGTCATGGTGACAGGAAACGAATTTCATATCGTCAGATCGCGCGAAACGTTCGATCAGATCATCGCAACGGAAAAAATCGCACCTTAAACTTGCGAAACTGTCGAAATTTCATCGTTCGATTGCAATTTCCAAGATTTTTTTCCTGAAAAATTGCTTCGCGCATAAAAAAATTCGCTGATGTGCGGTTGGAAAATAAAAATTCCAGCGGTATACATGCAACAACATTTCGATCAATCATCAAATTCCTTTACAAAAGTGTTGCATTTTTTTTTGAACGTAGCTTAGAATTGGCGCACCAAGCGTTGTAATCCTGGTTTGGAAACAAAACAGGAGTCACAGCAACAACGTGATCGACGATTTGGGAGTGCAGAAACAAATGTTGTTTGCACGAAAGCCAACTACATAACTCGTAAGGAGATCACCATGGCAGCGAAGAAAAAAGCCAAGAAAGTTGCAAAGAAAAAGAAGAAGTAACGTAAGTTGCTTGAGCGGGAGCTGGGCTCCCCAGCTCCCGTTATTGCTCTTATAGTTTTACCTGGCTGCATCCAGCGCGGCCTTAGCAGCACCACTCTCCCTTAGAAATTCCCTGGGTCAGCCCCCTTCTCCCCTGCAGTTTCTGCATCCTCCCGCAGAAAAATTCTCAAGTCTTTGTATTTTTTGTTTTTTCTGATTCGCTCAGAAAAGCGATGCGCGCGCATCAACAACCCGTAACGAGATTGATCCCTGCAAGTTAAGAATGCAGACCGCAGGCACTCGCCGCCATTGCGTCGTAGCGATGCTGGACTAACCGATGATTGCGTATCGGCCCGCGGGTGCACCGGATCTTGCAAACTTCCCGGCGTCCCGAAAGTCGCCGCGCAAATACCCGGGCGACTAGGCCATTAAGAATTGACCGGCCCACAGCCCGTCAAAGGCATCTTCCAGATTGCGCACGAAGCGCGGTGAGTCAAACAAAGCGCAACTATCACGATTTGCCGCCAGACGGGCGCGCAGTGCGGCGAGGTCGGCGGGAGCATTTGCCAATGCAATGGCAAGACGCTCCGCCTCGGCGATCGAATCGGTCACCAATTCAGGCAATCCGGCCGCATGCAAAATACTACCTGCGACGCGCGATGCAAACGTTTTGCCTGCACAGGTCACCAGCGGGCACCCGGCCCACAGGGCGTCACTCGCGGTGGTGTGCGAGGTATAGGGAAACGTATCCAGGGCGATATCAGCAAGGCGATAGCGTGCCAAATGCTCGCTTAACGGGCGGCGCGGCGCAAATATCAGGCGTTCCGCTGCGACCCCCGCGCTGGTCGCTGCATGACGAAGGTTTTCTACCGCCCATGGGTTGGTCTCGAGCAGCCACAACACGCTTCCAGGGACCGCTGACAGCGCCCTCATCCAAGCGGCAAAAACGTCCGGCAGAATTTTGTATGATTGATTGAAGCAGCAAAAAACAAAACCCGCCGATGGAAGGCCACAGTCTGCGCGTGTCATCGAATTCGCGCTGATTTCACGCCGACGATCGTTTATTTGATAACAATCCGGCAAGCGCACGATTTTTTCGCTGTAATCCGCCTCCGCTCCTTCAGGAAGGATGAATGGGTCCGCAATAATGGCATCAATCTGTTCCATGCCCATCGTGCCCGGGTAGCCCAGCCAGTTGACCTGCACGGGGGCCGGTCGCAGCGCCATGATTTGCGCCCGTGCGCCCTGCGTATAGCCCTTGAGGTCTACCAATATATCGATGTGATTCTCATAAATCGCGCGCGCGGCAGACACGTGCGACAGTTCGGCAATATCAATGAAGCCGTCAGCGGCAGCGTGCATGCGGGCACGAATCGCGCTACCGTCCTCAGGCCCGTAGGAATAGGCGAATACTTCGAAACGCTTGCGATCATGCAATTCGAACAATTCTGCGATCAGATAGGACGTCGCGTGTTCATGCAGGTCCCATGATAGATAACCTATGCGCAGTTTTTCCGGCCGCGCATGGCGCTGTTCGAACTCGAATCCCAGTTGCCCGCGTTGACCTGCGATTAATGCGGTTTCCGCGCGGGCCCACGCGCGCGCGCAGGCAAGCTGTTCTGCTGGTGTTGTCGGCTGCGCAAGAATGCTGAACGGGGTAATACCGGAATCGGGCTTTGTAATGGCGTCGCGCTGCGCCCGCATCCAGAGCGCCTCGATACCCTTCCAATCCGACATCTGCTGTTTGACGTATATGAGCCCGCCCAACGCGGCGAAACCATCAGGTTTCAATTCAAGCGCGCGACCGTATAGTTGCGCCGCCTCGTCAAAGCGTGCGCAGGTTTTGAGCGCGTCACCGAACTCCCGCAGAATTGCCGCGTCGTCGGGCGCGATTCCGACCGCCTTGCGATACCACGCAACGGCCTGCTCGAAATCCCCCGCGTCGCGATAAGTGCCGGCGATTTCGGCCATGATCCCCGCGCCATCCCGATTGGCGCCGAGCGCTCGGCGTAAAAAACTCAATGCTTCCGGATAGCGCCCCTGCTGCCGGCTCAATTTGCCAAGATTGGTCAGGGCGTCGATTTCCGCGGGGCTGCCGAGTGCTTTTTCATAACAGGCCTGAGCCTCCGCCGGCCGGCCCTGGTCGGAACGCAAATTCCCCAGATTGACGCAGGTATCCGGTTCATTTGGTACAGCCGCGAGTGCCTGCTGGTAGCAATCCTCGGCCTGCGCATGATCGCCGCGCGCGGCCAATGCATTGCCAAGATTGTTCAGCGCCTGGATCTGCGCGGGCGCATGTTCAAGCGCGCGCCGGTAGCAAACGATGGCCTCATCCATGTCGCCGCGTTCCGCATGGATCAAGCCAAGGCTGGTGTAAGCATCTGCATAAGCAGGTTCCTGCGCCAACACTTCACGCAGGCAGCGCTCAGCATCATCCGAACGGCCCATGCGCCTGTATACAGCGCCGAGATTGAACCGCGCATCGGCATGCGACGGATGCTGCGCCAGCACCTGGCCATAACACTGCACTGCGTCATCCAGCCGCCCGGATTCTGCCAGCGCATTGCCGAGATTCAGTTGTACATTCGCATCCTCGGGCAACAGGGCCGCTGCGTTATGCAGCAACGCCACCGCGTCATCCAGCCGCCCCTGCGCGCCGACTGCAAGCCCGAGGCGCATATACAGCATGCCGTGGCCGGCCCCGAGGCGCCGCGCCGTGCGCAGCGCCCGTTCCGCGTCCGCATACCGCCCCGCCGTCAGGTTGGCCAGGCCGAGATTTTCAAATATGGCAGCGTCATCGCCCTTGATGCCGGCGGCGCGCTGGAACAAAGCGACCGCTTCGGCCGCCCTGCCTTCCATCATGCGTATGGCCCCCTGCAGATGCAGTGCATCAGCGGTTTGCGGCTGCACCGCCAGAATCTCGCCGCATAAACGATCGGCGCCGGCCAGATCGCCGGCATTGAAGCGGCTGAATGCCTGTTGTAATTTCACGTTGGACATATCAACAGAACCTTGCGCGCAACCATCCGGTATCGCTGCGCGTCATGCCGGCGCGTCAGACCAGAAAAATGGTGGCCAGGCCGAGGAAAATAAAAAAACCACCGCTGTCGGTAATGGCCGTAATCATGACGCTTGAACCAATCGCCGGGTCACGACCGAGTTTCTGCATAACCAGCGGCACCGTAACGCCCACCACTGCGGCCAACAACAGGTTCAGCGCCATCGCACCGGTCATGACCAAGCCCAGCGGCACGCTATGGTAAATCAGGAAGGCAAACAACCCCACCACAGCCCCCCACAGCAAACCATTGATGAAGCTCACGCTGATTTCCTTGGCAAAAAGTTTTCCTGCATTCGCCAGCGAAATCTGATTGAGCGCCATCGCCCGCACGATCATTGTGATGGTCTGATTGCCGGAGTTGCCGCCGATCCCCGCAATAATCGGCATCAGTGCCGCGAGTGCGGCCAGTTTGGTGATGGAACTCTCGAACGCACCGATCACCCGCGAGGCAATGAACGCGGTGACCAGATTGATGGCAAGCCACGTCCAGCGGTTTTTCACGCTGTTCCACACCGAGGCAAACAAATCCTCCTCTTCACGCAAACCGCCGGCGGACAACATCTCGCTTTCGGTTTCCTCGCGAATGAAGTCAACCACCACGTTCACCGTCACGCGGCCGATCAGCTTCCCGTCGGCATCGACCACCGGCGCCGACACCAGGTCGTAGCGCTCGAAAGCCTGCGCGGCATCCTGCGCTTTTTCGTTTGCCTGAAAACGGATCGTATCGGCCACCATGATCTGGGTGACCGGCACGTCGAGATCGGTCACCAGCAGGCGGCTGGTGGGCAACAGGCCGCGCAAATGCAT
>JANXSE010000041.1 GCA_025356695.1 Betaproteobacteria bacterium
GCGCGTCATCGCCTGATACGCGGCGTCGGCGGCGATTGTGCCGACCAGCGCGCGGCCGAGATTGGTGTGCAGCACGGTGCCGGTCAGATTGAACACCGGGCGCATCGACGGGCGCATCGCCGCGGCGAGATGTTCGGCGCAACGCCCGATCAATGTGGCTTCGTCGGCAACGGTTGAATTTTGCGCCATCGCCGCGCGCTGCGCGTCGATGACTGAGCGGATGGCTTCGACGACCAGCGGTCGTCCGTACTGCGTGATGAGTTCGGCTACGCGCGGCTGTTGCAGCAGGCGGTCAACCGAGGGGAGCGCGCGACGCGCGGCATCAGGCGGATTCACCATGGTCGCTGGCGAACCGCGCGGATCGTATCGATGTGATGCAGCATGGTCATGCGGGCGGGGCGCACACGGCGCCGGAGGTGGCATTCGGAAACACAGTTTAGCGCAATCGGGCGTAGGGTGCGCAGCGCGCACGTCTCAGGGTGTCGAATGGTGCGCAGTGCGCACCCCACAGAATGGGTAGATTGCGCGGGCGCGGCATCTTGGCTACTCTCAGCCCTCCAGCGAATTTCCACATCAGGTGATAGTCATGATCGAATGCTCTGCACAGGCCCGCGCCGAACTGACGCCGAAAGGCAAACTGCGCGTCGGCATCAACTTCTCGAATTTTCTGCTGACGCACAAACATCCGCAGACCGGCGCGCCCGGCGGCGTGGCCGTCGACCTCGGCCGCGAACTGGCGCGGCGCATCGGCGCCGAAGCCGAGATCATCGGTTATCCGTCACCGGGCGAACTCGCTGAAGCGGCGCCCACCGACATCTGGGACGTCGGCTTTCTCGGCGACGAACCGGCGCGCGCCAAGCTGATCGACTTCAGCCCGGCCTATGTGGAAATCGAAGCGACCTATCTGCTGCCGCCGGGCTCGGCAATCAAATCGGTCGAAGAGGTCGACCGCAAGGGCGTGCGCATCATCGTGCCGGAGAAAGCGGCCTACGATCTTTATCTGGTGCGTAGCCTGAAGAACGCCGAACTGCTGCACGCGAAGGGCGCCGACAATGCCTTCAAGCAATTCGTCGCCGACAAACTCGACGCGCTCGCCGGCCTGCGCCCGCGCCTGATCACCGATCACAAGAACCTGCCGGGTTCGATTCTGCTCGAAGGCCGCTTCACTGCCGTGCAGCAGGCGGCCGGTGTGCCGAGGGGGCGTTCCGCTGCTGCTGCCTATCTCGCGGCCTACATTGAGGACGTCAAAGCGTCAGGGCTGGTCGCGCAACTGATCGAGAAGCATCAGGCGCATGGGTTGACGGTGGCGGCGAAGGCTTGACGCGCGCGGCACAAGACTGCGGCTATTCGGGTTTGACGCCGCCGTCGCGTGCCACCTTCGCCCACTTCCTCAAATCTCTCTGCACCGTCGCGGCGAGATCTTCCGGCGATCCACCGGACGGTTCTGCGCCGAGCGTGGCGAACTGATCGCGCATCGCGTTGCCTTCGAGGCCTTTGCCGATTGCGCGATTGAGCGTGCGAATAATGTCCGGCGGCGTGGCGGCCGGCGCGAAGATCGCGTACCACGAAGCGAGTTCGTATCCGGTCAGGCCGGCTTCGGCGACGCTGGGCACCTCAGGCAACAAGGCTGAACGTTTGGCCGAGCCGATGCCAAGCGCGCGCACGCGGCCGGATTTGATGAAGGGTTGCGTGACCGGAATCGAATCGAAGGCCAGCGCGACTTCACCGGCGACGGCGGCCTGCGTCTGCAGCGGCGAGCCTTTATAGGGCACATGAATCATGCGCGTGCCGGCGGCGGTGTTGAGCGCGACGAAACCGAGATGCGCAATGCCGCCGATGCCCGAGCTCGAGTAGGTCAGTGAATCGGGTTTGGCTTTTGCCAGCGCAATGAGTTCGCGCAGCGACTTCACCGGAATCGACGGATGCACGACGAGCACGAAGGGTGCGTTGCCGACCAGCGATACCGGCGCGAAGTCTTTGACCGGATCGTAGGGCAGTTTGGCGAACACGGCGGGGTTGGTGGTGTGCGTGCCGGTGGTGCCCATCAAGAGCGTGTATCCGTCGGGCGCGGCGCGCGCCACTGCTTCGGTGCCGATGATGCCGGCCGCACCGGTGCGGTTATCGACGACGAAGGATTGCGCGAGGTCTTCGCCGAGTTTGCGCGCGATCATGCGCGCGAGGATGTCGGTGCCGCCGCCCGCGGGAAAGGGTGCGATCAGGCGTACGGATTTGGCGGGGAAGGTTTGCGCCTGTGCATTGCCGGTGGCAACAGCGGCAAATAGGGCGGACATCAGAAGAGTGGCGTGACGCACGGTGATCCTCCGTGATGCGATGAATGATTGTTGTGGGGCAATACTAGCAGTTTGCGGGCGATGATTTGTGCTTGCGGCGATGAACGATGCCCAACGCCCCCATCCTGTCCTGCCCCCGCTGCGCGGGGGCAGGGACCTTCTCATTAGGTGTGTCGAAAAATAGATTTTCTCCAATTCGAATGGTTACGTGGACGCACTCGCGCCCCGTCTTTAAACTCGGCGCTTTCATTCATCGCGGTGCCGTCATGCTGATCGTCGATTCGCAGGTGCATATCTGGGCGGCGCACACGCCGCAGCGGCCGTGGCCGGCGGCCGATCCGAACCTGCCGGCGGCGCACAAGCCGCAGCCGATTACTGCGAACGATCTGTTGCGCGAAATGGATGCGGCCGGTGTTGATCGCGCGGTGCTGATCTCGCCGGTGTTCGAAGGCGCGCGCAACGACGTTGTGATCGCCGCGGCACACGCGCATCCCGATCGCTTTACGGTGATGGGGCGTTTCGATCCCGATGCGCCGGATGCGCGCGATATTGTCGAGGCGTGGCGTGACGAACCGGCAGTGCGCGGCGTGCGTTTTACCTTCCATCGTCCGCATCAGCGGCCGTGGCTGGTGGAGGGGCAGCTCGATTGGTTGTGGGCGTACGCCGAGCACCACAACCTGCCGGCGATGCTGCTGGTGGCGCATCACGATCTGCCGTACGTGGCGCAATTGGCGGAACGCCATCCGGGACTGCGGATTGCACTCGATCATTTCGGCCTCACCGAAGGGCGCGATGAGCGCGCGTTCGCTGAATTCGATCAGGTGCTGGCGCTGGCGCGCCTGCCGAACATCGCGGTGAAGGTGAGTTGCCTGCCGTTGTATACGAACGACACGTATCCGTTTGCGCGCCTGCATCCGTACATCCGGCGCGCTTATGATGCGTTCGGGCCGCAGCGCATGTTCTGGGGCAGCGATCTGTCGCGGCTGCCGTGCAGCTATCGCGAGGGCGTGACGATGTTTACTGAAGAGATGCCGTGGCTGCCGGCGCGCGATCTTGAATCGATCATGGGCCGCGCGCTGTGCGCGTGGCTGGACTGGCCGGCCTGAGCGGTCAGCGCATCGCCACTGAAAGCAATGTGGCGCCTTGCGGAAACTGCATGGGCCCGTGTTCGATGCCCTTGCGCTGGTAGAAGTAGTCCCAGACGCCGAAGCTTTCGCCGTCGATGACGGCGCCGCCTTCGACGATCAGCGAGGCCTGCATGTAGGGATGCGTATGCGCCGCCAGCGTTGCGCCCGGCGCGAACTTCACGGCGCGCAGCAGCAGCCGGCCGGCGCCGTGATCGACGAGGACCTTGTCCTGCATGCCGGGGCCGGCATCGCGCCATTCAATCGTCGGTGCCTGGATCAATCGATAGTGGCGTTCGCTGCCGAGTTCGCCAACCGCGCTGTGGTCGTTGCTGCCCTGAAAGCAGGAAAACAGTGTGCAGCTGTCCGGATATTCGAGCGGGCCGTGCGGCTCGTGGCTGGGGCCGAGAATGCAGTCGAGCGGTTTCAATTCGAGGCCGTCGATCAGCGCGCGGCCCTTGACGACGGTGGTGGCGTGCGTGCCCGGATGCACGTGACGCGGCTCGACCGAGCCCAGCGGATATTCGACGATCGACATGCGCAGGCCGTTTTCGAGGTCGTCGTTGTACATCGCAAAGCGGCTTTCGCGGCCGTCGAAGCGCACGCGCTTTTGCCACGGCGTGTCGGCGAACCGTACGATCTCGAAACCGGCCAGCTTGATCATGGACAAATTTCGCAAAGAAGCGGTAAAAAAATTATAGCATCGGCGGTGCGGTGACCGGGACACGTACGGACGCGTGCAGGCCTTTGCGGGCGGGTCGCCTGCGCTACGACAGCTTGCCAAAATGGGCGTTCTTGCGGCGCGGGCTGCATGTTCGATCCTCTGCGT
>JANXSE010000048.1 GCA_025356695.1 Betaproteobacteria bacterium
CGCGGCGATTCAAATATCCATCGGCGAGATAGATTTCACGCGCCGACTCATCGACTTCCATGCCGGCAATGCGGCCCGGCTGCGCCGCCTGATTGTCCTGCAGCTGCTTGCCTTTGGCGCGCTCGCCGATCTTCATCAGGAATTTGCCGTCGTTGTCGAACTTCAGCACGATGTCGCCTTCGCCGGCACCTGCCAGCCATACATTCTCCTGTGCGTCGACGTGGATGCCGTGCTCCGAAACCGGCCAGTCCGGCACGTGGCCGGGGCCGCCCCAGGATTTGAGCAGATTGCCGTCGATGTCGAACACCAGCACAGCTGGCGCGGGCATGCAGCAATCGGCCTTCGGCGGGTTTTGCGCAGCCCACGCTTCGTCGGGTGTGAGCGTACGTGGGCGCTGCAGCACCCAGATGCGATCGTGTTTGTCGACTGCCATGCCGCTGACCTGGCCGATCATCCATTTGTTCGGCAGCGGCTTCGGCCAGCCCGCATCGACTTTGTATTTCGGTACGTCCTGCGCATGCAGGACGGCGGGCACCAGAAAAACGACCAGCGCGGCAAAAAAATATCGAATCCCGGCGATACGCATGGAGTGCTCCTGTGTTTGTTCTATTTAGCAGATTTCGGCGGCGCCTTGACGAAATTGTCGGCGCAAACGTATTCCATGATTTCCCAGCCCGGCCGGAAAGTGTATTGCCGCTTGCCTTTCCACGGTTTCGTGTAGGCCTTGACGTCGTCAAAGGTCAGATCGAAATCCAGCGTGTCCTTGTCGAGGCGGCGGATGCGTTCGACGATATGCAGTGCATCCGAATGCGGATGGCCGACGCGGTCGAGCCACGATTTGTCGGTAAGGCCGACAGTGTCAACGACCAGCGTGTCGCCTTCCCAGCGGCCGGTCGAATGGCCCATATAACTGGGCATCAGATCTTTCGGATGATCGCGCCCGTCCATGTAAATCTGCCGCATCAAATTGCTGAATTCGAAATACATGATGATGCGGTCTTTTGCCTCGATGATTTCCACCGGAAACGGAATCAGCAGGATCAGCGGCATGCCCGGCGGGTAACACTGAAAAGTCGGATCTTCCGAGTCGGGTGTTGCATTCGGGCCGTAACCGCTTTTTGTATTTTTGAATTTCTCGGCAGCCCACGGCTGCATCGGCATGTCGTCGCCTTTGCGCATTTGCGGGTCGGTCGGGCTGAAGGTATTGGTTTGCCCGCGCGGCGACCATACGCCGAATATATCGGCGCCGGCCGCCGCCGCTCTGCCTGCCGCCAGCGTGGCGAATACAAACAGCAGGATGGCGGCGAAATTTCGCATGAACAGGTCCGCCGTTTTGGTTTATATGAAGCCGGTCCAGCGACCGGTGCCAACCACGCCTATCCACAGCAGCAGTGATGAGGCGCCGGCGAGGCGAGCCGCGAGCGGCGTGACCGGCGACATGTCCCACGACGCGACGCGGCGATAAATAGTCATGTGAAACGCCAGTGCATTGACACCGGCAAGAACGATCAGCAGCATCTTGATCTGAAACGCCGGATTGTTGACGTATAGTTTCGCCGCGTTCGACATGAAGAGCAGGGTGCCGGTCAGGGTCATGACGAAGAATCCGGCAAACGTCCACGGCAGCAGGCGCTGCGCCAGTTGCGAAACACGCTCACGTTTCGAGGCGATGCCGAGCAGGCGCAGGTCTAGTGCGCCGACCGTGCTGACGAACACGATCATTGCCAGCAAATGCGTGATTTCAATTGCCGGAAACACCCACAGTGACTCGCGTATGCGCGTCGCGATCAGCGTGCGCTCAAGCCACTGGCACCATTCGACCAACTGTTGCATGTCCGCTTGCTCCTGTGGCGACGAACGGTTTGGTGCGCGTATTTCCGTTTACTTGGCGCTGGCGTTCACGTTGGCCGGCGTGATTTCGCGGCCGTCGGGCAAAACGATTTTTTCAAGCCGCATAGTGGGCGCATCGTTTTTGCCCTTGAATCCGTGAATTGCCATTGGCGTGCCGGGTTTGATGGTATCGCGCGTCCAGCCGGCACGATTGAGCAGATTGGGGCTGTTGGTTTCAATCTCCCACTTGCGCATCGCCCCCTTGTCGTCGGGCGCATCAAACCAGATAGTGGCGTGCGGATTGGCCCACTCGAATTCGCGCACCACCCCCTTCAGGGTGCTCATGTTGGCCATATCGTAGGCGGCGACACCGTGGTGGGCGTGTAACGGCATTGCCGGCGCGAGCAGAAATGCGGCGGCTGCCGCAATACCTGTGCGCGTGATCCTCTGCATGATTTCCCCCCCTTGGGCATGAGCGATCTGTGTCGTCAGCCGGGCCCCGCGAAAACTATCCCACCGGCGAGCCTGCGGTGTCAAGCACGCGGGCGTTTCTTTTTGCGGCACTGTGGCACAATGGCCGCTCAAGCGGGTAAGAGCGCGGTGTACGCGCCTTCAAATCACACTTTCCGGAGGAGCCGATATGAATCCGTCATTCACACTTGTATTGAGATCTTTGCTGATCGCGACGTTGGTCAGTATGCCTGCGCTGGCGCAAAACGCCGGCGAGCAGAAACCCGCCGAAGCGGTAAAGCCGATTCCGCCGATGCAGCCGGTGCCGACCGCGGTGCCGGGCCGGCCCGATGTGCCGAACGCCGAAGTTGAAAAGCAGTTGCGCAATACGCCGCCGCTGCCGTTTCCGGTGGCTGAAGACAAATTGCCGGTGGGTGACCTGAAAGTGCCGAAGGGCTTCAAGGTCGAGGTCTATACCAGCGGTATCGCCAATGCGCGCTCGATGCGCATGGGCGACAAGGGCACGCTGTTCGTCAGCAACCGCCTGCTCGACAAGGTGTGGGCGGTAGTCGATCGCAACGGCAAACGTGAAAACAAGGTGATTGCCTCGGGCCTTGACCGTCCGAACGGACTGGCGTTTCACAAAGGCACGCTCTACATCGCCGAAGGCACGCGCATTTCGAAAATGGAAAACATCGAGGACAACCTCGATAATCCGCCGAAACCGGTGGTGATCTACAGCGATTTTCTGAATCACCAGTCGCATGGCTGGAAGTTCATGGGCCTCGGCCCCGACAACAAGCTCTACGTCAACGTCGGTTCGCCGTGCAACATCTGCGAACCGCCGGCGACCAACGGGCAGATACGCCGCTTCAATCTCGACGGCAGCGACCCTGAGGTGGTGGTGCGCGGCGTGCGCAACTCGGTTGGTTTCGACTGGAACCCGGTGA
This sequence comes from Betaproteobacteria bacterium, assembly GCA_025356695.1. The sequence goes on from JANXSE010000048.1 coordinate 3,231, forward strand.
CCAAGGAACTCTATTTCACCGAC
>JANXSE010000052.1 GCA_025356695.1 Betaproteobacteria bacterium
TTCGGAGCCGGCATTGCGCGGGCTGAAGCTGTTCATCGGCAAAGGCGGTTGCACGAACTGCCACAGCGGTCCCAATTTCACCAGCGGCGAGTTTTTCACCACCGGCCTGTCGCAATTCAAACCGCAGGGCAAACCCGATCCCGGCCGCCCCGAGGGCGTGCGCCAGCTCGTCGCCAGCCCGTTCAATCTGCTCGGCCGCTATAACGATGACGCATCGGGCGCGACTGGCGGGCATACGCGAAAAGTTGCCATGGAAAAAATCGTGCAGGGTGACTTCAAGGTGCCGTCGTTGCGCAATCTCGTGCTGACCGCACCCTATGGCCGCGATGGCCGCGTCGAAACGATCGCCGAAGTCGTGCGTCACTACGCCGATGTCGATCCGGTGCGCGCGCACGCAAAGGACGGGCGGCCCGCCGTGCCGTTGAATCTGACACAACGCGAACAGACCGATCTCGTGGTTTTTCTTGAGTCGCTGAGCACCTTCAACAATCCCTGGCGTCCCGACGACGGCGGGCGCTGCGACTGACGCTTGATCGTGTCGCCGCGCGGCGTGGTATTGCCGCGTCGATCGTGTGCGCATTCCAGACCGACCACCCGAAAAGAGACTGCATGTCCAAAACCGCATTGCTTGTTCTCGACGTGCAAAACGAACTCGTCGATGCCAAAGGCAAGGTCGGTTCGCAGGGCTTTGCCAAAGTCGTCGAGCAGCGGCAATTGCTGCCGAAGATTGCAAAACTGCTGGCGGCATTTCGCGCGCAGGGCCTGCCGGTGGCCTTCGTCAACGTCGGTTTTCGCGCCGATTACGCCGATGCGATCAGCCGTTCGGCACGCCTCGAGCACCTGAAAAAGATCAACGGCATCGTCATCGGCACCTGGGGCACGGAGTTTCCAGAGGAGATCAAGCCGCTGCCGTCGGAGATCGTGCATACCAAGCGCGCGGTGAACCCGTTTTACAACACGCAGTTGCTGACCTGGCTGCAGCGGCAGGGCGTCGATACCGTGGCGCTGACCGGTTGTTACACCCACATGGTGGTGGACAGCGCGGCACGTTATGCCGACGACGCCGGCTTGTTCGTGAAAGTGATCGAGGATTGCTGTGCAAGCCCGGACCCGGAGCTGCATCGCATCGAATGCGAAAAAATCCTGCCGCTGTTCGGATGGGTGATTTCTTCGGAAGCGCTGTTGGCCGAGATATAGCGCCTACTTCACGCCGATGCCGGCTTCGCGTACCACTTTGCCCCAGCGTTCGATTTCTCTGCGGATGTAACGCGCGAATTCTTCCGGCGTCGAAAGCGCAATTTCCAATCCCCGTGCCAGCAGTTGCTCGCGCATCGTCGTTTCGTTGACCACCCGATGCACGTCCTGATTAAGATGCAGCACCAGCGCACGCGGCGTGCCCGCGGGGGCGAGCAGTCCGACCGAGGCGGTTGCTTCGAAGCCCGGCACGCCCGATTCCGACAGTGTGGGCACTTCCGGCAGCGCGCTGGCGCGTCGAGTACTCGTGACCGCAATGGCTTTGACCTTGCCGCCTTTGACCTGCGGCAGCGCCACCGACAGATTGGCAAAGGTGCATTGCACCTCGCCGCCCATCACTGCAGCGAGTGCCGGGCCGCCGCCTTTGTACGGGATGTGCGCCATGTCGACGCCCGCCGCGTTTTTGAACATCTCTCCGGTGAGATGCGCCGAGCTGCCGTCGCCGAACGACGAAAAATTCAGTTTGCGCTTGTTTGAACGCGCCAGCTTGATGAATTCGGCGGTCGATGCTGCGGGTAGCGAGGGATGCACGACGAGAACGTTCGCAGCGGTGATGATCAGCGACACAGGTGCGAAATCGCGGCGCGGGTCGAACGGCAGTGAGGGTTCGAGCACGACATTGGTGGCCAGCGTGCTGTTCGAACCGATGGTGAGCGTGTAACCGTCGGGGTTGGCGCGTGCGCCGGTTTCCATGCCGATATTGCCGCCGGCGCCGCCGCGGTTGTCGATGACCACCGGTTTGCCCCATGACTCGGCAAGTTTTTGCGCGACGAGTCGCGCCACGATGTCGTTCGCGCCACCCGGCGGGAAGGGCACGATCAGACGCACCGGGCGGTCGGGATAGACGGACAGGGCGCCTTCGGAAGCGCCGATATGCAGACTGGCTATAAGCAGCGCAAAAACGGTTACGCGGTGATATTTCATCGCAGGTTCCGAGTGGTTGGTGCCCACCAACTATACCGCTACAGAGCAGATGTTCACCTGCCCAGGCCAACACGTGGGCAGCATAAATATATTTAATAGATATATAAATTCAGCGCTAAGCTTCGGCCTTAATTCAGACAGCCGAATCATGTCACTCGACGTAAAAATTGCAGCCGCCGAAACCTTGTTGGCAACCGCCGTGCACGAATACGCGCCCGCGGTGTTTGCATCGAGTTTTGGCGCCGAGGACATGGTGCTGACCGACATGATTGCGCAGCGCCACGCCGCCATCCGGATTATCACGCTCGACACCGGCCGCCTGCTCGAAGAAACGCATCGATTGATCGGCCGCGCGGCTGAACGCTACGGCATCGCATTCAACATTTTTTATCCTGACGCGGTCGCGCTGGAAGAATTTCACCGCGCGCAGGGCGCCAACCCGTTTTACCGCAGTGTTGAATTGCGCAAGCGCTGCTGTGCATTACGCAAGGTCGAGCCGCTGCGCCGCGCGCTGGCCGGTCAACGCGCGTGGATCACCGGCTTGCGCCGCGAACAGGCGGCCAGCCGCAATCAACTGGCGGCAAGCGAGGCGGATCGCGAATACGGCTTGCAGAAATTCAATCCGCTGGCCGACTGGACGGCGAAGGACGTTTGGGAATATCTGCGCCGCTTCGACGTGCCCTACAACGAGCTGCACGACCGCGGTTATC
>JANXSE010000058.1 GCA_025356695.1 Betaproteobacteria bacterium
GTCCCCGGTAAAGAAAGTATCCTTGAACGAACCCGGCGGCTTGGGTTGGGGCGCGAGTATTTCGAACCAGCGCGCAGCCTGCGCGCCGCCATTTCGAATCGCATGCGGCGCCGCGTAGGGAATCAATGCATAACCGTCAGCCGGCAGACGGATGTGCTCGCCGGCGCGCAGCAACTCGATTTCGCCTTCGAATACGTAGATGCCCTTCTCATACGCATGCACGCAGGTTTCGATGCTGCCGCCGGGCTGCAGCCGCGACATGCAGGCCTCGGTATGCACCGATCCGGTTGCGCGGTTCACCAGACTGACGCGTTCGAACCCCCTGGAATGGCCGGCATACGTGTCGGGCACTGCAAACCGCGATGCATCGTATTTGCCGACGTAGTAATGCATTGCAAAGCTCCTGTGCGCGCGAATGTCGCATTATATCGGCGCGAGTGCGCCTGCCGCGACGCTGCGCATTTGCGCGCCGCCTTACTTCGGCGAGATCGCGCTGAAATCGAATTCGCCGCTGCGGTCGAACGGTATGCGCAGGCCGCCCGCCAGACTGAGATTGCCTTTGATGCGATAACGCAGCGCACGCAGGTCGCCCTGCAGAAAACCGCCGACCTGCCGCAGCATGCTGCCAAGCGAGCTGTAGCCTTCGACCGGCAGGAAGGCAGAACCGAAACGCTCCACCGTCACCGCCTGATTGCCGACCCCGGTAGCGAACGGCGCGTTGTTGAGTTCGAGGGTGAACGCCACGCCGTCGATTTTGAGTTCCGTATTGTTCGGATTCTGCACGCGCAGCTTCAGATTGAACTGCTGCTCGAAGAAACCGCCGCCGCCGGCGCCGAAATCGGCAATCGTCACGCTCGGCGCCTCCATGCCCGCGGGCAGCCCGGCACAGCCCGACAGCAGCAGCGCAAGCATCGCCGCGAACCCCGTCGTCCAACGCATCAAAATGTTCATCAGGCACGCCTCCTCATGGCAACCATAACGCGCGAAAGGCCCGTGCGCCGACAGGGTCGTGTTTGCAATTATCCGTCGCTGTGGCTAAATACCGGCTTTCCCTTTTGGAATCCGCAGCATGACCGAAACGCGCTCGTTCCGCTATTTCGACCTCGTGATGGTTGCGTTCGTCACCGTGCTGGTGTGTTCGAACCTGATCGGCCCGGCGAAAATCGCGCAGATCGACGCGCCGCTGCTCGGCGTGCTGACCTTCGGCGCCGGCGTGCTGTTTTTTCCGATCTCTTACGTCTTCGGCGACATCCTCACCGAAGTCTACGGCTACGCGCGCTCGCGCCGCGTGATCTGGGCGGGGTTTGCCGCGCTCGCCTTTGCCTCGGTCATGGCATGGGTGATCGTGCAACTGCCGCCGGCGCCGTTCTGGCACAACCAGCCCGCCTACGAAGTCGCCTTCGGCTCGACTTGGCGCATCGCGCTGGCGTCCCTGATCGCCTTCGTCTGCGGCGAATTCGTCAATTCGTACGTGCTGGCCAAAATGAAAATCTGGACCGGCGGCCGCCGGCTGTGGACGCGCACCATCGGCTCGACGATCTTCGGCGAGGGTGTCGACTCCCTGCTGTTTTATCCGCTGGCGTTTTACGGCAGCGGCATCATCCCCGACGACAAGCTGCCGCTCGTCATGCTCGCGCAGTTTCTCACCAAGGTCGGCGTCGAGGTCGCGTTCACGCCGGTCACCTACAAGATCGTCGCGTGGCTGAAACACGCCGAGCGCGAAGATTTTTACGATCGCCAGACGGACTTCAATCCGTTCAGGCTCGGCAGTTGATCACGCGCCGGCGAACGGGGGGCTGTTCCGGCGGGCTTGGTTGTTTCAAAATCTTTATTGATGCTGACCCCTTTGACCGACCCCTTTGACCCATATCTATTCAGAAAACTTGTCTGCCACGCAACCTCATTTGGACCACAGTAACTTTCGATAGTAAGTGGTGCGTCCTTCTCAGATATTCCAAGTATTCGTATCAGGATTCCCCCCTTTAGGAAATACATGTTGTAGGTA
>JANXSE010000067.1 GCA_025356695.1 Betaproteobacteria bacterium
CCACAGCCGGTGCACCGTGAAATCACGTTCGAGATCGGCGATCGCCGGCTCGTAGATCGCGCGCATGATGACGAGTTCAGGTTTCATCAATGTTCAAGCGTGATGTTGGAGTCGCGCACCACTTTCACCAGGCGCGCCTGGTTGTCGCGCAAGAACACGCCGAATTCCTCCGGCGTGTTGCCGACCGGGAACTGGTTGAGTTGTTCGAGGCGCAATTTCACTTCCGGCGTTTGTATCGCGCCGGCAAAGGCGGCGTGCAGTTTTTTTATGGCTGCGGGCGGCGTGCCGGCGGGTGCGACCACGCCGGCAAAAGTCTGCACATTGATCTGCGGGAAACCGAGTTCGGCGAAGGTCGGCACGTTGGGGATCGCCGGCAGGCGTTTCGCACTGGTGGCGGCAAGTCCGCGCAGGCGGCCGTCCTGGATGAAAGGCACGCCGCCGGAACCGGCAATCAGCATCGGCACTTCGGCGGCGACCACCGCGGTGACCGCGGGGCCTGCGCCCTTGTAGGGAATGTGCACCATCTTCAGACCGAAGTAACTGCGGAACTGTTCCATCGCGAGGTGGCCGGCGCTGCCGTCACCGGGCGAACCGTAATTGACTTTGCCGGCGTTGGCTTTGACGTAGTCGACGAGTTCCTGCACGGTCTTCGGCGGGAACGACGGTGGCGATACGAGGATTAGCGGTGTGGCGGTGATGAGCGTGACAGGCGTGAAATCCCTGAGCGCATCGTACCCCGCATCTTTGACCAGCGTCGGGTTGATGATGAAGGCGGGGTCCATCACGCCGATGGTGTAGCCGTCGGCGGGGGCCGTCTGCGTCATGCGCGTGCCGATCAAGGTGCCGCCGCCGGCGCGGTTGTCGACGAGCAACGACTGGCCGAGCAGTTCCATCGCGCGTGCCTGCACGATGCGCGTGGTGATGTCGGAGCCGCCGCCAGCCGCATACGGAATGATGATGCGCACCGGCTTGTTCGGAAAATCCTGCGCGGATGTCGTGGTGGCGAGCGCCGCAGTGGCAATGACGGACGCGATGAACAATTTCATGGCCTTACTCCAAAAAATTATTGCAATTCTATTTTTGCCGCACGGACGATTTCGGCATAACGCCTGATGTCGTCGCGCAATATCTTTGCAAATTCCGCGCGTGAGTCGCTGACGGGCTCGGACCCCGCAGCGAGGAAACTCTCGCGCAACTGCGGCGCGTTGAGCGCGCGGCGGATCTCGGCGTGCAGTCGTTCGACGATTGCGGCGGGCGTGCGCGCCGGCGCGCCGCTTTGACGTGTGCAAGCGCAGTGATCGCGGCGGCAAAATGCACGTGCACCTCGCCGCTCACCACGGCGTTGAACGCCGGTCCGCCACCCTTGTAAGGCACGTGCTGCAATTGAATGCCGGCGGTCATGTTGAGCAGTTCGCCGACCAGGTGCTGGCCGTTGCCAATGCCGGCGGTACCGTAACGCAGCGGTTTCTCGCGTGCCAGCGCCACGAGTTCTTTGAGCGTTGTTGCCGGCACCGACGGATGGACGACAAATAGGTAGCCGGGGCCATTGGCGAAATTGGCGACCGGCACGAAATCCTTCTCGGTGTCGTATGGCAGTTTGCGGTAGATCGCCGGATTGATGGCGAAGACCGAGGCGGTGCTGAGCAGCGTGTAACCGTCGGCGGGCGCCTTGGAGACGATGTCGATACCGATGATGCCGTTGGCGCCGCCGCGGTTGTCGACGACGATGGCCTGTCCGAGCTGCGGTTCGAGTTGCCGTGCCAGCAGGCGTGCCATGACGTCGACACTGCCGCCCGGGGGCGCTGGCACGACGAGGCGCACCGGATGATTGGGGTAACTGGCACTGCGCTCGGCAGCGTGCGCTGTGCAGACCGCGCACGCCGCGAACAGGGCAATGTGCGCATTCCGCGTTCGCACGGCAGGCATATTCATCGCCCGGTTAAACCAGCAGCCCCGGCTTTTTCAAATACGTTTCCCTGATCGCATCGGCCGTCCAGCAGGCCAGCGCGCCGATGGTGGCGGTGGGCGGATTGGCGCTGTTCTGCGGGAAGGCGCTGCCGCCGACGACGAACACGTTGTTGACGTCCCACGACTGCAGGTATTTGTTGACCACGCTGGTGGCCGGGTCGTTGCCCATCACTGCGCCGCCGATGTTGTGCGTGCTCTGATAAGGCACGATCGTGTATTTGGCGGCGAGGCCGTGGCTGCCGGTCTTCGCCGGGCCGATGGCCTTGGCGATTTCGGCGGTCTTCGCCATCACGTGTTTGATCATCTTCTGTTCGTTGTCATGCCAGTCGAAGGTCATGCGCAAGAGCGGCAGGCCGTTGGCGTCGCGATAGGTCGGATCGAGATCGAGGTAGCAGTCGCGGTAACTCTGGCAGCCGCCGTGCAGATTGAGCGTGAAGTTGCGGCCGTACCAGTGCGCAGCGGCCTTTTTCCACGCCGCGCCCCAGCCCGGTGTGCCCGGCGGCAGCTGCTTGCCCTTGATCGGCATGGCGCCGCTGCTCTGCGAGGCGAGGTAGCCGCCGCCGATGAAACCGAGCCCGGCGTGGTCGAAATTGTCGCCGTTGAAATCGTCGATAGCGGTGCCGCGGCCACCGCCGCCCATGAACGGATTGAACGTGCGGTCTTCGAAGAACATCTGCAGCTTGCCGTGCGTCTGGTATGAATAATTGCGCCCCAGCGTGCCGGTGCCGCTGACCGGGTCATAGGGTTTGCCGATGCCCGAGAGCATCATCAAACGCACGTTGTTGAAGGTATAGGCAGAAAGCACCACCAGATCGGCGGGCTGCTCGAACTCGCGGCCGCGCGCGTCGATGTAAGTGACGCCGGTGGCGCGTTTGCCGGTCGAGTCGAGATTGATCTTGATGACGTTGGCCAGCGTGCGCAATTCGAAGTTGTCGTGGCGGTCGAGGGCAGGCACTACGGTGTTGAGCGGACTGGCCTTGGCGCCCTGCGCGCAGACGTGGCCGCCGCAGAAGCCGCCGCTGACGCATTCGCCGAGCATCAACTTGTACGGATTGGTGTAGGCCTGCGTCATCGCCGCGGTCGGGTTCGAATGCGGCGAGTAGCCGAACTTGCGCGCGGCGTCGCCGAACAGTTGCCCGATTTCCGTCGTTTTCGAAGGCGGGTTCGGAAATTCGCGCGAGCGCGCACCTTCGAAGGGGTTGCCGCCGGGCTGGATTTCACCGTTCAGATTGCCGGCCTTGCCGCCTACGCCATAGAGGTGCTCGAACTGGTCGTAATAGGGTTCCAGATCGTCGTAGCTGATGCCCCAGTCCTGCGTCGTGCAGTCGGCGGCGAGTTGAGCGGCACCATAGCGTTCGAGCGTGCGGCTCTTCGCTTCGAAATCCCAGGGCAGAAAACGTTTCGCATGGCAGCCCCAGTGCACTGCCGCGCCGCCGACGCATTCGCCGGGCTTGAACGAACCGAGCTCGCGCATCGGCAGCGCCAGTTCGCTCATTTTGTTGCGGAAGGTGATGGTTTCACGCGAGAGGTTCTGCAGGACGTCGCTGTGGCGTTCGTATTTGAGTTCGTCGTGCACATAGGGCATGGCGAAATCATGCTGCGTGTCGAGCATGCGGCCGCGTTCGAAGCCGACCACCTTGAGGCCGGTTTCAGCCAGCGATTTGCAAAGTATTGAACCGGCAAGTCCGGTGCCGACGACAACTGCATCGACGGCTTTGAGTTTGGTGGCGGCCATTTCAGTCCTTCGCTTTCGCCGGCTGGTGTTGCGGATAACCCTGGTTGTCGAGCGTCGCGCGGCCCTCCTGCACGTCGAGAATGCTGACGGGTTCGACGCGGTACGGTCCGGTCTGTGTGTAAAGCAGCGCGCCGTAGCTGGAGGAGGCCACGCCGGGGAAGCCGAGCAGGCGCCAGCCGGCCTTGTCCTGATTGCCGCCATAGACGGGGTCGCTGAAGAAGCCTTCCTCGGTGTTGCGCCAGAGCAGGCCGAAAAAAAGTTTCGCCGACAGCGACGGCAGTTCGACGGCGTCTTTTTCCAGCGCCTGCAGCACTGCGTCCTGCTGTTCCGCCGCGAGCAGGCGGAAGCTCTTGCCGTACTGGCGTTTGCAGTGCGTCTCGGTCTCGGCGATGCCGCAGCGGTAGATTTCCTGCGGCGTCAGGCGCGACTGAAAGCCCTGCTGCGGCGTGCCTTCGTGCCAGGGGCCGCTGCGGTAGTTGCGGCCGTGCATGCCCCAGGTGCTGGTGAGCTGGCGGTCGATGTAGTACGTGACGCCGGCATCACGCGCACCGGGGCCGAGATCGTCGGTCGGAATCAGGCGTTCGACGGCGGCGTCGAGAAACTGCACTTCGGGCCGCGTCAAAAAGCCGTAGGCGCGCTGGCTGGCTGTGTCCTGCATGAAGGCTCCCTCTTGGCGGTGATCTGCGCGGCCGGACCGTGCGGTGAGAGTGCCGCCGGCGCCGCGGATCGATGGCGTTGTTGTTGCGTCGATTTTACGCAACTCCGCGCCATCGCGTGGCGCGGAATCAAAGCGGCTTGCGCGCGTGCAGGTTCAGACTGACCGGCAGCTTGTATTGCATGGCGCTGGCGTCTTCGAAGAGGCCGAACGTTTCGACGCGCACGATATCGGTGAAACCGGCGTCCAGCAGAAATTGCGTCAGAAATTCTTCGTCGAGGCCGACGTAATGCGTGTCCGCTGCCGTGGTCTGGGCGCCGAACATCATCTGCATGACCTGAAAGCGCTGTAACGCGGTCAGCGCCGGGTCGAGGAAGAGTTTGCACAGGGTGGCAAGGTCGGGCACGCTGACGCGCAGGCCGCCGCCGGGTGTCAGCACGCGGTGAAATTCGCGCAGCGCCGCCGGCAGCTCTGTTTTGAAGCGCAGATGCTCGACGACATGCGAAGCGTAGATTTCGGCGACGCTGCCGTCGGCGAAGCGCGACAGGTCGGCACAGTGGCCGACATAATCGACCTGCGGGCCGGCTTCGATGTTGAAGATTTTCCAGTCGGCGTGCGCGATCTCGCCGCCGATGTGCAGCCGCAGCGGCGTGGCCTTGTCCTGCGGCAGGAGTTGTTTGATGAGTCTGGTGAGCATGCGGGCGGATTCGGGTTGACGACAAATCATGCCATAAATGATCATGCGTGATGGCGTGACGAATGAGCGGACTTTGTTGACTGCCACCACCGAAGTGCTTAGCATCGTTACCGCGGGGACTTGGCAGCCTCCCCATCAGACGCCCCGGCGTCCAAGGTCTGCTCTACCTGTGGCGTGATCGCCAGGAGGAGGAGCGCGTTGGACGCATCAAAAAATTCCCCGCCAGTCGTTTCAAACCAGAACCCGGGTTCGGTGCCGGTCTATACGCTGTGGCAACTCGTGTTGTATATGCTGAAGCTCGGCACAGTCGGCTTCGGCGGCCCTGTGGCGCTGGTCGGTTACATGCATCGCGACCTGGTCGAAGTGCGCAAATGGATTTCCGAGGCCGATTACAAGGAGGGCCTCGCGCTCGCGCAGCTCATGCCGGGCCCGCTGGCGGCGCAACTGGCGATGTATCTCGGTTATGTGCGTTACCGCAACCTTGGCGCCACGCTGGTCGGCATCGCTTTCGTGGTGCCGTCGTTCATCATGGTGGTATTGCTCGGCATGGCCTATGTCGCCTATGGCGGGCTGACCTGGATGCAGGCGGTGTTCTACGGTGTCGGCGCGTCGGTGATCGGCATCATCGCCATCAGCGCCTACAAACTGACGACCAAGAGCATCGGCAAGGACAAATTGCTGTGGGCGATTTACGTGGTGAGCGCGGCGGTCACCATCATCACCAAATCCGAGATCGTCTGGCTGTTTCTCGGCTCCGGCCTGCTGGTCTGGCTGGTGAAAGTGCCGCCGAAGAATTTGTTCAAAGGCGGTGGCATGAACGGCATCGCGTTTTTGACTGCACCCCTGCCAGTGACGACGACGATCGCGGGCGCCGCCGACTGGACGGTGTTGACGCAGATCGCGGTGTTTTTTGCCGAAGCCGGCGCCTTCGTCTTCGGCAGCGGGCTCGCCATCGTGCCGTTTCTGTACGGTGGTGTGGTCAACGAATTCCACTGGCTGAACGAGCGGCAGTTCGTCGACGCGGTGGCGGTGGCGATGATCACGCCGGGCCCGGTCGTCATCACGGTCGGTTTCATCGGTTATCTGGTCGCCGGTTTGTCGGGGGCGGTGGTGGCCGCACTGGCGACCTTCCTGCCGTGTTATCTGTTCACCATCATTCCGGCGCCGTACTTCAAGAAACACGGCAAGAAGCCGGGCATTGTCGCCTTCGTCGATGGTGTGACTGCCGCCGCGATTGGTACCATCACCGGTGCGGTGGTGGTGCTGGGACAGCGTTCCATCACCGACATTCCCACCGTGCTGCTGGCGCTGGTGACGGTCGGACTGCTGTGGAAAATGAAAAAGCTGCCGGAGCCGGTGGTGGTTGCGGCGGCGGCGGTGATTGG
>JANXSE010000076.1 GCA_025356695.1 Betaproteobacteria bacterium
CGGTTGATCACAGGAGGTGGTAATGGCGCATCTGCCGATGGTGGAACCGAACGACGAACCGGCTGAACTGAAGGCCGTCTTCGATCAACTGCGGCAGACGCGCGGACGCGTGCCGGGCATGTATCGCACCCTGGCGCATCAGCCGGCCGTGCTGGCGGCGCATCGCGCTTATTTTCATGCCGCGCTCGATGCCGGCATATTGCCGCGCGCTTTCAAGGAACAGGTGGCGTTCAAGGTGGCGCGGCTGCGCGGCACCGCCTATTGCACCGGCTCGCACCGCAGTTATGCGCGCAAACACGGCGTCAGCGCCGAGCAGCTCGACGCTATCGACCGTGGCGACTATAGCGGACTCGATGTGCGCGGGGTGGTGGCGATGGAACTCGCCGAGGCGATGGTTGGCTCGCGCAAGGGCGTTGCCGATGATGTGTTTGCCGACTTGAAGAAACAATTTGCGCCCAACGAAATCGTCGAACTCATCAGCCTCGTCGGCATTATGGAACTGGCCTGCAGCCTGGCCGAGGTGTTCGGCCTCGACGCGGACTGAACTCTGGCAGGCGGCGTGCACGCCCGCTGTCGGCCATCAACGGGAAATTGATGCTCGTGACCGTAGCAGAGGGCCTATACCGGCCACGGTGCAGTCATAAAATTCATTTGGTGCGGTTTGCAATGGCGCGGGGTTAGACTGTTTGCGTTAAATCCGCGTGCCTGTTACTTTGAGCATGATTCTTGCTGACATCAGTGGAAAGCGCTTATAAAAATTGAAATATCTGATGAATATCAAGAATTACCCGCTCAACGGCTTTTATGACGAGCTGATCGACGGTGAACACCGGCCGCGTCCGGCCGCGACCAAGCTTTTTGAGTATCTGTCCGGGTTCTCGCCGGCCGAGTTGAATGAGCGCCGCGCCGCGGTGGATGCCGCCATCATGACGATGGGCATTACCTTCACGATCTATAGCGATGGCAGCAATATTGACCGCGCCTGGCCCTTCGATATCATTCCTCGCGTCATGGCGGCCGCGGAGTGGCGGCGCGTCGATGCCGGGCTGCGTCAGCGCCTGAAAGCGCTGAATCTGTTCATCAACGACCTCTACAACGAACAGAAGATCGTCAAGGACGGCGTTTTTCCGATTGAAGTGCTCGCAGGTTCGAAGAACTTTCGCGAGCAGTGCAAAGGCATTATGCCCCGTTTTGGGGTGTGGGCGCATATCTGTGGCACCGATTTGGTGCGCGATCAGGACGGCACCATTTATGTGCTGGAAGACAATCTGCGCGTGCCCAGCGGCGTGTCTTATATGCTGGAAAACCGCATGCTGATGAAGCGGCTGTTTCCCGAGCTCTTCGAGCAGTGCGAAATCCTCCCGGTCGACGATTACGCCACGCGTTTGCATGAAACGCTGGCGGCGTTGTCGCCGGATTCGTGCGAGCGGCCGGTCATCGCCGTGCTCACGCCCGGCATCTATAACTCGGCCTACTTTGAACACAGTTATCTGGCGCAGCAACTGGGTGCGGTACTGGTTGAAGGTCCGGATCTCGTGGTGGGCGCGGACGATTGCGTTTACATGAAGACCATCGATGGTTTGCGCCGCATCGATGTTATCTACCGCCGCATCGATGATGATTTTCTCGATCCCGAGGCGTTCCGGCCGGATTCGGCGCTTGGTGTGCCCGGATTGATGCGCGCTTGGCGCCGCGGCAAGGTCGCCATCGCCAATGCACCGGGCGCAGGCGTGGCCGATGACAAGGTGGTTTATACCTTCGTGCCGAAGATGATCAAATATTATCTCGGCGAAGAAGCGATCCTTCCCAATGTGCCCAGTTATCTGTGCATGCACGACAAGGAGCGCGACTACGTGCTCGCCAATCTCGACAAGCTGGTGGTGAAGCCGGCGAACGAATCCGGCGGATATGGCATGCTGATCGGGCCGCGCGCCACGCCGCAGGAGCGTGAAAATTTCCGCAAGCAGATCTGTGCCGATCCGCGCAATTACATGGCGCAGCCGACGCTTAACCTTTCCACCGCGCCGACGCTGTTCGACAGCGGGCTGGCGCCGCGCCATCTCGACCTGCGGCCGTTCGTGCTGCAATCGGAAAACATGTACGTCACCACCGGCGGACTGACGCGGGTGGCGATGCGCGAGGGTTCGCTGGTGGTGAATTCATCGCAGGGCGGCGGCAGCAAGGACACCTGGATCGTCGAGGAGCGGCGCTGATGCTGTCACGGGTCGCTGAAAATCTGTACTGGATGACGCGCTACATGGAGCGCGCCGAGAACACCGCGCGTTTGATCAATGCGACGAGCCAGGTGTTGCTCGACCTGCCGCGCGGCGCATCGTTCGGCTGGGATGTGCTGATCAAGGTGGCGGGTCTCGATGAACTGTTCCGCGAGCATTACGCCTCCTACGACGAGTCGAGCATCATGAAGTTTCTAATCTGCGACGAACGCAATCCCGGTTCGATTCTTTCCTGCATCCACTATGCGCGTGAAAACAGCCGCACGCTGCGGGAAATCCTGCCACGCACGGCATGGGAACGCATCAACGCGCTTTATCTGTTCGTTAACGGCAGGGCGTCACACGCAGTCGACCGCGCACGGCGTTACAACATTCTCGAGGAGATCATCGAGCGGCGGCAGGCCGTCATCGGCCTGCTCTCTGATTGCATGAGTCACGATGTCGCCTATCAGTTCATCCGCATCGGCCGTTTTCTCGAGCGCGCCGACATGACCACGCGCATCGTCGATATCAACGCCGCGGTGCTGGTGCCGCGCCAGCAGGTGCCCGAGGACCCCGCGATGGCCTTGTTGTGGATGGGCGTGCTGAAATCATTGAACGCCTACCAGATGTACCGGCGGCACGCCTCGATGCATGTGCGCAGCGGCGACGTCGTCAATTACCTGCTGAAGGACCCGGAATTTCCTCGCACGGTGCGTTACTGTCTCGATGAGCTCGAGGCCTGTGTTTCCGAGTTGCCCCACAACGGGCCGCCGCTGAAGCTGTTGCGGATCGCGCAGCGCCGCATCGCCGGCATGCACGTTGACGACCTGACGCCGGCGCAGCGGCATGAATATCTGGATGCCGTGCAGGCAGACCTTGCGCGTGTGCATGCGGCCATCGCCGGCGAGTATTTTAATTTTTACGAACCGGACAAGGACCAGCGTCAATCGGCGGTATCCGGCCAGGCATCGTTGTAATTCGTTCGCAGTCGCCATCCGGCGTGTGCCGCGATCAGAAAAGGGTTTCGTTGTGTCGATCCATGTTGCACTGAACCACGTCACCCATTATCGCTACAACCGACCGGTCAAGTTGAGTCCGCAGGTGGTGCGTCTGCGCCCGGCACCGCACAGCCGTACGCGCATTCTCAGCTATTCGTTGCGTGTCACGCCTGCAGATCATTTCATCAACTGGCAGCAGGACCCGCAGGCGAACTATCTCGCGCGGCTGGTGTTCGAGAAAAAAACGCGCGAGTTACGCGTCGAGGTCGATCTGGTTGCGGAAATGTCGGTGCACAACCCGTTCGATTTTTTCCTCGAACCGCATGCCGGCGAATATCCGTTCTGCTATACCGCCGAAGAGCGCGTCGAACTGGTGCCCTATCTGATCAAGCGGGCGGCGGCGCCGGAATTCGCCGACTATCTTGCCGGTATTTCGCGCGAGAAACTGCGTACCATCGATTTTCTGGTCGGACTTAACCAGCGCCTGCAGAAGGATATTTCGTACCTGATCCGGATGGAGCCGGGTGTGCAGTCGCCGGAATATACGCTGACGCGCGGCGAGGGTTCCTGCCGCGATACCGCCTGGCTGCTGGTGCAGTTGCTGCGCCACCTCGGTCTGGCCGCGCGTTTCGTCTCCGGCTATCTGATACAACTCACACCGGACGTGAAGTCGCTCGACGGGCCGTCGGGCGCAAGCAAGGACTTTACCGATCTCCACGCCTGGTGCGAGGTCTATCTGCCGGGCGCGGGCTGGGTCGGACTCGACCCAACCTCGGGTTTGCTCGCCGGCGAAGGCCACATTCCGCTGGCCTGCTCGCCTGAACCGTCATCGGCGGCGCCGATCAGCGGCGCGGTCGACGATTGCGAGGTCGAATTCGAGCACGTCATGAAGGTCGAGCGGATCTGGGAAGCGCCGCGTGTCACCAAGCCGTATACAGAACCGCAATGGCGCGAGATCGAAGAACTTGGCCGGCACATCGACCGCGACCTCGTGCAGCATGATGTGCGACTGACGCAGGGCGGTGAGCCGACCTTCGTTTCGGTCGACGATCGCGACGGTGCCGAATGGAGCACCGAGGCGATGGGGCCCGACAAGCGCACGCTGGCGTCGCAACTGCTGGCGCGGCTGAAGAAACATTACGCGCCAAACGGCCTGCAGCATTACGGCCAGGGCAAGTGGTATCCGGGCGAAATGCTGCCACGCTGGTCGCTCAATGCATTCTGGCGTGCCGACGGCGAGCCGCTGTGGTCCGATCCGGCGTTGTTTGCCGACGAAAAGCATGACTATGGGGTCAGTGAAACGCAGGCCCATGAGTTTCTGGACGGTGTCGCCCGCCGGCTTGAGCTGGATCCGGAATTCGTGTTCCCGGCGTTTGAGGATGTTTTGTACTACCTCTGGCGTGAACGCAAACTGCCGTCCAATGTCGATCCGTTCGACGCTAAGCTCAAGGATCCGCTCGAACGCGTGCGTCTGCGCAAGCTGTTCACGCAGGGTCTGGACAAAATCGTCGGCTATGTCCTGCCGGTGTCGCGCCCCCCCGCGGCAAAAGCCTGGCGGAGCGGACAATGGTTTCTGCGCGAAGAGCGTTGTTACCTCATCCCGGGCGATTCGCCGCTCGGCTACCGGTTGCCGCTGGATTCCCAGCCGTGGGCAGCGGACGCCGACTACCCGTGGGTACACGCGCCGGATCCGACGCAGAGTTTTCCGCCGCTGCAGCCGTACCGCCGTCTTGTCCGGCAATCGCCGGCCGCAAGCGGCGAAGGTGCATCAGGCGACGGTGGCGCCGGCGCGGCTGTCGCCAATAGAGGGGCGACAGCGGGTATCGCAACGAACCCGGCGGCGGCCGACCGGAAACCGGGGCGGGGCGAGTCCGCGGGCTGGATCACGCGCACCGCCATGTGCGCGCAGGTGCGTGAGGGCTGTTTGTACATATTCATGCCGCCGCTGACTGAACTCGAAGACTATCTCGAACTGGTTGCCGCCATCGAGGATACGGCCGCGGCCATGCAACTGCCGGTGGTGCTCGAAGGCTATGAGCCGCCGCGCGATCCACGTCTGGTGAATCTGCGCGTGACGCCGGATCCCGGCGTGATCGAAGTCAATATACAGCCGGCCAAAAACTGGGACCAACTGGTCGAGCAGACTGAGTTCCTCTACGACGCCGCGCATCAGACGCGTCTGTCGACCGAAAAATTCATGCTCGACGGTCGTCACACCGGCACCGGCGGCGGCAACCATTTTGTGCTGGGCGGCGCGACGCCGGCGGATTCGCCGTTCCTGCGCCGGCCCGATGTGCTGGCGAGCATGATCGCTTACTGGAACAACCATCCGTCGCTGTCGTACCTGTTTTCGGGCATGTTCATCGGCCCGACCAGTCAGGCGCCGCGGATCGACGAAGCGCGCAACGACTCGATTTACGAAATCGAAATTGCCTTCAGTGAAATGCGCCGCCTGCATGACGAGGAAAAGCTGGGCGCGACGCCGTGGCAGGTCGACCGCATGTTGCGTAATCTGCTGATCGACGTCACCGGCAATACGCACCGCGCCGAATTCTGCATCGACAAATTGTATTCGCCCGACAGCGCGACCGGCCGCCTCGGCCTGCTTGAACTGCGTGCCTTCGAAATGCCGCCGCACGCGCGCATGAGCCTCGCCCAGCAGTTGCTGATGCGCGGACTGGTAGCGCGCTTCTGGCAGCATCCGTATCAGCCGGCGCGCTTGAAGCGCTGGGGCACTGAACTGCACGACCGTTTCATGTTGCCGTATTTCGTCTGGAACGATTTCGGCGACGTCATCGAAGAGATGACCGATTTCGGCTATCAAATGAAGGCCGAGTGGTTCGGGCCGCATTTCGAATTCCGTTTTCCGCGGCTTGGCGATTTTTCCGCCAACAATGTCGAAGTCGAATTGAGGCTCGCGCTGGAGCCCTGGCATGTGCTGGGTGAGGAGGGCGCGGCCGGCGGCACCGCGCGCTATGTCGACTCCTCGCTCGAGCGCCTGCAGATGGTGGTGCGCGGACTGATTGACGAGCGTCATGTCATGGTCTGCAACGGGCGGCCGGTTCCGCTGCAACCGACCGGCAATGTCGGCGAGTTTGTCGGCGGCGTGCGCTATCGCGCGTGGGCGCCGCCGTCGGCCCTGCATCCGACCATCGGCACACACGCTCCGCTGGTCTTCGATCTGGTCGACACCTGGATGAATCGTTCGCTCGGCGGCTGCCAGTATCACGTTGCGCACCCGGGCGGCCTTAGTTACGACACGTTTCCGGTCAATGCGTACACCGCCGAAGCGCGGCGTCTCGGGCGGTTCTTCCGCATCGGCCATACGCCGGGTGCGGTTGCCGTCGCCGCCGAGCCGCGCAATCCCGATCATCCCTTTACTTTGGACTTGCGCCGCCGTTAGGCATAATGTCGTCCGACGCGCGGTACCGCAATAATATGCAGCCGCCGATACCGGACCTTGAACCATGCTGGAAGAAATGCTCGCCGCCTATCCTGAACCACAAGGTCGTTTCGACGAACTGTTCGAATCGCCACTGAAGCCACGTCCGCACTGGTCGCGGTTTATCACCGAACTCAGTGCGACTTCCGCCGGCGGCATTCGCGAACGCCTGCTGGCGGCGGAGCGCCGCATTCGCGACAGCGGCGTCACCTACAACGTCTACGCCGATCCGATGGGGCACGACCGTCCCTGGGACCTCGATGTGCTGCCGCTGATCATTGCGCCCGAGGAGTGGCAGGAACTTGAGGCCGGCATCGTGCAGCGCGCGACCCTGTTCAACCGTGTGCTCGGCGACCTCTATGGCGAGCAGACGCTGCTCAAGGACGGGCTTATACCGCCCGCGCTGATTTTCGGGCAAAGCGGTTTTTTGCGGCCGGCGCGCGGCATGCGGGTGCCCGGTGGCGTGCATTTGCACGTTTACGCGGCTGATCTGGCGCGCTCGCCGGACGGGCGCTGGTGGGTGATGGCTGACCGCACGCAGGCGCCGTCTGGTGCCGGTTATGCGCTCGAAAACCGGTTGGTGGTATCGCGCACCTTTCCGGCGCTGTACCGCGATCTCGGCATCCAGCACGTGGCGCGCTTTTTTGCGATGCTGCGCGATTCGTTGATGCAATTTGCGCCCAAGGGTGATGGCCACACTTTGACGGTGTTGCTGACCCCCGGTCCTTACAACGAAACCTACTTCGAACATGCGCTGCTGGCGCGCTATCTCGGTTTCCCGCTGGTGGAAGGCGGCGACCTGACTGTGCGTGAAGGCCGCGTCTGGATGAAAACCATCAGCGGCCTGAAGCGCGTGCATGCCATTCTGCGCCGGCAGGACGACAATTACTGCGACCCGGTTGAATTGCGCGCCGATTCTGCACTGGGCGTCGCCGGTCTGATGGACTGCGCGCGGCGCGGCAGCGTGTTGATTGCCAATGCGCTCGGTAGCGGTGTGCTGGAGTCCGGGGCGCTGCTCGGTTTCCTGCCGAAGTTGTCGCAGCATTTGCTCAACGAACCGCTGCGCCTGCCGTCGATCGCGACCTGGTGGTGCGGCGAGCCCGCGGCCCAGGCCGATGCGCTCGAACACGTGAAGAAGCTGGTGTTCAAGCCGGCAGACCCGGGACAGCAGTTTGAAACAATCTTCGGCCAGGACCTCGACGACAAGGGGTTCGCCGCGTTGCGAAAAAAGCTGGCGCTGCATCCGGAGCGTTTCGTCGCACAGGAACTGGTGCGCATGTCGCAGGCGCCGGTGCTGGTCAAAGGGCAGAGCGAAAAAATCGCCGCGCGCAACATCGGGTTGCGCGTCTTTGCGGTGGCGACGCCCGACGGCTACGTCGTCATGCCAGGCGGCTTGACGCGGGTGGCGAGCAGTGCGGACGTGCGTGTGGTGTCCATGCAGCGCGGCGGTGGTTCGAAGGACACCTGGGTGATGTCGTCGGGCCCGGTCGATTCTGCATTCACGCTGTTGCGCAATACCGTCACCGCGAGCGATCTCGTGCGCGTGCGCGCGGGCGTGCCCTCACGCGTAATCGAGAACCTGTTCTGGTTCGGGCGTTATGAAGAGCGCTGCGACAATACGGCGCGCCTGTTGCGCGTGGCGCTGAACCAGCGGCTACAGGAAGCCGACGACGAAGAAAATGCCCTCGAACCGATTCTGGCGTTGGCGCGTGCCTTCGGCGTGCTTGAAAAAGACGAAAAAGATCCGGACAAGGCGCTGCTGGCGGCGTCCACGCTGGAAACCCATCCGCTTGGCCTGCCCTCGAACCTGCGCGCACTTGAACGCGTGGCCTTCAACCTGCGCGACCGCATGTCGCTCGACAACTGGCGCACCATCAACGGCCTGATCAAGGATCCCGTGTTCGGCCGCAAGGCTACACTCGCCGATACCCTGAACTGGCTTGACCGCAACGTGACCAGCCTGATGACGCTGTCGGGCTTCGCGCTTGACGGCATGACGCGCGACGATGCGTGGCTGTTTCTATCGATCGGCCGCCGCATCGAACGGCTGGCGTTTCATTGCCTCGCACTGCAGGTGGCGTTCAGTGACGGCGCGGATTCGGGTTTGAGCTGGCTGCTGAGTCTGGCCGATTCGACCGTGACCTATCGTTCGCGCTACATGGCGCGGCCGGAATGGCTGCCGGTGCTCGATCTGCTGATGCTCGACGGCGCCAATCCGCGCTCGGTGGTGTTTCAGACCACCGCGATGGCGGCGGACCTGGCAAAGCTGGAACTCAGTTACGGCGCTTGCGGCAGCGACCTGCTGGCGGCGGAAATTGCCGCGCTGAAAAAGCTCAATCCTGCGCGCGAACTACAGCCGGCCAATCCCAATCTGCGCGCCTCGATCGACGGCCTGCGCAGCGTCGCATTTGCAGTCAGCGATCACCTGACACAGCGGTTTTTTAATCTGGCGCGCACCAGCATCTGGTCGACGCTGGGGATGTAGCGGCGATGACCCAGCGTGCTTCATACCGTGTGCTGCACGAAACGCGGTACACCTATTCCGATACCGTCACCAGCGCGCACCAGCTCGCCCATTTGCGTCCTCGCGGAACGACCTGGCAGAAGGTGAAGTCGCACAAGCTGACGATCAATCCGAAACCGGTCGAGCAGGCGCCGGGCGATGACTATTTCGGCAACGACGTGCTGCGCTTCATGATCGATGCACCTCACGATGAACTGATTGTGCGGGCTGAATCGGTGGTTGAGGTGGAGGCGCATGCGCCCGACAGCAGTATTGCGTCACCGGCGTGGGAAGCGGGACGCGCTGCCCCGGGCGAGTGGGGGCCGCATGTCGACCTCGATATCGAAGCCTATCGCGTCGCCTCGCCGATGGCACCCGTGCTCGACGAAGCGCTTGTTTACGGGCGCGAAAGTTTCAGCGACGGCAGACCGTGGCTGGATGCCATGCTCGATCTGACCCGGCGCATCCAGACTGATTTCGTTTACGATCCGAAAGCAACCACGGTCACCACGCAGGTCGCGGAGGTGCTCGCACTGCGTCGCGGCGTCTGTCAGGACTTCGCGCATTTGATGATCAGCTGTCTGCGTTCGCTTGGTCTGCCAGCGCGCTATGTCAGCGGCTATATTCTGAACCGGCCGAAACCCGGTGCGCGTCGCGTCATGGGCGCCGATGCCTCGCATGCTTGGGTGGCGGGCCATTGTCCTGCGCACGGCTGGGTCGCGTTCGATCCGACCAACGGCAAACTCGCCGATATCGAATTCATCACGCTGGGATGGGGGCGCGAGTTTTCGGACGTCACGCCGCTGCGCGGCGTGGTGCTGGGCGCGGCGACACAAATGCTCGCCGTCGAGGTCAGGGTGCAGCCGCTCTAAGCGGGCCGGTCGCGCTCAGGTGTTGGCGCGGACGATCTCTTCGCGGCGGTGCGATTCGGCGACGAACTCTTCCATGTCCGGATCGAGCGCGTTGCGCGCCGATACCATACCGATGACGCGGCCGTTTTCGACCACCGGCACGTGGCGGAAGCCGTTCTCGTGCATCAGCAGCAGCGCGTAGCCGAATGTCTTGTCGGGAGCGATGGTCTTGGGCGATTTCGTCATGACATCGGAGAGCAGCGTCGTCAGCACGTTGCGGTCCTGCGCGATCACGCGTGACACTGCATCGCGCTCGGTGAAAATGCCGATCAGGTTTTTGTTTTCAAGCACCACGACCGCGCTGACCTTCGATTGGGTCATCAGCTTGGCCGCTGCGCTTACCGTGGTATCCGGCGATGCCGTCAGCAATTTCTTTTTTTCCATCATGTCGCGTACGCGTTGACTGTACATCGTGCCTCCGAATTAAGGCGTATTTTTCCGCATAAGCCCTGCCAATCGAAAACCGGATCGTGGTTGCTTGACCCCCGATCCGCTGCGGAACAAACCTCGATTCGCATGCTATCGGTGTGCGTGCAAATATCATTTGATATAAGTCAAATGTTTTGTATACGGTTGCGCAGGGGGTTTGCGCGGCCGGTTGACGCCGCAAAGGCGGGCAAGTGATACTTTCGCGCCTTTTGGACCATTGCGGTCCTAGCCATATCTTCCCCGCCTGGAGTGTTTTTCATGACGCAGAATGCTGGTGTGCCCGCCGTTTCGGACAAATTTTTGCTGGAGAAAAATGTGGATGTGCCGATGCGCGACGGCGCGCGGCTGAAGGCGGATGTATTCCGGCCCAGAGACGGTGGCAAGGTGCCGGCGATCCTTAACATGGGGCCGTACCAGAAGGACAAATCGTGGACGCCGCCGCCGGATCTTGAAGAGCAGCCCAACCCGTATATGAATTGGGAGGCGGTCAATCCTGAATGGTGGGTGCCGCAGGGTTATGCCGCGGTGCGCATTGATTCGCGCGGTAGCGGCCAGTCGCCCGGCCAGTATGAGCCGTGGTCGCGCGCCGAGTCGGTCGATTTTCACGATGCGATCGAATGGGCGGCGGCGCAGCCCTGGTGCAACGGCAAGGTCGGCCTGACCGGTATTTCGTATTTCGCCATCAACCAGTGGTTTGCCGCCAACCAGCAGCCACCTTCGCTGAAAGCCATCATTCCGTGGGAGGGCTTTGCAGATATTTATCGTGATGCGCTGTTTCACGGCGGCATTCTCTGCATTTTTATGACCAACTGGTTTACCGCGCACCTGATTCATCATCTGCTCGGCCGCGCTTCGCAGATCCATCCTGATGCATGGCAGAAGAACACGCTGCAGTTCTGGTTGAGCAACAATCTCGACAGCGGTGCCTTCAGCGGCTCGCAGGCGCAGTGGGACAAAATCAGCGTGCCCTTTCTGTCGGTTGGCAACTGGACCGGCTTCGGTCTGCATTTGCGCGGCAATACCGAGGCCTTCATGCAGTCGAAATCGCCGCACAAGAAACTGCGCATGCAGAACGGCACGCATGTGCATCCGTTTTATTCAGCGGAAGGGCGGCAGGACCAGATCCGCTTCTTTGACTACTGGCTGAAGGACGTCAAGAACGGCGTCATGGACGAACCGCCGGTCAAGCTGGCCATCCGCCACGGCAACGACAAGGTCGAATGGCGTTTCGAGAATGAATGGCCACTGGCGCGCACGCAGTGGACGAAACTGTATTTCGATCTGGCGCAAGCGTCGGTGACCGACGTGCCGTTAAGCGGCACACTGGTTAAAAGCAACCCGGCGAAGACAGGCGAATGCACCTATGCCGCCACCGGACTTGGTTCGATGGGGTCGACCTCGGCAGCTTCCGCGCAGGTGATGGGCGGCGGCATCAAGCCGGGCATGGGAGTGGCGCTGGTGACGCCGCCGCTGGCCGAAGACATGGAAATCACCGGGCCGCTCGCGGCGAACCTCTGGGTCTCGAGTTCGAGCGAAGACATGGATTTGTTTCTGACGCTGCGTCATTTCGACGCCGACGGCAAAGAGATCATGGAGACCGGCCAGCAGGGCGCGCCGGTGCCGGTGGCCAAAGGCTGGCTGCGTGTGTCACACCGAGAACTCGATGCGGAAAAATCGCTGCCGTACCGCCCGTACCACAAACACCAGCGGCGCCTGTTTCTTGCGCCCGGCGAGATCGTGCAGGTGCAGGTCGAAATCTGGCCGACATCGATGGTATTCGCCAAGGGCCATCGCCTGCGTCTGGATGTGCAGCCGCGCGACGGCGTCGGCAGTGCCTCGTACATGCACTACCATGCCGATTACAACACCGGTATCAATACCCTCTATTCCGGCGGCGACAAGGAATCCTATCTGTTGCTGCCGGTGATCCCGGCCAAAAAGTAAGCACGTTGTGAACAGCCGCAGCGGCGCCCTGCGCAGGCTGCGGTCTGCGCGCAGTTTGATCCAGCGCAAATAATCCGCACGCTGCTTCTGTAGGCTAGCCAGCTGTTGCCGTGTCTTTCGACCAGCGGCCCATTCGCAACGGTGCCTTGCCCATGTCAACCGTCGAAGAGCATGTGCTCTACCAGATCTTCAACGCGCCGGTTCGCGGCTATCCGTATCCGCATATCTATGTGGAAAATGTTTTTCCCGAAACGTTCTACGAAGAACTGCGGCGCAACTGGCCGGATGCCGGGGCTTTTGTGCCGCTGGCGGAAACGGGGCGCGTGCCGGAGGGCGCGTATCCCGAGCGCTTCGTCATACCGATCACCGAGGCCGGTGTGGCCACGCTGACGCCGGCGCGACGGCCGTTCTGGATGGAATTCGGCCAGTGGTTTACCGCGCAGCGCTTTTGCACGGCGATGATCGAGAAGTTCGAACCGCAAGTGCGTGAACGTCTCGGCGGCGACATGGATCGCTGCAGCTACGGTGCCGACGCACTGGCGGTGCGCGACCACACGAATTACAGCATCGGCCCGCATACCGATGCGCCGCACCGGCTGGTCACCATGCTGTTTTATTGCCCGGAGGACAACAGCCGGCCGCACCTGGGCACATCGATCTACTGGCCGTTGAACGGCGAACTGCGCTGCAAGGGCGGACCGCACTACGGATTCGAGCATTTTAAAAAAATCACCACCATGCCGTACCGCCGCAATTCGCTGTTCGCTTTTTTCAAGGACGACAGTTCTTTTCACGGCGTGGAGCCGATCCCGGACCAGAATTTCGAGCGCGATCTGATGCTCTACGACGTCAGGGTCTACGACACCGATCGCTGATTGGCAAGCCGGTGGCGCATCGGGTGACGGTTTGCTGTTCGCAGCCAGCCGCTGCCCGTATAATCCGACCTTTTTTCCGCCATGTGGATCAAGAATCTAATCGTCTACCGTCTGCCCGCCAATTGGGCGCTTGAGGCGGAGGACTTCGAGCAAAAGCTCGCCAAACAGCCCCTGCAACCCTGCGGCGGCTTCCAGATGGAGAGCCGCGGCTGGACCTGCCCCTACGAAGAAGGCCAATATCTCTACAACCAGAACCGGCACTGGCTGCTGGCGCTGGGCATGGAGCAGAAACTGCTGCCGGCATCGATCATTCGCCAGGAAGCGCTCGACCGCGCTGAAAAGATTGCGAAGACCCAGGCCCATCCGGTCGGTCGCAAGCAGATGCGCGATATCCGCGAGGAAGTTGCCAACGAGTTCATGCCGCGCGCGCTGGCACGGCGCCGCATCACGCACTGTTGGATCGACGGCATCAACCGCTGGCTGGTGGTCGAGGCGGCGGGCGATCCCAAGGCCGAGGAGTTCATGGAGAACCTGCGCCGGGCCGAGGAGTCATTCCTTGTGCCAAGGCTGGAAACCGAGCGTTCGCCGGCGTCGGCCATGGCCGAGTGGCTGGTGAAGGGCGACGCGCCGCCGGGGTTCACCATCGACCAGGACCTCGAATTGCGTGCCGCCGATGCCAGCAAGGCGACGGTGCGGTATGCGCGCCATAATCTCGGCGGCAAGGAAATCCGCGACCACATCTCGACAGGCAAGACGGTGGTGCGGCTCGGCCTGACGTGGAACGACAAGATCTCGTTTGTGCTGACCGAGCAATATCACATCAAGCGCGTCACCTTCCTCGATATCCTGCGGCGCGAATCCGATTCACAGGTGCAGGACGAGAAGGAACAGTTTGAAATCGATTTTGCGCTGATGACCGGTGAACTGGCATTGATGCTGGCCGATCTGGTCAAGGCGCTGGGTGGAGAAAAAGTAAGAGCATGAGTGTCAACGTAACGCCGGCCGCGCAGGCCAAGATCGTCCAAAACATCGCAACAGAACTTGGTGTCAACGCAAAGCAGGTCGCAGCCGCCGTCGGCTTGCTCGATGACGGCGATACCGTGCCGTTCATCGCGCGCTACCGCAAGGAAGTCACAGGCAACCTCGACGACACGCAGTTGCGCACGCTCGAAGAGCGCCTGATTTATTTGCGCGAACTTGAAGACCGCCGCGGTGCGATCATTGCGTCGATCGACGAGCAGGGCAAGCTGACCGATGGGTTGCGCGCTTCGCTTGAAGCCGCTGCGACCAAACAGGCGCTTGAAGATCTGTATCTGCCGTACAAACCGAAACGCCGCAACAAGGCGCAGATTGCCATTGAAGCCGGCCTTGAGCCGCTCGCCGATGCATTGCTCGCTGATCCGGCGCTGGATCCGCAGCTGGAAGGCGCCAAATACATCAAGGTGGTGCCTGCCAGCGAAGGCGTCGACGCGATCAATATCACTGATGCGAAAGCGGCGCTCGACGGCGCGCGCGACATTCTGGCCGAACGTTTTGCCGAAACGGCGGAACTGCTCGCCAAGCTGCGCAACCGCATGCAAAACGAGGGCATCCTCAGCTCGACGGTTGTGAAAGACAAGGAAGGGGCCGAGGAAGAAAAATTCCGCGATTATTATGCTTATTCGGAGCCGATCCGCAGCATCCCGTCGCACCGCGCGCTGGCGTTGTTCCGCGGGCGCGCGCTGGGCGTGTTGTCGGTACAACTGGGGCTGGGCGAAGAGCTTGAAGCCACGGTGCCGCATCCCTGTGTGGCGATGATCGCGCAGCATTTCGGCATCGAACACCGCGGCCGCGCCGCCGATAAATGGCTGCAAAGCGTTTGTCACTGGACCTGGAAGGTCAAGGCGCAATTGCATATCAGCAGCGAGTTGATGATTCAGCTGCGCGAGGCCGCCGAGACCGAGGCGATCAAGATATTCGGCCGTAACCTGCATGACCTGCTGTTGGCCGCACCGGCAGGGCCGAAGGCGGTACTGGGGCTCGATCCGGGTTTGCGCACGGGGTGCAAGGTGGCGGTGGTCGATGCCACCGGCAAGTTGCTCGATACGGCAACGATCTATCCGCATGTGCCGCGTAACGACTGGGACGGCGCGCTGGCGACGCTGACAAAGCTGGCGGTTCAACACAGTGTTGAATTGATTTCGATCGGTAACGGCACGGCCAGCCGGGAAACCGACAAACTGGCCGCCGACCTGATCAAGCGCATCGCCGCGCTGGCGCCGGAACGCAGGATCGCCAAGATCGTGGTGAGCGAAGCCGGCGCCTCCGTCTATTCGGCATCGGCGTTTGCCGCCGCAGAATTTCCGCAGCTCGATGTGAGTCTGCGCGGCGCAGTGTCGATTGCGCGGCGCCTGCAGGACCCGCTTGCCGAACTGGTCAAGATCGATCCGAAAGCGATCGGCGTCGGCCAGTATCAGCATGACGTCAACCAGCGTGCACTGGCGCGCTCGCTCGATGCCACTGTTGAGGATTGCGTGAATGCCGTTGGCGTCGATGTGAATACCGCCTCGGCACCGCTGCTGGCGCGCGTCTCCGGACTCAATGCGACGCTGGCGCGCAACATCGTCGACTATCGCGATACGCACGGGTCGTTCAAGAACCGTCTCGCCATTCTCAAAATTCCGCGGCTTGGCGACAAGACCTTCGAACAGGCCGCCGGCTTCCTGCGTATCGGCGGTGGCGACAATCCGCTCGACCGCTCCGCGGTGCATCCCGAGGCCTATCCGCTGGTCGAGCGCATCCTCCAGCGTATCGGCAAGAGCATTGTCGAAGTGATGGGGCAGGCGGCGCTGCTGAAAAGCCTGTCACCGGCGGATTTTGCCGATGAGCGTTTCGGCGTTCCCACCGTGCGCGACATTTTTACCGAGCTTGAAAAACCCGGTCGCGATCCGCGCCCCGAATTCAAAACCGCCACCTTCCAGGAAGGCGTCGAGAAAATCGCCGATCTGCGACCCGACATGATCCTCGAAGGCGTGGTGACCAATGTTGCCGCCTTTGGCGCTTTCGTCGATATCGGCGTGCATCAGGACGGCCTTGTGCATATCTCGGTATTGTCGAACCGTTACGTCAAGGATCCGCATGAAGTGGTCAAACCGGGACAGGTCGTCAAGGTCAGGGTGATCGAGGTTGACCTCAAACGTCAGCGTGTAGCGCTTAGCATGCGGCTTGATGATGCTGCCGGCGGTCCGCCGCAACGGCGACCGCAGGCGGAGCGCTCCGTAGCAGGGGCGGATGCACGCAATCAGCGGGGCCCTGGAGATTCGGGGCGCCGACCGGCCGGCGGAGGTGATCGCCAGGCACGCAGCACGCCGCGCGAACAGAGTGCCCCCAGCGCCATGGCGCTCGCATTCGCCAAACTGAAAAAGCCGTCCTAGCCGTCGTTAGCGCAGGGGTGGCACGCGCTTCAGCGTTTGCGCGCCGCCTTCTTGTCGGGCGAGCGCACCATCAGGACGGGGCAATGCGCGTTACGCAATACGGTCTCGGCGTCGCTGCCCAGCATCAGGCGGTTGATGCCGCGCCGGCCGTGGGTACCCATCACAATCACGTCGGCCTTCCATTTGGCTGCATCGCGCACGATCACATCGGCAACGCGCTTGCCCGTCGTTTCAAACAAGGCGGTTTCAGCCTTGATCCTGTGACGTTGCATCAACGCTGTCGCATTGGTGATAGCGCGTCTGCCGGCAGCTTTCAGCTCTTCAAACAGAAATCCGGTATCGAAGTTGGCATCAAAGTTCTGCGCGATCGCGAGGTCGTCGATGATGCTGATCACGCGCAGCTTCGCGTCCTGCTCTCTGGCCATTTTCACGGCCTGCTGCAAACCAAGCGTCGAGGTGTGACTGCCGTCAACCGGAACGAGTATGCGTTTGAACATGGCGTCGCCTTTTGGGAAAGTGCTACGGTTTCAGGATGGCATGCCTGTGTTTCGACAGGTTTGCGGTGTATCAAGTTGCATTGAATGGAAAATTATTCCATCGGCAGTTTTGCGGTCTTGACGACGCCCGCCCATTTGACAAGTTCGGATTTGATGAAGGCGCCGAATTCCTCGGGGGTCGAACCCACCGGTTCTGCGCCGTCGGCGGCGAGTTTTTCGCGCGTGTCGGCGGCTTGCAGGATCGAGGCGATCTCTTTTTGCAGTTTGCTGACGACCGCGCGCGGC
Organism: Betaproteobacteria bacterium; assembly: GCA_025356695.1. Next base: position 17,514 of record JANXSE010000076.1, read on the forward strand.
GTATTGGCGGGCGCAACCATGCCGTACCAGCCGACGACTTCGTAGCCGGGCACGCCTTCGGCCAGCGCCGGCACCTCGGGCAGGCTGGCCAGCCGCCTCGCACTGGTGACGCCGATGGCGCGCAGGCGGCTCGTCTTCAGATGCGGCAGCGGCGGCAGCAGCGTCGACATCAGCATCTGCACATGGCCTGACATGGTATCGACCATCGCCGGATTGGTCCCCTTGTAGGGGACGTGTTCCATTTTGACGCCGGCCATGAAGGTGAACAGTTCCATCGACAGGTGCGGCCCGGTGCCAATGCCGGAGGACGAGTAGGTCAGTTCGCCGGGGCGCGCTTTGGCCAGTGCCAGCATCTGCCTGATACTGCGTGCCGGCAGCGCCGGATGTGCAACAAGAATGTTCGGCATCGCTGCGACCTGCGTCACCGGGGCGAAATCGCGCACCGGATCGTAGGGCACTTTTTTGTAGAGTGCGGAATTCACCGCCAGCGGTGTTGCCGCCATTGCCAGCACATAACCATCGGCCGGCGACTTTGCCACCAGTTCGAGGCCGATCATCTGGCCGGCGCCGGGGCGGTTGTCGACGATCACCGTCTGTCCCCAGCGCTCGGTCAGTTTGCTGGCGATCTGCCGGGCGAGGATGTCGGTGCCGCCACCGGGCGAAGAGGGCACGACAATACGCACCGGTTTGGCCGGATATTCCTGTGCCGACGCGCAGTTATTCAAAAGAAAAAAGACGGCTGTTGCACCAGCAAATGCTGATGCAATAAATGAGATGACAAAAAAATCGCGACGCATGGATGTCCGGAGAATCATGGTTGGATCCGAATTGAGTGTGGATTGGATGCCCCATTCAAGCGGGGCGATGCATGCAACATCAGACGTCGTGATAGTGCGCGCGGTCCTCCGTGGACATCCCGGTAAATTCGAATTTCGGGATGCAGACCAGTTCCTTTTCACCGATGCCGCGCACGGCTGTGCGTTTGACGACGATCTCGTTGCGAAAAAAATCGGCGGCTTCGGTGTCGTCGATATTGATGCCGCGGCGGTTGAAGGCGAAGGTCGTGCCCGGCAGTTTTTGCAGGCGCGCGGCCATGTTGATGCGGGAGCCGACAAAGTCGCTGCGGTTGCCGACGGAGAACACGGTGCCGCGGGCGAGCCCGCAACGCAACACCGCCGGCGGTTCGCTGACAATGGATTCGATATGCGGGAAAAACTCACGGGCGTAACGCAGGCTGATTTCGCGCGCGGTGACAATGATGTTGCGGCGCGCATTGTCGTCGCAACGCGACACATCCCACAGCACGAGCAGGCCATCGCCCATGAATTTGATGAAAAACGGCAGCGGCCCCCACAGGGCGATGCCCTCGGGATATTCCTTGTGCTTCATCTCCATCTTGATCTGGTTCATCAGCCAGTCAAGAAAGGCGCTGAGAAAAACCGGCACCGAAAGATGCGGCTCGATCTGTTTGCAAAAGGTCGTAAAGCCTTCCAGATCGAACATCGCGGCAATTGAATCGGTGGAGACCGCCTCGCTGGTCAGCGCGCCGAGTCCGAGCAGTGACGGATTGAAACGATCGAACGCTTCGCGGGTGAGCAGGCGTTTTTTCTGCCCGTCGATCTCGACGCGTGCTAAATCGCCCTGTGAAATGGTAAATGTGCGGATCACTGTTTTCTTTCACCAAGGTGCCGTTTTGATCAGCAATTCAATCCGGCGGGATTTAAACGAGTTCGCGTGAAGTGGAGGAATTTTATGCTTTCTGGAAGGGTTGCCGGTGAAGTCCGAATGCAGGCGCGGCGTCGGCTTGACTGCCGGCCATCTGCGTGCGTGCCGCGGCCGGCACGGGGCCCGATGATGACCCATCCAGGCAATCTCAAAACCCGGAACAACGCGCACGGCCAACCCTGCGGGCGTAGCGTAACTCCCGGCGGCGTTGAACTGGCCGAGCGCCGCCACGTCCGGGCCCCCGCCATCGGCATCACGCTATTTCGCGATCGAGCCATGTTGGTTGATGTCGGTGCACGGAGTTCAGCCTGCTGAATTGTTCTAATGAGGAGGATTCGGTGCGTTCTTGCAGACGGGCTGCTTTTTCTATCTTAAAAAGCACACTGCGTAAATTTCAGTAACACCGCCTGCGGTTGCGGCGATAGCGGCTGTGATATAAAGGCGCATCGAATCGACCGCGCGGCGCGCAATTGGATGATCGAAGCGTTTCTTGATCGATATCATTTGCAGTAGCGGCGGTTGAAGAATTTACGATTGGATTGAATGAGAGCGTTTGTTATTTTTCTGCTGTTTGTTTGTTTGTCACTGCCCGAGCACGCGGCGGCCGCCAATCCGCCGCTACCGGCGAAAAGCAAACGCAAGGCGGCGCCGAGCCGCACCGTGACAATCAAGCGGCCGATGCGGCCGATGGCGGGGTTCGTGCCGCGTGTCGAAGCATCGATCCAGCATGGCTGCGTGGATTCGCAGGAAGTGCAGGCGGCAGCCATGCGCATGGGCATTCCCCAGGGCGATGTCGAAAAACTGTTTTCCACGCTGCTGCCACTTTCCGCTTCGCCGGAACGCGCTTGCGTCAACTATGCGGCGGCCCTGTTGCCCGCGGGCATAGGCAGTTCGCTGGCAGTGCTGGAATCGAAGGCGGATCGGGACAAGGACAGGGAATATAAAGAAGGTTTGTGGGTGACGGTGGTGCACAGCAAACCGAACGGCATGGTCGACAGCAGCCGCGAGTCGGTATCCACCGAGGGCTGGCAGGACCTCATCGTTCCGGCGCTGGGCATCGATAGCGGTGGCGCGGACGGCATACGTGGCCTGCCATATTACCTGCAGTGGGAGGCCGGTCTGCTGGTCAAGCATTTGCTCACCGATGTCGACGAGCTGGCGCGGCACCATGTGCGTATCGTGTTGCACAAACCGGCAGGGGAGGACTACGACAAGATCGTCGCCGTCGAACTGGTCGAAACCGCGACGGCACGCGTTATCGACAGCGTGGTCTGGCTCGATCGTGAGGACGATGTCGGCGCGTACTTTAATCCCAAAGGCGACAATTACGAACGCCTGTTCTGGGAGGCGCCGGTCGATTACACGCGCATTACGCGCGGCATCGGAAAAAGTGCGGTGACCATCAAGCGCCGTGTCGCGGTGAAGGCCAGCGGCAAAAAGAAAAAAACATTCGTCAACCGGACCTTTCGCTACCGTGGCCATCATGTCGGCATTGATTTTGCGGTCCCCGTTGGTGAACCGGTGCGTGCGGTGGCGGACGCGGTGGTCGTTTTTGTCGGGCCGCGCGGCGGTTACGGCAATCTGGTGGTGCTTGAACACGGCAAGAACTACCAGACCTATTATGCACACCTGTCGCGCTTTACCGACGGCCTGAGTGTGGGGCAGAAAATTCTGCGCGGCGAGGAGATCGGTTTTGTCGGCATGACCGGGCTGACTACCGGTCCGCATCTGCATTTCGAAATACGCAAAGAGAACCAGTATTTCGATCCGCTTGCCAAAGAGAACAACATGACGCTGTGGAATCTTTACCCCGAGGAGCACGCGCACCTGCTGGCGAAAATCGTGGCCTTGAATGTTACGCGCATGAACCGGCCGCTGCCGCGGGTCGGTATGGCGACCTTGCCGAGATAACCGGCACGGCGACCGGCTGCAGGCACGTGCAGAAGCGCTGCAGCAAGATTAAACGACTTTTTTGTAGACCTGTTTGAAGCGTTCGTTTCTGGCGACGCCGAAGTCGCCGGGTCCGTATTGCAACAGCCAGTCGCCGGTCTCGCCGTGCAGCAGGTCGCCACCCGCCGAGCGTGCCGCAGTAAATGGCTCGGCGATTTGCCGCGCCAGGACCGGCACCGGTCGCGCCTTGTAGCGGCCAGCGCCGGGTTCTGCGGGTGCTAGGGCTTCGTACTTGGCATCAAAACGCCTGCGGGCAACACTCCAGCGCGTTCCATCGTACCCCGTAATCAGCGCGTCCCCCGTTTGATAACGGTTCGGGCCTTCGGGGCTCATCAGTTCTCCGGCGTTCTCGGCGAAGGTGACGTTGACGATTTCCGTCTTGACGTAGCGCGACGCCAGAAGATTGGTCGTGAGGTCAATGTCGGTCAGTTCAAGCATGCTCGTATTTTATAAGATTGCGTGACACGCAAGAGTTCAAATGCAAAGCGGAAAGGCCCGTGGCCATGCGCGCCGGCGGGTGGATGCGTTTCGACGAATCGCGTATCCTCACCGGCGCTGCAACCGCGGGTGCAGCACGACGCGAACAGGTTCTTGCAACGAAAATTCAGGGAGTTTGAAAATGGCATCTCTCAGTCGTCAATTGGCGCGGTGGGTGGTCGGTCTGAAGTTCGATGACCTGCCGCCGGCGGTGATCGATCGCGCCAAGGGCGTCACGCTGCAATGCCTGTCTTCCATATTGATCGGTGCGAGTACCCGGCAGGGCGGCGAGGCCGTGGCGATGATCAAACAGGAAGAGGCCGGCGTCAGTCGCGGCGCCACCATCATGGTAGCCGGCGGCAAAGTGACGAAGGGCGGCGCGGCATTTGCCAATTCAGAAATGGCGTTTGCCGGTGGCAAGTGGGACACCTTCCGCATGCTGATGCACCCGGGGACCAGCGTGATCCCCGGCGCTTTTGCGGCGGCCGAGGAGAGCGGTGCTTCCGGCAGGGAATTCATCACGGCGATCGCGGCCGCCTACGAGGTCATGGAGCGCCTCGCGGCGGACTTCATTCCGACGTTGATGTCGCGCGGCTTTCATGCCAGCCCGGTGTTTGGAATTTTCGGTGCTGCGGTGGCCGTCGCCAAACTCGATGGTCTCGACGAGGAACAGATGAACAGCACCATTGCGTTATGCGCCAGCATGGCCGGCGGCAATCTCGAGGGGCCGCGCAGCGGCGGGCGCGCGCTGCGCGAAGGTGTTGCTGCGCGCAACGGACTGTTTGCGGTGGCGCTGGCGCGGCAGGGGCATGTCGGCGGCGAAACGGTGCTCGAAGGCGAGGCGGGTTTTTACCATTCATATATCGGCAACAACCAGGGGCGGCTTACGTACAGCTTCGAGGGCAAGACGCATGCCGATCTTGAAGACATCACAGCGAATCTGGGTAAATCGTGGATTTTTCTGGAGACGCTCTACCGGATTTATTCGACGTCCGGTTATAACATCGGGCACATCGCGGTCACGGCACGACTGTGCGAAGAGAACGCGATTCGTCCTGATGACATCGAGCGCATCGAAGCGGTGGCGAACTGGCTCGAAACCCAATATCCAAGCCCAGCGTTTCCCAATCGTCGCGAAGACCTGATACACAAGGCCGGCAGTACCGCTTATCACATTGCATTTGCCGCAGTCGCACGCGGTTTTCCCATGCTGCGCGACTGGGCGCCGCAAACCGCGAGTGCGGACGACCCGCCCGAGGTGCTTGAACTAATGAAACGCGTGACGATCACGCCGTCATACACCACCACACTTTTCGGGCCGCGCGTCACGATCCATACAAAAGACGGCAAGAGCTACACGCGTCAGGGCACCGGGCGCGAATTCATCTGGGATTTCGAAGAAGAGGCGCGACGCATCCGCGACATTGCACCGGGGCTGCCGATTCCCGCCGCACAGTTCGACGCCATCATTCAAAGCTGCCGCACGTTGGACACGCAGGCGCGCGCCGACGCCTTGATCGGGCTGACCATGGCGCCGGGGCATTGACGAAGAATCGCTTAAGCGTACCGCAGGACCGGAGCCGCCCCGCGGGCGCGATCCGACTTACAGCGGCTTGATCATTACCTTGCGGAATTTGATGGTGCCGGCGTTGTACTGGAGCGCGATCGGGCCGCTGGTGAAGGCGGTGTCATTAACATCGACCGCCTGCTCACCGTTCATCCTGACGGTCATGCGCGGGCCCTTCGCCGTGATTTCCATCGTGTTCCACTTGCCGGCAGCTTTAAACGTCGGCGATGCCTTGGCCGGCGGCATCAGCGACGCGGTCGCCATCGCAGGACTCTTGTCCCAGATCTGCACTTCATAGGCTGCCTTGGTGTTGACGACCTTCTGGTTCATGACGCGGATATAAATGCCACTGTTGGCTTCCTCGTCGGCCCAGAACTCGGCGTAAATTTCGAAATCCGTGTATGAATTTTTCGACAGCAGAATGCCGGTTTCCGCCGTGCTCTTTTTGTCGGCCTGAATGGCGCCGTTCGTTGCAGTCCAGTTGGCGTCGCCGAGTCGCGTGAAATTCTGCAGGCCGGTTTCACCGTCGATCAGCGCAATCCAGCCCGGACCGGACGGTTGGCTGGCGCAGCCGGCCAGTGTTGCTGCAATCAATAGCAATGCAGTTGCAAGCGCAGAAAATGTTCTCATGATGATCCCCCTCCAAGTGGACAGGCAGACGATAGCAGCTGGCCTGTAAAAGCAACAGGCCATTCTGGATAGTGCCGGATTGAGAGTGCAGGTAGAGGTTATTCACCAATGGGCAAGTCAATGCCGATCCCTCGCTCGCGGGCAAGCGCAAGGACCCGGGCGCCAACGTAAATATCCTGAATCGCCATGCCGTGTGACTCATAGAGCGTTATCTCTTCTTGCGCCGTTCGGCCGGTCGCGCGTCCGGCGATGACTTCGCCGAGTTCCGGCAGCGTCTCCCAGTCGAGCAGGCCTTTTTCCACCAGTGGCAAAAGATCCCCGCATTCCTGCCGCGCCGTGCCACGCGAATCGACGACGACCCTGCTGCAGCGCCGTACGGTTTCCTCGTCGATTTCGCGTCTGCTCAACGCATTCGAGCCGGCGGCATTGATATGCTGGCCGGTCTCCAGCAGGCTGCCGGCAAGCACCGGGGTGGCGGCCTTGGTGACCAGGTTGATGACGTCGGCGCCGTGCACCGCTTCCGCGACAGTGGGCACGACCTTCATCGCAATATTGAGTCGCGATGACATCAATGCACAGAATTTTTCGGCGCGCCCGGGCGTGCGGTTGAATACCCTGACTTCGCGGATCTTGCGCACGTTGCATACCGCTTCGAGCTGGCCGATGGCCTGTTTGCCGGCGCCGATCATGGCGACGACTGCAGCGTCTTCGCGCGCGAGGTAGCGGGTGGCAACACCGCTGGCGGCACCCGTGCGTATCATGCCGATGTAACTCGCATCGATGATGGCATCGAGCTTGCCGCTGTTGCAATTGAATAGATTCAGGTAGTAGCGGGTGCCTTTGCCGTGCAATGCATAGTAGCCTTTGAAGCCGATGTATCCGAGTTCCGGGGCCGCGCCCAGCACCATATGCAGTGTGCCCGCCGGGATGTGCGCGCGCACCCGCGGCACATCGACCGCATGGCTCAGGGCGCGGTCTTTCAACGCCTGCTCGACCGCCTGCACGGCAAGCGGCATGGTGAGCAACTGCTCGACGTCTTTTTCAGTCAGATAACGAATCATGTTTAAAGAGGCTCCCGGTGTGTTTGCGGCGGTCAGGGTGACCGGGCCGGCATGGCCATGACCCGAACGCCTTTGCTCAATTCGGGGAATCAGCGAATTCTAACTTGGACGAAGGAATTCAATATGGAAAAAAGGATCTTTCGGATCGTCATCGGGCGGTGAGGCGGCCGCGATTGTTGCCACGATGCTATAAACTTCTACACTATGGCGCGCGGATAAAAAAATCATAAATCCGCGCAGTTGCGGCAGCGCTTCTGCAATCCGGAGGGGAACGGCATGAAATGGTCACGGTTGTTGTCAGGATGGCTCGCGGCCGGCGTGCTCATTGCTCTCAGCGGCATCGCGATGGCGCAGGATTATCCGTCACGCGTGGTGCGCCTCATTGTTGCGTTTCCGCCGGGTGGCTCGACCGATATCTATGCGCGCGTGATTGCCAACGAGTTGCAGGCGGCATTGGGCAAATCGGTGATTGTGGAGAACCGGCCCGGCGGCACGGGGGTGATCGGAACCCAGCTGGTGCGCCAAGCGGCAGCGGACGGTCACGTCCTTCTGTTTACGTCGAACACCGCGCACGTGCTGGGCCCGTTGTTGATGGATCCGCGTCCATTCGATCCGGTCGCCGATTTCACGCCAATTTCCAAGGCCCTGAGGTTTCCGCTGTACCTGATCGTCCATCCGTCGATCCCGGCGCGATCACTGGCTGAGTTTATTGCGTTCGCCAGGTCGAAGCCGGGGCAATTCAATTACGCCAGTTCCGGACAGGGCGGTACCAGTCATATCGTGACGGAGATGTTCAATGCGGCTGCGGGCATCAAAGCCAGTCACGTGCCATACAAAGGTGCTGCGCCGGCTTTGCAGGCGGTGATGACCGGCGAGGCCCAATATCTGTTCAACAACATCGGCACCTCGCAGTCATTTGTTACCGCCGGAAAGCTGCGCGGTTTCGCCGTCACCGGTGAAAAGCGATCCCCTGCATTGCCGAACGTGCCGACGATCGCGGAGGCCGGTATTCAGGGTCTGGAGATCGCTTATACATGGTCCGGCCTGTTCGGGCCGCCAGCACTGCCGCCGGCCGTTCTCGAAAAGCTCAGCGCCGAAATGATCCGCATTATGCGACTACCCGAGATCGGCAAACGCGTGCTGGGCGACGGCTATGAAGTTGTCGCAAGCACACCGTCACAATTTACGCGTGACATGCAGGCTGAAGTGACGGCGTGGTCCCGCATCATTCGCGAACGCGGGATAAAAGCGGAATGAGTTGCACGCACGGCTGGCTGTCCGCATGCAATTTGAATTCACCGGGTCCTGAAACAAACAATCAAGGGAGCAAAGATGGCAACGCACGGTAGCTGGATCGATCACTTTCCTGAAGATTTCACGCGCTCGAACGCGATGCTCGTCACCAAGGGCATGGCCCCGTACGGCGCCGTCGCGCTCGACGAGATCGATCGTATCGGCGAGAAGTTGAAACTTCGCCCGAATGACAAGGAAGCCTGGTGGCAGGAATGGTCGGCGATGGCCGAAAAGATCGAGCGCCAAGCCGATCTGGCGGCAAGCGAGGGGCGCAATTTCACCGCGGGCAACTATTACATTCGCGCCGGCAATTACTACTTCACAGCCGACCGGACGGTGCCGCCGAGCGACCTCAAGTTCGATCTTTATCGCAAGGCGCTGCGCTGTTTCCATGCAGGCTTCGGGCGGCGCTATCCGAAAATGGAGTGCGTCGATGTGCCGTATGAAGGCTCTGCATTGGCCGCCTACTTTCTGCCCGCCGAAACGGGTAACGGCCGCCTGCCGACGATGGTGATCTTCGATGGCCTCGACAACTGCAAGGAAATGAGCGTGCTCTTTGCGGGCCTCGAATTCACCAAGCGCGGTTACAACGTGCTGGCGATTGACGGGCCGGGGCAGGGCGAGTCGTTGCGCTTGCGCAAAATCCACAGCCGCTACGATTACGATATCGCGGGCACCGCCGCTTACAACTATATTGCTTCGCGCGCGGAGGTCGATCCGAAACGCGTCGGCGTCATGGCCTACAGCTTCGGCGGTTACTACGCGCCGCGCATCGCAGCCTTCGAACACCGTTATGCTGCCTGCGTGGTGCTCGGTGCGCTGGCCTGGGACGTGCACGCCAAGCAACTCGAACGCAAACGCCTGATCGAATCGGACCCGAAAAAAACTTCGCAGTCGCCATTCCAGTTGCCGTGGGTATTGGGCCTTAATAACATGGAAGAGGCGGTTGAGGCGGTCAAAAAATTTACGCTCAAGGACTGCGCCAAACAGATTCAATGCCCGTTTCTGGTGACGCACGGCGCCAAAGACCGTCTTGCCTCCGTCGACGATGCGCAGAAGCTCTACGATGCAGTCGGGTCAAAAGTCAAAAACATCAAGATATTCGAGGTTGACGAAGGCGGCGCGGAGCATTGTCACGTGGATAATCGCCAGGTCGGTATCGATTACGTCGGCGACTGGCTGGCCATGCATTTGTAGGTTGGTGGCTTTGATATTTTCCGAGGCCATGCTTGCGAGATGGGAGGGGCTTGGCGGGCGTTTGATCAATCCATTCTGAAGTGACCTTCAACGTTTCGCATTTTGTTTGACGGTCAACAAGCGGTCGCCGACACAACGCAAAAACTCATACCACTTGCGCTGAAATTTCGGATCGGTCGGCGCATGGCCGGTGACCAAGCGGGTCATTTGTCCGAATGCGACGGGATAGGTTGCCAGTGCAAGTATCGCCAGTTGAATCATCGTATGGTCGAGTTCCGCCGGCAGCTCGCCGGCTTTCTGCATGTGGTGCAGGGCTTCGCCGAAACTGGCGGTGCGGCGTTTTCTGGCGCTGTGCCCGGGCAGCGCGGCGCGGCGTCCGCTGGCGGCCTCCCAGGTCAGGAAGCGAATGTAATCGACGTAGCCGGCGCGGTTCTTGAAGCGCTCGGCAAACAGGTCGGCGGGTGCGCGCGACGGTGTCGATTGCTGTTGCGCCTCGAGCATGGGGCGGAATTTGAGGTCCAGCACCTGCTCGAAGAGTTTTTCCTTGGTGCCGAAGTGGTGCGTGGCGAGCTGCTTGCTGACCTTGGCGCGCCGGGAGATACCGAGCATGGTGGTGCCGTCGAATCCCTTGCGCGAAAATTCATGCGCTGCGGCGTCGAGTATGCGCTGCCTGGTGCGTTTCGCGTCCCTGATATCGCCCACAGTCCGGCCCCGTGATTTTTGCTGATTATACCGGCGGTGCGCGCCGGCTGAAGCGGCAGCGAACGCGGCTTTTAACTTGACTCGGGTAAAGTTAAATCCTACCATGCACGACAAAATATGTCCGCTGTGGAGGTGAGTTTTGCGCCAGTCCGCCCGTCTGCGAGCCATGCTCGCCGAACCGAAATCCATCCTCTCGATCGGCGTATTCGACTGCTTTTCCGCGAAAATCGCCGAACACGCGGGATTCCAGCTGGTGTCCATCAGCGGCAACACGCTGACCGCAAGCCTGGTCGGGCTGCCCGACCTCGGCCTCATCACCATGACCGAAGTCGCCCACCAGGCGCACAACATCGCCGACTCCGTTGAAATACCCGTGCTCGCCGACGGCGACACCGGCTATGGCAATGCGCTGAACGCCATGCGCGCGGTGCGCGAGTTTGAAGCCGCGGGCGTTGCCGGCATGTCGATCGAGGACCAGGTCTTTCCGAAACGTTCGAGCTCGATTGCCGCGGCGCGCGTGATTCCGGTGGCGGAGATGGTCACCAAAATCAAGGCCGCCTGCGAGGCGCGGCGGACGGAAGATTTCATCATCATCGGCCGCACCGACGCGATGTCGGGTGAGGGCATAGCCGGTGCGATCGAGCGCGCGAATCGATATAGCGAAGCGGGGGCGGACGTCATTTTCGTCAATTCGCTGAAGACCGAAGAGGACATGCGCAAACTCACGCAGGCAGTGCCGAAACCCGTCAAGATCAACGTCTCGGAAGGCACGCCGGCGTCGCGTTTCACCAGCGACCAGTTGTTCGATTTCGGTTTCAGAATCGTCAGTTATTCCGGCTTCATGCAGCGCGCCGCCGGCAAGGCGATGTTGTCGGCGCTGGAAATCTTCCGCCGCGAAGGCACCACTGAAGGCGCGATGAAGGACATCCTGATGAGCAAGGCGGAGCGTTATGCGGTGCTCAATCTGGCGAAGTACAGCGAGCTGGAGACGAGGCTCTTCGGCAGCGGCGACGTCGGTGGAAAATCGTGAACGGCGGTTGCCGATTCCGCTGAGAGAACCCGCATGGGCATGACCGCCACAGAAAAAATACTGGCGCGCGCCAGCGGCCTCGCCGCGGTGCGCGCCGGGGAAACGGTCTACCCGGACCCCGACCTCGTCATCGTTGACGACGGTTACATCGAATACAGCAAGAAGATGCTCGACGAGCGGCGCATCTACAAACTGTTCGATCCCAAACGCATCACCTTCGTCACCGACCACGCCGTCGTTTACACCACGCCGCAACTGGTGGCGCGCGGCGCGGCGATCCGCAGGGCGGTGCGGGAGTGGGGCGTCGGAAATTTTTACGACGTCGGCGCGGGCGGCAATGCGCACATCCTGTCGCTCGAATCAGGCATGGTCTCGCCGGGATCGTTTCTATTTGCCAACGACAGTCATACTTCCAACAACGGTGCGATCGGCGCGGTAGGCATGCGCACCGGCACCGAGATTGTGACCGTGCTGGCGACGGGCACCTTGTGGACCGAAGTGCCGTATTCAATCCGCGTGACTTTGTCGGGGCGCTTGCAGGCGGGCGTCTATGCGCGCGATCTGGGTTACCGCATGGCGCGCGACTTCACCAACGGCAGCTACGGCGCGGAATGGGATTACCGCGTGCTGGAGTTCACTGGCGATGCGCTCGATCATCTGTCTTTGGCGCAGCGCGTGGCGATTTGCAACACGGTCACCGAGATCGGTGTGACCAATGTGTTTTTTCCGCCCAACGCAGCGATCCTCGACTATGCGAAAGCGCGCGCGCAGCGCCCCTTCACGCCGGTCTACAGCGATGCGGATGCGTCGTACGAAGCCGAAATCAACATCGATCTGAACCAACTCGGGCCGCAGGTGGTGTTGCCGGGCGCGCCCGATCGCGCGACCGATATCGACGACGCAGTCGGACGCAAGATCGATCACGCCTTTATCGGCTCGTGCGGCTCGGGCATGTATGAAGACCTGCAGGTGACGGCGAAGATGCTGGAAGGCAAAAAGGTCGCAGCTGGCACGCGGCTTTTCATCGTGCCCGGCACGGTGGCGTCGGCGCAGCGCATCGTTGCTGAAGGCCTGATGAAAATCTTCCAGGATGCCGGTGCAATTGTCTTGCCGGCGGGTTGCGGCCCCTGCACCAAGGGCAATATGGCGCCGCTGGCCTCCGGCGAAGTGTCGATCTGCACTGCGGTGACCAATGTGTCGGGCCGCATGGGCGCGAAGGATGCGGAGATTTATCTCGCCAGTCCAGCGACGGTGGCTTGCTCGGCCGTGCAAGGCAGGATCAGCGATCCGCGCGTGCACTCGTGATTGCCCTCAAACCAATGTTGCGGTTTCAATGCGCGCTGCTGGCGCTTATATTTTCATTGGCTTTCGCGCAGGCGCCGAAGGCCGCAACGCCAGCAGCGACGGATTATCCGCACAAGCCGGTGCGCATCCTCGTCGGCGTGCCGCCGGGCAGCGGCGCCGACACGGTGACCCGCGCGGTAGCGATGCGCGTGACCGAGCAGTGGGGGCGCAGCATCATTGTCGATAACCGGCCGGGTGCGGGCGGTGCGATTGCAATGGAAACGGTCGCGCGCGCAAGCGCCGACGGCTACACCATCTTGAGCGCCAGCGTCGGGCTGGTCGCCACCGCTACCGCGTTGCGCAAAGTGTCGTTCGACACCAACGCGGCCTTCGATCCGGTGTTGCGCATGACTTCGCAGCCCTACATCGTCGTCGTCAATCCGGCAGTGTCGATCAATTCAATGCAGGAACTGATGGCCTACGCGAAGGCCAATCCCGGCGCGCTGAATTACGCCTCGTCGGGTACCGGCTCGGCCTCGCATCTCGGCACCGAGTTGTTCAAATCGATGTCCGGACTTAATCTGGTGCATGTGCCGTATCGCGGGCTCGCGCAGGCGATCAATGAAGTGGCGGCGGGGCAGGTGCAGGTGTTGTTCAGCACGGTGGTCAGTGCCGCCACCTATCTGCGCATGAACCGTGTGAAGCCGATTGCCGTCACCACGCTGCGGCGGCTGCCGGCTTTTCCCAATCTGCCGACGGTGGCGGAGTCGGGGCTGCCCGGTTACGAACTCAATTCGTCCTACGGGCTTTACGTGCCGGCGGGCACGCCCGCCGCGATTGTTGCCGCGATCAACCGCGAAGCCGGGCTCGCTCTGCGCGCGCCGGATGTGCGCGCCAAACTCGCCGCCGACGGCGCCGAAGTGGCGGAGAGCAATTCACCGGCAGAATTTCGCAAGAGTTTCGGTGCCGAGTTTGAACGCTGGGGCCGGTTGCTGAAAAACACCGCGATCAAGGTTGATTGAATGGGCATGACGGCAGGTAATGCGTATCGGGCAGCTTTGTTAATGGAGAAACGACAATGGGCATGACAGCGACGGAAAAAGTCCTCGCGCGCGCGAGCGGCATGGCGGCGGTGCGCGCCGGCGAGACGATCTATCCCGATCCGGAACTCGTGATTGTGCACGACGGCTATATCGCGTCGTGCAAGACGCAGCTTGACGAACGCCGCATCCACAAGCTGTTTGATCCCAAGCGCGTGATGTTCGTCACCGACCATGCGGTCGTCTACACCAACGCACAGTTCGTCGAGCGCGGCGCGGCGATCCGTCGCGCGGTGCGCGACTGGGGTGTCGAGAATTTCTTCGACGTCGGCCAGGGCGGCCACGGACATATTTTTCCGATGGAAATGGGCTATGTTTCGCCCGGCACTTTTCTGTTTGCCAACGACAGCCATTGCTCGAACAACGGCGCCATCGGTGCGGTGGCGACACGCACCGGCACCGAGATCGTCACGGTGCTGGCGACCGGCACGTTGTGGATCGAAGTGCCGTTCACGATCCGCATCACGCTGACCGGGCGTCTGCGGGACGGCGTGTTCGGCCGCGATCTCGGTTACCGCCTGGCGCGCGATTTCACCAACGGCACGTACGGCGTGGAATGGGATTACCGTGTGCTTGAATTCGCCGGTGAGGCGCTCGACCATCTCACGCTGGCGCAGCGTGTGGCGATCTGCAACACCGTCACTGAAATCGGCGTCGCCAATGTGTTCTTCCCGCCGAACGAGGCGATCATCGCTTATGCGAAGGAACGCGCGCGGCAGCCGTTCACGCCGGTCTACAGCGATGCCGATGCGTCGTATGAAGCGGAAATCAGAATTGATCTCGACAAACTCGGGCCGCAAGTCGTGTTGCCGGGCGCGCCGGACCGCGCCACCGAACTCGGCGAGGCAGTCGGGCGCAAGGTCGATCACGCCTTCATCGGTTCGTGCGGGTCGGGCATGTATGACGATCTGGTGGTGACGGCGAAGATTCTGCAGGGCCGCAAGGTCGCGCCGGGCACGCGGCTTTTCATCGTGCCGGGCACGGTGGCCTCGGCAAAACGCATCGTCGATGAAGGCCTGATGAAAATTTTTCAGGACGCCGGCGCGATCGTGCTGCCGTCGGGCTGCGGGCCGTGCACCAAGGGCACGATGGCGCCGCTCGCCTCGGGCGAAGTGTCGATCTGCACTGCGGCGACCAACTCGGCGGGGCGCATGGGCGCGAAGGACGCGGAGATTTACCTTGCCAGTCCGGCGACGGTGGCGTGTTCTGCGGTCAACGGCAAGATCAGCGATCCGCGCGCGTTTGGCGTCAACCTGAATTAATCGGAGAGAGCATCATGGCAAACATCAATCCCGTTCTGCGCGGCCGCTGCCATAAATTCGGCCACGATATGTACACCGACGTGCAGGTCATGCCCTACAAGTACGGCGCACTCTATCCGTTCGACACCGAAAAACTCACGCCGCATCTGTTCGAGGAAGTGGTCCTCGAGTTTCACAAAAAGACACAGCCCGGTGATTTCGTCATTGCCGGTCGCAATTTTGCGCAGGGCAAATCGCATATCCAGGGCTTTCTCGTCATGGCGGCGCTGAAGCTGAATCTGTTATGCGAGTCGATGCCTTACAAGAGTTACCGCGCGGTGATCAGCCGCGGCATCGTAGTGCACCGGCGTTGCGAAGGCATTGGCGAACTGGTCAACGACGGCGATATCATCGAAATGGATTATGCGACCGGCCGTTTTCTTAACGTCACCACCGGCGCCACCGCGCAATACGCGCCGGTGCAAAAAGACCTGCTGGAGACCATGCTGCTCGGTGGCACTGGACCCATGCTCGAACGCTGGCGCGACGCCAACCTCAAAGAGCCGGCGCAGAGCGGTGCGTAATCTCATGGTGCGCGGGCGTTGCGGTTTGCAAGCCGCCATCGCCGCTGTATTTGTCAGCGGTGTTGCGCTGCTTGCTGGCCATTGCGCGGCGCAGGCGTACCCGGTCAAGCCCGTGAAGATCGTGCTGAGTTCGCCCGGCGGCGGCACCGATGTCATCGCGCGCCTGTTCGCGGACCAGTTCACGCGTGCCTTTGGCCCGCAATTCATTGTCGAAAGCCGGCAGCCGAATGTCGCGGCGACCAACTACGTCGCGAAATCGAAACCCGACGGCTACACGCTGCTGGTGGCGACGGCGAGTTACATCGTCAACACGCTGCTGCACCAGAATCCGCCGTACAACGCGCTGAAGGATTTCTCCACGATATCGCTGCTCGGCACCACGCCGATCATTGTCGCGATTCATCCTTCGCTGCCGGTGCGCAACTTGCGCGAAGTGATCGAACTGGCGCGCAAGAACCCCGACAGTCTCAGTTACGGCTCCGGCGGCATCGGTAGCCCCTTGCATCTGGCCGGTGAACTGTTCAACCAGACGGCCGGGATCAAGATCCTGCACGTGCCGTTCAAAGGCACAGCGAATGCCGCGGTCGATTTGCAGGCCGGACGCGTGCAGCTGATGTTTCCGAGTTCGATCAGCGTGCTGCCGCAGGTGCAGGCGGGCCGGCTGCGCGTGCTGGCGGTAATGAGCGCCAAACGCGTCGCGGAACTGCCGCAGGTGCCGACTACGGCCGAAGCCGGTTTGCCGCAGCTGGTGGTCAACATCTGGTACGGCATGATGGCGCCGCAGGCCACACCCGTGGCAATCGTCGATCAGTTGCATCGCGAAGTCGTCAACGGTCTCGCGCGCGCCGACATCCGCGAACGCATGGTGAGCACCGGCGTGGTGCCGGTCGGCAGCAGCCCGGCGGAATTTGCCGCGTTTGCCGCAGCCGAGCGTGCGCGCTGGGATTCTGTGATCAAGGCGGCGAAGATCGAGATCGCCCCCTAGTAACGAATTTTTTAAGAAAATAAAGAACGGAGATTTGATGGAACGCGAATCCAAAACGATAAAAGCGCAGACCATAGACGACCCGGTCATGCTCGAGATTTTCTGGGAGCGCTGCATCTCGATCGTTGACGAGGCGGCCGACACGCTGGTGCGCGCGGCTTTTTCTACGGTCGCGCGCGAGTCCAACGACTTCGGCTGCGCGGTGTGCGACAGCGACGGCACCGGCCTCGGCTACACGACGAAGGGTACGCCGCGCATGAGCATCATTTTGCCGCGCACCATACGCGCCATACTCGAAAAAATCCCTGCCGCTTCGCTGCAGGAGGGCGATGTCCTGTTTACCAACGATCCCTGGTACGGTTCCGGCCACCTGCCGGATTTCTACATCTCGATGCCGATTTTCAGGTGCGGGCAGTTGATCGGTTATGCCGGGGCGTCTTCGCACGTCGCTGACGTCGGCGGTACGGTGTCGACGGGCGCGCGCCAGGTCTATGAAGAAGGTATCTGCTTTCCGCCGGTCAAACTGTTCCGTGCCGGCGCGCCGGACGCGACGATATTTTCGATCATCGAAAAGAACGTGCGCGTCTCCGACATGGTGCTCGGCGATCTCAATGCGCTGGTCGCGTCATGCCGCACCAGCGCCACGGAAATCGTCAAGCTGATGGACGAAACCGGCGTCGACGATCTGCGCCCGCTGTCGCAGGCGCTGAACGCGCGCACCGAAAAGGTATTTCGCCGCGCCATCGAGGAGATTCCCGACGGCACGTACGCGAGCAGCATACAAACGGACGGCTTCGATGGCCCGGTGAAACTGCAGTGTGCGATCACCGTGCGCGGCAGCGATATTGAAATCGATTGCGCCGGCACCTCGCCGCAGGCCAGTCCCGGCGGCATCAACGTGGTCTATAACTATACGTATTCGGCGTTCGTTTACGTCCTGAAATGCGTGCTCGATCCGCACACGCCGTACAACGAAGGCATCACGCGGCCGATCACCGTCACCGTGCCGCCCGGCACCATCCTCAACGCGCAGTTTCCGGCGCCGGTGTTCGCACGCAATCAGACCGCGCACTACATTCCCGCCATGGCGATGGACGCGTTGTCGAAAGCGATTCCGCAACGCGTGATGGCGGCCTGCGGTGCGCCGACCAACCGTACCATGTTCGCCGGGCCGCGCGGCCACGACGGCCGGCCCTTTTCGTTCATGATGATCAGCAGCGGTGGCATGGGCGCCTGCGCGGGCAAGGACGGTTATTCGTCAACGCCGTTTCCGTCGAACTCCGGCGCGCCGCCGGTCGAGGTGATCGAAAGCGTGGTGCCGCTGACCATACGCCGCAAGGCCTTGCGCGCGGATTCCGGCGGCGCCGGCGAATTTCGCGGCGGCCTTGGCATTGAACTGGTGGTCGAAAACAACTCGGGCCAGCCCTTGCAGGTGTCGAGCCGCATGGATCGCGTCGAGAACCCGCCGCGCGGCCTGGCCGGCGGCGGCGAAGGCGGTCTCGCCGGCATCTGGATGGATGACAAGGTGTTTCCGCCGAAAGGGCGCGGCGAACTCGCCGCGGGCCATTGCATGCGCATTCATTCGCCCGGCGGCGGCGGTTACGGCCCGCCGCAGCAACGCGATGCGGAGAAACTCGCCGCGGATCTGCGCGAAGGACTGGTCAGTGCCGCCAGCGCCACAGAAAAATACGGACGGAAGCCCTCATGAGCACGAACACGAACGCAGAAGCGGACATCATCGTCGGCGTCGATATCGGCGGCACTTTCACCGACTTTGCGCTGTTGAAACGCGCCACCGGCGAACTTTATATCGGCAAGCGCCTGACCACGCCGGACGATCCGGGCCGCGCTTTTCTAGAAGGCATCGATGAGCTGTGTGCGCGCGCCGGCGTGGCGGTGCCCGGCCTCAGCCGCATTTCGCACGCGACCACGCTGGTCACCAATGCCATCATCGAGCGCAAGGGCTGCAAGACCGGGCTGCTCACCACCGAAGGTTTCCGCGATGTGCTGGTGATGGGGCGCGAGTCGCGCTACGACCACTACGATTTTCGCTTCGACCGCCCGGAGCCGGTGGTGCCGGGCAGCCTGACGCGCGAAGTCGCCGAACGCACCACCTGGAACGGCGAAGTGCGCGCCGCACTGGATCTCGAGTCGGCGCGTCGCGCCGTACGCGAACTCGCCGCGCAAAACATCGAGTCGCTCGCTGTGTGCCTGCTGCACTCGTACCGGAATGCCGAACACGAGCAGGCTATCCGCAGCCTGGTTGAACGCGAGTTCCCGCATATCGATTGCACCATCTCGAGCGAAGTGGCGCCGGAGATCCGCGAATATGAGCGCACTTCAACCACGGTGCTCAATGCCTATGTGCGGCCGGGCGTTAAACAGTATCTCGCCGCGCTCGACGACAAACTCGGTGAGCGCGGCTTCGGCAAACACGTCCACGTCATGCTTTCCAACGGCGGCATTTCGAGCACCACGATCGCGCAGAAGATTCCGATTCAGTTGATCGAATCGGGTCCCGCGGCAGGCGCGCTCGCTGCTGCGCGTTATGCAGATCTGCTCGGCATCGATCGCGCGCTGGCCTTTGATATGGGCGGCACCACGGCGAAGCTGTGCTGCATCGAGAACGGCCAGCCGTTCCGCGCCAACCAGTTCGAGACCGCAAGGGCGCGCCGTTTCCGGCGTGGCAGCGGACTGCCACTATTGATCCCGGTTATCGAGTTGATCGAGATCGGCGCCGGCGGCGGCAGTATCGCGCATATCGATCAACTGGGTTTCCTCAAGGTGGGGCCACAAAGCGCCGGCGCGCAACCCGGACCGGCGGCGTATGGGCGCGGTGGCACCAATCCGACCGTGACTGATGCCGATGTGTTGCTGGGTTACATCGATCCGGCGCGTTTTCTCGGCGGCGACATGACGCTGGACCGCGCTGCGGCCGAAAAAGCGATCGTACGGCACGTTGCCGCTCCGCTCGAAAAATCCGCGGTGGATGCGGCGTGGGGCATTTTCACCGTCGTCAATGAGGCGATGGTTGCAGCCGGCAAACGCTATGTCGCCGAGCGCGCGCTCGATATCCGCAAATTCACGCTCATCACGTTTGGCGGTGCGGCGCCGCTGCATGCCTGGTACGTGGCGCGCATCCTCGGCATCAAGACCACGGTGTTTCCGCTCGGCGCGGGTGCGACTTCTGCAGTGGGCTTGTGCATTGCGGCGCCGGTGATTGATCTATCCAACAGCTATATCGGCTCGCTCGACGCGCTTGACTGGAAACGTGTCGAAAGCCTGCTCGCTGACATGGAGTCGCGCGCGGTCGAAATGCTGAAGGCCGCCGGTGCGCCCGACGACGAGATCGTGCTGGAGCGCAGCGTGGATGTGCGCTACAGCGGCCAGGGTTATGAAATCGATGTGCCGATTACTGGTCTGGATTTGACGGCTGTCGATACCGCCGGGGTGGTGCGCCAGTTCACGCAACGCTTCGAAGCGGCGTATGCGCGCCGTTTCGGGCGCACGCTGGAGATGGCGGCAATCGAAACAATCACGTGGCGGGTGCGTGCATCGGGCCGCAATCTTCCGCTCAATCTGAAGACGCGCGCGCCGTCCGGCAACCATGCAGAGGCGACGCGCGGGAGCAGACGCGCTTATTTCGGTCCGGAACACGGCTTTGTGGAATGCCCGGTCTACGATCGCTATGCATTGGGTGCTGGCGCGAACGGAGTCGGACCGGCGTTGATCGAGGAGCGTGAGACGACCGTCGTGGTTGGCCCCGGTGGCAATTGGAAGATCGATGCAACCCATAATCTGTTGGTCGACTACTGAACTGGACGGGGCTGAATCATGAAGCGACGTTGTCTGGCGATCATCGTCTGCGCGGTCAGCACGTTGGCGGCCGCCCAGGAGTTGTCCACGCAGGCCTACCCGAACAAGCTCATCCGCATCATTACCGCCGAACCGGGCGGCGGCAACGAACTAGCGGCGCGCTTGCTTGCGCAGGGTTTGACCGGTCTGCTCGGGCAGCAGGTGATTGTGGAAAGCCGGGGCGGTGGAAGTGGCGCGATTGCAATTCAAACCGTGTCCAAGGCGCCGCCCGACGGTTACACGTTGTTGGTCTTCAGCAGTGCGCTGTGGGTGCTACCGCTCATGAAGGAAGTGCCGTGGGACACGCTCAGGGATTTCGCCCCGGTCATTCTGGCGGCGAGTGCGCCGAATGTGCTGGTCGTGCATCCGACGCTGCCGGTCAAGTCGGTGCGTGAATTGATTGCGTTGGCCAAAGGCAGGCCGGGGAAACTCGATTACGCCACCGGTGCTTCGGGTGCTGCCGCGCATCTTTCAGCGGAACTGTTCAGGTCGATGGCGCGCGTGAACATCGTGCGTATTACTTACAAGGGAACGGGACCCGGACTGAATGCGCTGATGGGAGGCGAGGTGCAGTTGATGTTCCCTGCTGCCGGTGCGGTGGTAACGCACGTCAAATCGGGCCGCTTGCACGCGCTGGCGGTGACGAGCGCGCGACCGTCGGCACTCGCCCCCGGTTTGCCGACGATGGCGTCAGCCGGACTTGCCGGTTACGAAGCGGTGTCGAACTACGGTTTGTTTGCGCCGGCGAAAACGTCCGCAGCAATCGTCAGCCTGCTGAATCAGGAAACCGCCCGCGTGCTTGGCTCGGCGATTACGAAGGAACGCTTCTACAATGCCGGTGTGGAAACGGTCGGCAGTTCGCCGGACGAATTTACCGTCATTATCAAATCCGACGTGAGCCGCTGGGGTAAAGTGATCAAGGATGCAGGCATACGTGAAGATTAGGTGAGTTTGATATCGATTCACTGCCAAGGCTATGCTGTAACCGTTCGTTTGGCTTGAAGGAGGAAAGCAGTTATGACCGCGGTCCTTGTTTAGGCCGGATATTGGTATATGCCGCTCCTTCCAGAACCAATACCGCACCCGGAAAAACACTAAAGGCCGCGCCGAAGGGCGGCCTTTAGTGTTTGAATCCGGCTCCCTGATCTCGATTCGATGCAGGGACGCACGGATGGGCAGTTACGTGCCGCTTCAGTGCGGCTCGTTCCAGCCGGTCGTCTTCGCGCCCTGCGTTGCGACCAGAACGAACGCCATGACACAGGGTTCCGTGCCGCGGTTGTTCCAGTTGTGCAATGTGCCGCGCTGAATCACCACGTCGCCGGGCTTCAGGTGCACTTCGCCATCTTCCATTTCCATCCACATTTCGCCGGATATGCAGATGCCGTAATCGATGGAGTCTGTTTTGTGCCAGCGTGCAACATTGTTCGGCTCGTAGCGGCCGTAGCGGAATACGGAACCACCGGCAAGGCTGGTACCCAGATCCCAGTTGTTCGGATCCTCTTCGGTTGATTCGGCAGGCAGTTGGCGCGTCGCCCACATCGGGATGTTGTCGAATCCCGGTCGAAGGTTGACGGGCTCGATTTCAGTGTCCCACTTGATGCAGCTTTTTCCGTCTTTGTTGAATCCGGTTACGACTCTGCGACCTTTGGTGCTCATTGCAAGTTCTCCTGTTATTGCGATGACGTATTACGGGATTATGCATAAGGCCACGCGACCTTGTGCGTAGTTTACCGCGTAGGCGGCTATACGAGGAGTACGGGCGTCAGCAAAAGACCATGGCGAGCATCGCCGGGTCATCGAGAATTGACAACGAGAAGTAGATTGCCGCCTGATAGTAGAGCGGCTCAAGCCTGGTTCTGGCGGCGGACAGAAAGTAAGGCACGGCAGACTAGGCTTTACCTTCGCCGACGGGTTCCGCGAGGCCCTTGTGCCGCAGGTACAGCTCTTCCACCTTCTGTCTGGCCCAGGGTGTCCGTCGCAAAAATTTCAGGCTTGAAGAGACGCTCGGATCCTGCGTGAAGCAGCGGATGGGAACCGCGCTACCCATCGCCTCCCATCCAAGACGCGCGATCATTTCGGTGAGCATCTGCTCGAGGGTGATGCCGTGCAGCGGATTGCGGGGCTGAATTGGATTCATTGCGGTGACGGGCAGGGCGAGCGGCCGCTATTTAACGATTTCCAGAAGTTCCACTTCAAACGTCAGGGTGGCGTTCGGAGGGATCGCGCCGGGAATGCCCTGGCTGCCGTAGGCAATTTGGGACGGACAAACGAGCTTTGCCTTGCCTCCCGATTTCATCAGCTGTACGCCCTCAGTCCAGCAAGGGATGACGCGGCTCAGTGGAAAACTGGCCGGTTGGCCCCGTCCATAGGAACTATCAAATTCTTTGCCGTCAGCCAGAATGCCGCGGTAATGGACCTTAACGGTATCGCTGCTTTTGGGGCTGGCGCCGGTCCCTTCCTTGAGCATGGTGATCACCAGCCCGGAGGCGGTCTTCGTTTCTTTGGGCTCGGCTGCAGAAGTTTGCAACGAGCAAGCGACAAGGACGGCAGCGGTGACAGTAGCCAGTGTTTTCATGGATGCGCCTTTGCTTGATAAATAGTTGCACAACGAATACGGTGAACTATACCTTCTTCACGAATTCCGATTTAAGTCCCATCGCGCCGATGCCGTCGATTTTGCAGTCGATATCGTGATCGCCCTCGGCCAGGCGGATGTTCTTGACCTTCGTGCCGACCTTGACGACCGACGATGAACCTTTGACCTTCAGGTCTTTGATGACGGTCACGGTATCTCCGTCCTGCAGCACGTTGCCATGGGCGTCACGCACGATGCGCTGTTCATC
>JANXSE010000161.1 GCA_025356695.1 Betaproteobacteria bacterium
TTCAGCAACGACCCCGTGCTGGCCAATGCGCTCGAGGCTGGCGGAGAATACGCCTTCCGCGTGCGCGGCGAAGAACATATGTGGACACCCGATGCAATTGCCAAGCTCCAGCAATCAACGCGCGGCAATTCGTTTGCGACCTACAAGGAATACGCGCAAATCATCAACGATCAGTCCAAGCGCCACATGACGCTGCGCGGCCTGTTTGAGTTCCGCTTCGACCGTTGCAAACCGGTGCCGATCGAGGAAGTTGAATCCGCGGCGGACATCGTCAAGCGTTTTGCGACCGGCGCGATGTCGCTGGGTTCGATTTCAACCGAAGCACACACCAATCTGGCCATCGCGATGAACCGCATCGGCGGTAAATCAAACACCGGCGAAGGCGGCGAAGATCGGAATCGTTACGCTACAGCCAAAGCCGGTGAAACACTCGCTTCGCGCCTTGGCAAAGACCAGATCGAAAGTGATATCGAATTGAAAGAGGGCGATCTTCTGAAATCGAAGATCAAGCAGGTCGCCTCCGGACGCTTCGGCGTCACCGCCGAGTATCTGGCGTCGGCGGAACAAATCCAGATCAAGATGGCGCAGGGCGCAAAACCCGGCGAGGGCGGGCAGCTACCGGGCAAAAAAGTGTCCGAGTACATCGCAATGCTGCGCTTTTCGACCCCTGGCGTAGAACTGATTTCGCCGCCGCCGCATCACGACATTTATTCGATCGAGGATCTGGCACAACTAATCCACGATTTGAAGAACGCAAATTCCAGCGCCTCTATCAGCGTCAAACTGGTATCGGAAATCGGCGTTGGCACCGTTGCGGCGGGCGTTACCAAAGCCAAAGCCGACCACGTCACAATTTCCGGTCATGATGGCGGCACCGGCGCGTCCCCTTGGTCTTCAATCAAACATGCAGGAACCCCGTGGGAACTGGGCCTCGCGGAAACGCAACAGACGCTGGTGTTGAACCGTCTGCGCGGACGCATCGTTGTGCAGGCCGACGGCCAGATGAAAACCGGCCGCGACGTCATCATCGGCGCCTTGCTGGGTGCGGATGAATTCGGCTTCGCCACCGCGCCGCTCGTCGTATCAGGCTGTATCATGATGCGTAAGTGCCACCTCAACACCTGCCCGGTCGGCGTCGCCACCCAGGATCCGGTGTTACGCAAAAAATTCAGCGGCAAGCCCGAGCACGTCATCAATTTCTTCTTCTTCGTCGCCGAGGAAGCGCGCGCGCTGATGGCGCAACTCGGCATCCGCAAGTTCGACGAACTGATCGGGCGCTCCGACTTGCTCGACACCCGCAAGGGCATCGAGCACTGGAAAGCGCGCGGCCTCGACTTTGCGCGCATTTTCCATCAGCCGCAGATCGGTGCCGAAGTCGCGCGTTATCACGTCGAAAGCCAGGATCACGGTCTCGACAAAGCGCTGGACCACCGGCTGATCGAACTGGCCGAACCCGCGCTCAAACGCGGCGAAAAGGTCACCATCGATATGCCCGTGCGCAACATCAACCGCACTGTCGGCACTATGTTGTCGGGTGAAATCGCCAAACTTTACGGCCACGCCGGCTTGCCGGACGACACGATACACGTGCGCCTTGCCGGCACTGCCGGTCAGAGCTTCGGTGCCTTCCTCGCGCACGGGGTTACGCTCGAGGTTATCGGCGACACCAACGATTACTGCGGCAAGGGGCTTTGCGGCGGCCTGATCACGGTCCAGCCGTCCCCCAAGTTTCGCGGCGAATCGACGCAGAACATCATTACCGGCAACGTCGCGCTTTACGGTGCAACCGGCGGCTCCGCCTACTTCCGGGGCGTGGGGGGCGAGCGCTTCGCCGTCCGCAATTCTGGCGCGCACGCGGTAGTCGAAGGCGTCGGCGATCACGGCTGCGAGTACATGACGGGCGGCACCGTTGTCGTGCTGGGTAAAACCGGTCGCAACTTCGCCGCCGGCATGTCGGGCGGCGTCGCCTATGTGCTGGATGAAGACGGCGAGTTCGGCAAGTACTGCAATCCGGCCATGGTCGACCTTGAACCGGTGTTGGCGGAATCGGAGCAAGCGGGCAAGGTGCCGCACGACATCTGGCACATGACCGAGCCGGACGAAGTCATCCTGAAACGCCTGATCGAAACTCACGCCCGCAAGACCGGTAGCACGCGCGCGCAGTCGATCCTCGATCAGTGGGCGGAATTCCGCACGCGCTTTGTCAAAGTATTCCCGAAAGAATACCGTCGCGCGCTGACAGAACTCGCCGCTCATCGCAGCAGAGCTGCGGCCTGATACCAACTCCCCCGGAAAATACAAATGGGCAAGATCACCGGTTTTCTCGAATACCAGCGCCTGCAGGAGGCGAGCGAAGACAAAAACGCGCGGAAGAAACATTATCGCGAGTTTGTACTTCACCTGAGCGACGACGATGCAAAAGTGCAGGGGGCGCGCTGCATGGACTGCGGCGTACCTTTCTGCATGAACGGCTGTCCGGTCAATAACATCATTCCTGATTTCAACGACCTCGTATTCAAGCAAGACTGGAAAAATGCGATCGAGACGCTGCACTCGACGAACAACTTTCCGGAATTCACCGGCCGTATCTGCCCGGCGCCCTGCGAAGAGGCCTGCACGCTGCGCATCAACAACGATGCTGTTGGCATCAAATCGATCGAACACGCCATCATCGACAAGGCGTGGGAACAGGGCTGGGTCAAGCCGCGCGTATCGCCGGTAAAAACCGGCAGGCGCGTGGCGGTTGTCGGCTCTGGCCCCGCCGGACTGGCGAGTGCACAGCAACTGGCGCGCGCCGGTCATACGGTCGTCGTGTTTGAGAAAAACGATCGCGCCGGTGGCCTACTCCGTTATGGCATTCCCGATTTCAAGCTCGAAAAGAGCCATATTGACCGACGCCTTGAGCAAATGCGCGCGGAAGGCGTGGAATTCCGCACCAACCACGTCATCGGTAAAACGCCCGCGGGAGCCGGCAATGCGGCGCCCAAAACCCTCGATCCTGCGGCGGTTCTGGGCGAATTTGACGCCGTGGTGCTTGCCGGTGGCGCCGAACACCCACGCGACCTGCCGGTGCCCGGTCGCGAGCTTTCTGGCGTGCATTTCGCAATGGATTTTCTACCGCTGCAAAACCGCCGTGTCGCCGGTGACAAACCCGCGGAACTTTGGGCCAGCGGCAAACATGTCCTGGTCATCGGCGGCGGCGACACCGGTTCAGACTGCGTCGGCACGTCAAACCGGCACGGTGCGGCCGGCGTCACGCAGCTTGAATTGCTCCCGATGCCGCCGGATTTGAAAAACAACCCTGTGTGGCCGTATTGGCCGCAACGTTTGCGTACTTCATCGTCGCACGAAGAAGGCGCAACCCGCGACTGGTCAGTCGCGACCAAACGGTTTGAGGGTCGCGATGGTAAAGTTGAAAAAGCGGTTCTCGTTCGCGTCGAGTGGCAGGACGGCAAGATGCAGGAAGTTGCAGGGTCAGAATTCGAATTGAAGACTGACCTGGTATTACTTGCGATGGGATTTGTGTCGCCCGTTCAGGGCGTGCTCGATGCGTTTGGCGTCGAACGTGATGCTCGCGGCAACGCCAAAGCGGTGACTGAGGGGACCAATTCTTATGCAACCTCGGTGCCCAAAATATTTGCGGCGGGTGACATGCGCCGCGGACAATCGCTGGTGGTGTGGGCGATTCGCGAAGGACGTCAATGCGCGCGTGCCGTTGACGAGTTCCTGATGGGTTCGTCGGTCCTGCCACGCTGATTTTCAGATCGCCCTGTCACCCGTATACGCGCAACACGGCGTCGTGCGTGGGGCACTGCTCCTAACCAGACTCCCGCCGATGAAACTTGAAAACGACACCCTGATCCGCGCGCTGTTCCGCGAACCCACAGCGTATACACCGATCTGGTTGATGCGCCAGGCGGGTCGTTATCTCCCGGAATATAACCAAACTCGTGCGCGGGCCGGAAATTTTCTCGCGCTTTGCAAGAATCCCGACCTTGCAACGGAAGTGACCATGCAGCCGCTGGCGCGTTACCGCCTCGATGCTGCGATCGTTTTTTCGGATATTCTGACGATCCCGGATGCCATGGGACTGGGTCTTTATTTTGCGGAGGGCGAGGGGCCGAAATTTGAGCGTCCCCTGCGTGAAGAGTGGGAAATTCGCGACCTGAGCGCGCCGGATCCAACCGCCCATTTGCGTTACGTCCTGGATACCGTAAGACAGGTGCGCCATACGCTGGCCGGAAGCGTCCCCTTGATCGGCTTTTCCGGCAGCCCGTTTACGCTGGCTTGCTACATGATCGAAGGACATGGCAGTTCCGATTTCGCGACCGTCAAGAAAATGCTCTACCAACGGCCCGATCTGCTGCACAAAATTCTTGCCGTAAATACCAAGGCTGTCACCGATTATCTGAACGCACAAATCGAAGCCGGCGCCCAGGCCGTGATGATTTTCGATACCTGGGGCGGCATGCTTTCACACGCCGCCTATCACGAGTTTTCGCTTGCCTACATCAAGCAAATCATCACCGGCCTTACCAAGCAAAGCGCCGGCGCACGCATTCCCAGCATCGTCTTCACCAAAGGCGGTGGTGGCTGGCTGGAAAGTATTGCCGATACCGGTTGCAACGCAGTCGGTCTGGATTGGACCGTAAATATCGGCGCTGCGCGCACGCGCGTGGGTTCACGTGTCGCGCTGCAGGGAAACATGGATCCGGCGGTGCTTTTGTCGTCGCCTGAAGCCGTGCAGCGCGAGGCTGTGGCAATACTTGAGCAGTTTGGCCCCGGCTCCGGCCACGTGTTCAATCTGGGACATGGCATTTCCCAATTTACGCCGCCCGAACACGTAACCGCGCTAATCGAGGCGGTACGCGGGTTTGGCGCCCGCAACGACTGAAAACCCGCGCCAATGCTGGCTTTGCGGGGAGTCTTCCCCGCAAACTTATGCACAGTAAGGGTTTGCGGGAAACGGCCTTGCGGCATAGAATCACCCCGTCGCCCCAGGATTTCTCAAATCATTGTTTTATTTGATTAATTCACCGTGGCCATTGAAAATCCTCGGAATTCTCGTCCTCACGCACTTCTACTGGGGAACGCTGCCCGAATATTCATCAACACAATTATCCACAGGGAATTTCGCCATGGAAATTTCCTATATGGCTAATGATGTTGTGGCCCTTTTTGAGAAATTACGCGAGCGAACCGCAATAACTTTTAATGTCGATTAACCAGCCATGAAATTCGTTCGTGTCGCTCTCGACATACCGCTCAATACCCTTTTCGACTATCGGGCCGATGCGGAAAGCGACATCGGAGTCGGCAACCTCGTCTTGGTGCCGTTTGGAAAAAAAATTGCCGTCGGCGTGGTCATCGAACTCTCCACTGTCACTACGCTAGCGCCATCCCGGGTGCGGGGCGTATTGAGCGTGTTGCACGACGCGCCGCGATTACCGGCTGACGTGCTGGCAATTCTGAAATTCTGCAGCGCCTATTACCATCATCCGATCGGCGAAGTCGTTCTGAATGCATTGCCGACCCGATTGCGGCGCCGCAATGCAATCACGCCGGCGCATCTGGCTTACCGGTTGACCGACACCGGGCGGCAGGTGGATGTCGACACCTTGCCTGCTCGCGCAAAATCCCGTCGCGATCTGCTGCGCAAACTGTCAGCTGCCGGCGAGGGCATCGACTCCGGTGTGCTACGCTCTCAGATGCCGGGCGCTGTCACGGTGCTGAAGGAAATGATCAAGCGGGGTTGGATCGAAACATTTGAAACCGACCGCGGTCACCAAACTTCACCGCCTTCGCGCATATTGACCGGGCCAGCGTTGACGGAAGCCCAACAGATTGCCGTCGATTCCATTCGATCATCCTTCACACGGTTCGCGCCATGGCTACTCCACGGCATCACCGGAAGCGGCAAAACCGAGGTCTACCTCGAGTTGATCGCCACGGCGCTGTCCGAAAAAAAGCAATCTCTTTTGCTCGTGCCGGAAATCAATCTGACACCGCAGCTTGAATCGAGAATTCAGGCGCGTTTTCCAGATACATTGATCGTCCGCCTGAACAGCGCTCTCAACGAGAGCGAGCGCTTACGCAACTGGCTCTCCGCTGAATCCGGAGAAGCCGGCATTGTGCTTGGCACGCGACTCAGTGTCTTTACGCCGATGCCACGACTCGGTTTGATTGTCGTTGATGAAGAGCATGATGCCTCGTTCAAACAGGGCGACGGATTGCGCTATTCTGCACGCGACGTCGCGCTATTGCGCGCCAAGCAACGCGCCATTCCTATCGTTCTCGGCTCAGCTACGCCAGCACTTGAAACTCATCATCAAGCGCAGCGCGGGCGTTACGGTATGTTAACGCTGGCTCAACGCGCCAACGCGGCAATCCCTGAAATTACCACCGTGGATATCCGCGGTGAAACGTTCATCGATGGGCTTTCACAAGGCGTGTTGCACGCGATCAAAGCAACCACTGCGCGCGGCGAACAATCGCTGATTTACGTCAATCGGCGCGGCTACGCCCCAGTGCTGATTTGCCCAAGCTGCAGCTGGACATCGGGCTGCCAGCGCTGTTCGGCAAAACTAGTCGTGCATCTGAAAAGCCGGCTGATGCGCTGTCATCACTGCGGCCATCAGGAGAAAATTCCCGCGGCCTGCCCGCAATGCGGAAACGCAGAGCTCGCGCCCCTGGGACAAGGCACGCAGAGAGTTGAAACCGCACTTACGCGAATTTTTCCGGCTGCGCGGATTTTACGCATCGACCGCGATACGACGCGTGCCAAAGACGCGTGGAATCAAATGCGGCGGCAAATTCAAGAAGGAACGGTGGATATTCTGGTTGGCACCCAGATACTCGCCAAGGGTCATGATTTTCCGGCGTTGACGCTGGTTTGCGTGATCAATGCCGACGCCTCGCTCTACAGCACCGATTTCCGCGCAAGCGAGCGTCTGTTCGCAAATTTGATGCAGGTTTCCGGCCGGGCTGGGCGGGCTGATTTGCCCGGGCGGGTATTGATTCAAACCGAGTTCCCGGAGCACCCCCTGTACGGCGCTCTGCAGCGACAGGACTATGCCGATTTTGCCGAGGCTATACTCGCCGAACGAAAACAGGCTGGCTTGCCACCGTTCGTTCATCAAGCAATCCTGCGCGCCGAAGCCCTCCGGCAAGAGGCGGCCATGCATTTTCTTCGACGTGCCGCGGCTTGCGCCGACACCGGCATCAGCGAAGTGATCGTTTTTGACCCTGTTCCTGCCAATATGGCAAGGTTGGCGGGGAAAGAACGGGCACAGCTGACCGTGCAATCACGGTCGCGCACTGCATTACACCGGTTTCTGAACGATTGGGCGCCTCGCCTGGAAAAACTTGCCGAACGCAACGTTCGCTGGGCCCTGGACGTTGATCCGCAGGAGTCCTGACGGGGCTCCCCCGGCGTGGCCGGCAATGCCTGCGTGTTAGAATTCGCCGCCTTTCCCTCTAAATCTACCGATATTTTCGATGAATCCCGCTGCAATTTCGGATCTGCGCACCCACCTGGGTGACTTGTTCAGAACCGCCCTCACTACGGTGGCGCCGGGTGTTGCAAACAGCGAAATAGTCCTTGAGCGGCCGAAACAGGCGCAACACGGTGACTACGCGTGCAACCTCGCGCTACAACTGGCAAAAGCGCTTAAGCGCAAGCCGCGTGAGATCGCCGCCGAATTGATCGGCGCGCTACCTGACTCGCCCTACCTTGCGAAGACCGAGATTGCCGGCGCCGGCTTCATCAACTGCTTTCTTAAACCGGAGGCGCATCAATCGACGGTGTCGCCGATACTTCGCAACGGCGCTGCTTTTGGTCGCGGCAGCAACGGCAATGGCAAAAAAGTTCAGGTCGAATTCGTATCGGCCAACCCAACCGGCCCCCTGCATGTCGGGCATGGCCGTCAGGCCGCGCTGGGGGACGCGGTCGCCGCCTTGCTTGAAGCGCAGGGCTGCGCCGTAACGCGCGAGTTCTATTACAACGATGCCGGCGTGCAAATCCAGAATCTGGCTCTCTCGGTACAGTCGCGCGCGCGCGGCATCAAGCCCGGTGATGCGGGCTGGCCGGAAGCCGCCTATCAGGGCGAATACGTCCAGGAAATCGCCAATGATTTTCTGGCATGCAAAACAATCGTCGCGGCGGACGGCTCAGCAATCGTCGCTAACGGCAACAGCGACGACCTGGAAAATGTTCGCCGGTTTGCCGTCACCTATTTGCGACGGGAGCAGGACACCGATCTCGAAAAATTCGACGTCAAATTCGACGTCTACTATCTCGAATCCAGCCTGTATGCCGACGGTCGCGTAGATGCGGTGGTCAAAGGACTGGTCGCCAGCGGCAAAACCTACGAGCAGGACGGCGCCTTGTGGCTGCGCACCACCGATTTTGGCGACGACAAAGATCGCGTGGTTCGAAAATCAGACAAAACCTATACTTATTTTGTGCCAGATGTTGCCTATCACGTCACCAAATGGGAGCGCGGATTCAAAACGGTCATCAACGTACAGGGCACTGATCATCACAGCACCATCACACGGGTGCGTGCCGGTCTGCAGGCACTGGGTATTGGCGTACCTAACGGATATCCCGATTACGTGTTGCACAGTATGGTCAAAGTCATGCGGGGCGGCGAGGAGGTGAAGATTTCAAAACGCGCCGGATCCTATGTCACGCTGCGCGATTTGATCGAATGGGTCGGCCGGGATGCCGTGCGCTTTTTCCTGGTGTCGCGTCGCGCCGATTCCGAGTTTGTGTTTGACATCGATCTCGCCCTGACGAAGAGCGAGGAAAATCCAGTCTATTATGTACAGTATGCGCACGCACGCGTTTGCAGCGTGCTCGCCCAGTGGGCGGGAAATGCTGCGCAGCTTATGGAAACCCCGTTGAATACATTGACGGAAGAGCGCGAAATCAGCCTGATGAAACGGCTTGCCGAGTTCCCTGAAATCATCGACCTCGCCGCACGCGAATTTGCGCCGCATCAGGTCGCCTACTACCTGCGCGAACTGGCTGGAGAATTTCACGGCTACTACAATTCAACCCGCTTTTTGGTTCCCGAAGAAGCGGTCAAACTGGCACGCCTGGCGCTGGCAGTGGCGACGCGTCAAGTGCTGCGCAACGGGCTCGCATTGCTGGGTGTTGGCGCGCCGGAAAAAATGTAACATTCCGCTATGAGCAAAGATTACAAAGGCGCGAACAGGGGCAACGGCGGCAGTAAAGGCGGCACCGGCTCTCTCATGACTGGCATACTGATCGGGCTTTTGCTTGGCCTCGGCATTTCGCTTGCGGTCGCCTGGTATATCAACAAAATGCCGACGCCGTTCCAGCCGCGCGGGAATCAGGCGGCCAAGAGTGACGCGCAAAAATCGGCGGGCACCGAAGCCGCCAAGGTCGAAGAAAAGAGCACCAAGGGCGAGAGCAAGCCGCGCTTCGATTTCTACAAGATACTGCCTGGTTCGGAAGAGCCTGCGACCGACCAGCAGTTCAAGGAAGCCCAGCAAAAACCGCCTGCGCAGGCCAAGGAAGCGTTTTTCCTGCAAGCTGGCGCGTTCCAAAATGCGCCCGACGCGGACAACCTCAAGGCGCGTCTTGCGTTAATGGGCATGGAAGCAACCGTCCAGACGACAACGTTGCCCGACAAAGGCGTTTGGCACCGCGTCAGGGTCGGGCCGTACAACACGGTTGACGACCTCAACCGTGCGCGTGAAACTTTGAAACAAAGCGGAATTGACACAACGTTGATTAAAGTCCGCGAAACACCTGCGCAATCGGCAAAATAAC
>JANXSE010000015.1 GCA_025356695.1 Betaproteobacteria bacterium
GCCGAGGCTGTTGGCGACCACCGCGATTTTTTTCGCATCGACATCTGAACGCTTCTCGAGAAAATCGATGCAGGCCGAGCCGGCGACTTCGTAATCGTGGCGCAGCACCTGGCCGCGGAAGCGGATCGCCTCGCCGGTGCCGGGGCCGTCCATGATCAGCACCGAGATGCCGCGCTTGGGCAATTCGGTGACGCCGCGCATGTAAATCATTTCCTTGGTGACATCGAGGCCGTCGAAATGCACCACACAGGGCGAACGCTTGCCGGCGGCATTGTCGGCGTGCAAAAAATAACCGGGCATGCTGCCGCCGGCGTACGGCACTTCGACAATGTCGATTTTTACGTCGGTAAGTTTGACGAATCTGTGAAAACACGCGATCGATTTTTTGTAGGCTTCCAGCGCGATGGCGTCTTTCGGCGTGCGGAAGCGCTCGCCCATCTGGTAATACTTGCAGGCGCGCAGATAAAAGGGGGCCGCCGAATGACGGTGGCCGGAATCCTCGAAACGTTTGGCCGTCGCGCGCACGCTGTCGGCGACCTCAACGCAGGCGCGGAACCACGCGTCGTCGTCCTCCATATTGGCGTTTTTGAGCAGGCGGCCGATGCGGTCGACCTCGTTGATGTCAGAGCCGCCCCACGCCGCCGAACTCAGCATGCTCAGCATCGCCGCCGACCAGCGGTAGTTGCCGGGGAAATAGACGAAGTGCGGCGGGTCCTTGCGTGCAACGTGAGCCATGTGCGCGGCCTTTCCGAATCAGATTGAATTGCGAACGGGCGCGCCGCGCCCGCGGCCCGTATTGGTTTTATTGGACGGGCGTCCTCGCTCCTGTGCGGATTCTACCTGTCAGGACAGGTCTGGTGCAGCGCCACCGCGCGGTGGGGCGCCGCTCAGCGCGACGCGAGCGGCCTACTACTTGCCCTCGCCCGGCATCGGTGCCGGCCCCGCCGCCTCGCGGTCGTTGCGGTCGCGCCGCATCGGCACGTACAACACGGAGGGACGCGCGCCGTTGCCCTGCGGATACAGTTCCATCAGATCGTAGACCAGGCGCGGCATGTCGGTGGTGACCGGCAGGCCCAATTTGCTCACCACCGGCACGATCAGCGGAAAATCGTGCGTCCAGCGGCCCTCACTCAGGATGGTCGCCACCTCGAATGCCTTTTTCGGCGGCATGCGTTTGAGCAGCAGCTGCGCGACGAAATTCGCCACCTGCACGCGCGCCTTCTGCGCAACGTCGGCCAGGATCAGCGTTTCGTCGCTGATGTTGTTGTGGTTCTTCATGTTGAGCACGTTGACGATCGAACCGGCCGCCATGCCGCCGATCTGCGGATCGACCGGCCCGAGGACCGCGTTGTTGTCCATCACGATCTCATCGGCCGCCAGCGCGATCATGGTGCCGCCGCTCATCGCGTAGTGCGGCACGAAGACCGTGACCTTGCCCTTGTGCTCAACCAGCGCCTTGGCAATCTGCTCGGAAGCCAGCACCAGCCCGCCGGGCGTGTGCAGAATAAGATCGATCGGCTGCTCCGCCGGCGTCAGGCGGATGGCGCGCAGCACCGCTTCCGAATCTTCAATGCTGATGTGATTGTCCACCGATACGCCCAGCACGCTGGTGCTCTCCTGGCGGTGGATCAGCGAAATCACGCGTGAACCGCGCTCCTTTTCGAAACGCTTGAGCAACTCGGTGCGCGCAGCATCGTTGTTGCCAACACGCGAACTGAACAGCGTGAACAGCAGGAAGACCACCACCATCACCCAGAACACCGCGCGCGCAAAATCGCCGATGCGCAATGACCAGCTACGTTTAATGGTTTCCATGAGTTCAATCCAGACGGGTGGGTTCTGAGGAGGCTTATGGTATAGCAATGCGTGTGTCGCGTGGTGCATCTGCGCACATTCGCGGCTGTCATGGCATCAGCCTCACTATTGCCCTTTTCCATTGAGGTGGCGATTTAGCAGGTTCCTTCTCCTCTTGAGGGAGAGGAATTGTTGGTTTACTCCTTCCCCCTCAAGGCGGGAAGGAGTAAACCTTGTGCTCAATAAAGCACAGTCGCGTGTCTGCTAGAATTCCAGCGAACCCGAAGCGGAGCCAATACAACATGACCGAAACATCGAGCACCCACCTCTCCCCCGAAACCTTCGTCGCCGAATTCAAGAAGCACGGCGTCAGCCACGTTGTCTGGTTGCCCGACAGCGAAACGAATTTTCTCTATGTGCTGATGAAAGCCGAACCGTCGCTCACACTCGTTGCGGTGAGCCGCGAGGGCCTCGCTTTTTCGACCGCCGCGGGGCTTTACGCCGGCGGCAAGACACCGGTGATCCTGATCCAGAACACCGGCATGATGGAGTCGGGCGACTCGATGCGCGGCTGGGGCATGGGACTGAAAATTCCGGTGGTGATGATGGTGGGTTACCGCGGTTACACGCGCCACGGTGTCAACACCGACACCGCCGCCACTTACACCGAGCGTTTCCTCAACGCCTTCGGCATCAATTACTACCTCGTCGAGAGCGACGCCGATGCCGACCGCATTTCGGTGGCCTTTGAAGAGGCGAAACGCACGCAGCGCCCCGTCGCCGTACTGGTGGGCGACGAATACCACGGCTTTACGACTAAACCGTAAAGCGCGAACGGAGAATTGAAATGATCGATACCGCAGAACTGCTGAAAATTTTCAACCGCCATCGCGGCGATGCCATCGTCGTGCCGGGCCGCGGCGGCCGCCACTGGGTCAACATCAGCGGCAAGCCCGATCTCGATGTGCCGCTGGGTGACCCGGCGATGGGCGGGCATGCCTCGTTCGCCCTCGGACTCGCCATGGCGCTGCCGCACCGCCGTGTCGTGCTGTTCGATTCCGAAGGCGACATCATGATGGGCATGGGCGTGCTGGCCACCGTCGCCGAGCAGAAGCCGGCGAACTTCTACCACTTCATGCTCGACAACGAGTGTTACGCCACCACCGGCGGCCAGCCGGTGCCGAATGCGAAAGCGGTCAAATACGAAGCGCTGGCGAAAGGCGCTGGTTATCCCGACGCCTATGCCTTCGACAATCTCGAAACCTTCGAGACCAACGTCGAACGCATTCTGGCCAAACCGGGTCCGGTGTTCGTCGCGCTGAAAGTGCATCCGGAAGTCAACAACACGCCGATCGGCCAGCGCAAGAAGTGGCTCAAGCGCAGCGCGCTGCAATCGATCGAAGCACTGCGCAGGGAAATCGGCATCAGCGCCTGATGCCGTCGTACGCTGCATCTGCGCGAGCGCAATAAGCCCGCGTCGCCTGAATAGGTGCCGGTGAAACTGCTAAAATCGCGGTTCTCACTGACAAAAACCTATTGAGGATATCCCCGTGCAGCAGTTCGACGTGATTGTGGTTGGCAAGGGCAATGCCGCATTGTGCGCGGCATTGGCGGCAAGAGACAAGGGTGCGACGGTCGCCATACTGGAAGCAGCACCCGAGGATGAATCGGGCGGCAACAGCCGCTTCGCCGGCGGCGTCATGCGCTTCGCCTACGACGGCGTCAAAGACCTGCAGAAACTCACCGACATTCCGCCCGAGGAAGTCGACACCGTCGACTGGGAGAGCAACACCATCGACGAGTTCTACGATGACCTCTACCGCGTCACCAATTTCCGCACCGACCCGAACCTCAGCGAAACGCTGATCACGCAAAGTCTCGACGCGATGGTGTGGGTGCGTTCACAGGGCGCGCGCTTTCTGCCGAACTACCGCTTTCAGTCGGGCATGGTCAACGGCAAGCGCAAGTTCTTCGGCCGCATGCCTTTGTGGATGGCCGGCGGCGGACCGGGCCTTGTCGAAGCGCTGACCAACACCGCGGTGAAAAAAGGCGTCGAGATTTTCTACGAAACGCGCGCCACCGATCTCATTTATGACGGCGAAAAAGTGCTGGGCGTGAAAGCCAAGTGCAAGGGCAAACAGATCGAATACAAAGCGAAGGCCGTGGTGCTCGGCTGCGGCGGCTTTGAAGCCAATCCGGAAATGCGCACCAAATATCTCGGCCCGGGCTGGGAACTGGCCAAAGTGCGCGGCACGCGCTTCAACATGGGCGACGGTCTCAACATGGCGCTCGCCATCGGCGCCTGCCCCTACGGCAACTGGTCGGGCCGTCACGCCGTGTCATGGGAACGTCACGCGCCGGAAGTCGGCGACCTCAACATTCCGGAAAGTTCATACCGTCACAGCTTCCCGCTGTCGCTGATGATCAATGCCGAGGGCAAACGCTTCGTCGACGAAG
>JANXSE010000180.1 GCA_025356695.1 Betaproteobacteria bacterium
GGGTTCTTCACATACGCATTGGCGCGCAGGTAGAACCACCAGTTGAGGACCAGGCACAACGCGTAGAACGCCGCAAAACCGTACATTGCGAACTGCGGCGTGCCGGCCTTGATCTGGTCGCCGATCACGATCGGCGCGACAAAGGCGCCGTAGGCGGCGATCGCCGAGGTCCAGCCCAGCACCGGGCCGGCCTGCGTGCGGTCGAAAATCACGCCGATGGTGCGGAAGGTCGAACCGTTGCCGATACCGCTGGCAAAGAACAGCAGCATGAACAGGCCGAGGAACAGCGGGAAGTGCGCCTCAGGGGTCGCCGAGCCGTAGGCCTGCATCATCACGTAGCCCACCGCGACCGAGGCGAACACCATGACCGCCGAAATGATCTGGGTGACGATCGAACCGCCGACCTTGTCGGAGATCCAGCCGCCGAGCGGCCGCACCGCCGCACCGACAAAGGGACCGATCCACGCATAGGCGAGAACGCTCGGTGCATTCGGATTGTTCAGCGTGTGCTGCATGACGCCGTTGGCATCGGGCAGATGGCTGACGCCGAAGATCACCTTCATCGACAGCGGCAGCGCCATCGAGAAGCCGATGAACGAGCCGAAGGTCACGATGTAGAGCGCTGTCATCGACCAGGTATGCTTGTTACTGAAGATTTCGAACTGCTTGCTGACACCCGCCTTCATCGGACCGAAGGCCGCAAGCTTCATCACTACCAGCGCGCTGACAATATCGAGCGGAATCGCCACCCACATGCTGATGAGGCCGACACCGGTCGGCTTCGGCAGGTACAAATAGAGGCCGAGGATGGAAGGTATGAAGGCCAGCGTGTAGAGGTAGGTGATCTTGGCGAAGGCAACGACCGGATGGCCGGTGGCCGGCGAGACCGTCTTCAGATTGTTCATGCCGAACCAGCACAGAATCGACAGCGGCACCAGCGACAGCACCCACGCAAAGCCGGCGTTCTGGATATAGGTTTGCGTGCCGGCGGCGATCTTGCCGAAAATCCAGCCGCTGTCCTTGATCAGCGTCATCGGCTCGCCGCCGAGGGTGCCGAAGATTCCGACGGTCATCACCAGCGGGATCACAATCTGCATGGTGGTCACGCCGAAGTTGCCCAAGCCCGCATTCAGACCCAGCGCCGTGCCCTGCAGCCGCTTCGGGAAGAAGGTGCTGATGTTGGACATCGAGCTGGCGAAGTTGCCGCCGCCCACGCCGCACCACAGTGCCATCAACTGGAACGCCCACAGCGGCCAGTCCTTGTGCTGCAACACGATGCCGGTGCCCAGCGCCGGGGCGAGCAGCATCGCGGTAGTCAGGAAAATGGTGTTGCGCCCGCCGGCGAGGCGGATCAGGAACGAGGCCGGGATGCGCATGGTTGCGCCGGAGATGCCGGCAATCGCGGTCAGCGTGAACAACTCGGCCTGGGTGAACGGGAAGCCGAGGTTGAGCATCTGCACGGTGATGATGCCCCACATGCCCCAGACGGCGAAGCCGCACAGCAGTGCCGGCACCGAGATCCACAGGTTGCGGTAGGCAATACCCTTGCCCCGCGTTTCCCAGAAGGCGTTGTCTTCAACATCCCACTTTTCGATGTCGCTCGAGCGGCGGTTCGCCGCGCCCTGCGTGCTTGCCGAACCGGCTGCTTCTTGATTGCTCATAGTCGTTCCAGTTCCCAGGTTTTTTAAATTCGTTGCCCGCTCAAAATGATCCGTTCGTCAGGAGAAATGCATCGGTTCCGGAAACTTGCGCTGTTGCTCGACGTTCTGCGGGCGCACCTCGGTGAAATACATCCACATCAGGGAGACCCAGACGACGCCAAACATCAGCATGAAAGCGGACGAGCGCACGCCCGTGAGGTCGACCAGCGCGCCGAACATGATCGGCAGAATGAAGCCGCCCATGCCACCGGCAAGGCCGACCACGCCGGACACCACGCCAATGTTGTGCGGATAGTCGTCAGAGATGTACTTGAACACCGAGGCCTTGCCGATCGCAAAGGCAATGCCCATCGTGAACATGATGACGGTGAACACGGTCGCGTTGAGCCCGAGTTGAAAGGTCTTCGGACCACTCACGGTCTGGATGGTGAATTCGGTCTGCGGGTAAGACAGGAAGAACAGGCAGACCAGCGCGATCCACAACACCCACCAGGTGATGGTATGCGCGCCGTATTTGTCGGAGAACCAGCCGCCGATGACGCGCAGCACGCCGCCGGGAATGCTGAAGGCCGCCGCGAACAACGCCGCCACCCGGATGTCGAAACCGTACTCGGAAATATAGTACTTGGTCATCCACAGCGACAGCGCCACGTAGCCGCCGAACACGATTGAATAATATTGGCTGTAGCGCCAGACGGTCGGGTCTTTCAGAACGGCCAGTTGTTCTCTCACCGTTACGGTCGCGGCGCCGGTGGCGTGCGCATCATCGGTATAGGAAAAAAACCAGAACAGAATCGCTGTTACCAGCATCATCACGGCGTAGACCTGCGGCACCATGTTCCAGCCGAAGGCCACGACGATACTCGGCGCGACCAGCTTGTTGACCGCCGCGCCGGTGTTGCCGGCGCCGAAAATGCCCATGGCGAGACCCTGACGGTGCTTGGGAAACCAGCGCGCGCAATAGGCGATGCCGACCGTGAACGAGCCGCCCGCCACGCCGACAAACAATCCGGTCACCAGGAACTGCCAGTATTCGGTGGCGCGGGAAATCAGCCAGATCGGAAACACCGTCGACAGCATGAGGATGAAAAACACGATGCGGCCGCCGAAGCGGTCGGTCCACATGCCGAGCGGCAGCCGGATCAGCGAGCCGGTCAGCACCGGCAGAGCCACCAGAATGCCGAACTGCGTTTCATTGAGGCCGAGGTTCTGCTTGATCGGGATGCCGATGACCGCAAACATCATCCACACCATGAAACACACCGTAAACGCAGTGGTGCTCGCCGTTACCACGGACCAGCTCTTATATGCCTGAGTTGCCATCACATTCCCTCTCTCTTGAACTCGCGAAATCGAGTTTAGACACGGGGAATCGGTACGATTTGATCCAAATCAACATAAGATGTATTTTTTTTCCATCTTTAAGACATCGCTTTAGAATCGTGCACAACACTTAACCGGATTGAATGCGGCGGATCGCCTTGCGCAGACCGCCGGGGATCTTCATGCGTCTGACCAGTTTTACCGACTACACCCTGCGGGTGCTCCTGTACCTGGGCGCGCACCGGGAGGGAAAACACCTCGTTACCATCGGTGATATTGCGGCCGCCTATGCGATCTCCGAAAATCACCTGATGAAGGTTGTTCACCACCTGGCCAAAAAGGGGTTCATCGCGACCACCCGCGGCAAAGGCGGCGGCATGCGTCTTGCGCGCCCCCCGGAGCAGATCAATCTCGGCGATGTCGTGCGCAACACCGAGGAAGACCTCGCCGTGGTGGAATGCTTCCAGACCGGCAACCCGGATTGCCGCATCGCCGCCGATTGCGCGCTGCGCGAAACTCTCGGTCACGCCATGCAGGCGTTTCTGGAAGTGCTCGATGACAAAACCATCGCGGACATCCTGAAGCCGCACCGTCAAATCTGATCGGGATATTCGGCAACGTCCGCACGCGTTGACGCGGTGTCGTATGCTGTCGCCTGGATGGTCTGCCACGGCAGACACGTGTTCGCGAAAACCCCGCACCCCTCTCAGGCGCCCTCATGTTCGACCAGCTTCTGACCGATCCCGCCGTCATCGGCTTTGCCACCGCCCTGGGAATCGGACTCCTGATCGGTGCCGAGCGTGAACGGCGCAAGGGCGCAGGGCCGTCGCGCGGTCCCGCCGGCATCCGCACCTTCGCCATCGTTGCGCTGCTGGGCGCCGTCGCCGCACAAATCGGCGATGCCATGCTGGTCACGGTGCTGCTCGCCGGCGTCACCGGCTTTGTCTGGCAGGCCTATCACCGCCAGTCATCGGCGGACCCGGGCATCACGTCGGAAGCCGCCCTCATTCTCACAGCATTGCTGGGCGTGCTCGCCATGCAAACGCCGGCCATCGCGGCCGGCGTCGGTGTCATCGTCGCGGTATTGCTCGCCGCGCGCGGCTGGCTGCATTATTTCGTGCGTCACGCGCTCTCCGAACAGGAGCTGCACGATTTGCTCATGCTGGCGGCGGCCATTCTCGTCATTTTGCCGCTGGTGCCGGATCGCGCCATCGGCCCTTACGGCGCACTTAATCCGCGCCAGCTGTGGCTGATCGTGGTGGTCATCATGTCGATCGGCGCGACCGGTTACATCGCGCAAAAAATTATCGGCAGCCGCTTCGGCCTGCCGCTGGCCGGATTGATCGCGGGCTTCGTTTCAAGCGCGGCCGCCATTGGCGCGATGGGCGAATTGGCGCGGCGCACACCGGCGCGGCGGCGGTCAGCCGCATCCGCGGCGGTATTGTCGACGGTTGCCACCATCGTACAGGCCGGCGTAATTCTGGCCGTCTTGAGCCCGGCGACGCTCGCTACGATGCGCGTGCCGCTGATCATTGCCGGCGCCACAGCAGCGCTATATGGCGGCATTTTCACCTGGCTCGCCGTGCGGACCGCAACGACTAGCGATGACGCACCTGCCGGTCGCGCGGTCAATATCGCCTCGGCGTCACTGTTTGCGGCGATCGTTGCCGTAGTGCAGATCATTGCCGCCACCTGTGAAAGTGCTTTTGGCACCGCCGGGGTGGCGGCGGCCGCCGCCGCCGCCGGCTTCGCCGACGCGCACGCCCCCCTCGCCAGTGTCGCCTCGCTGGTTGAAACCGGCCGCCTGTCGCCGCTGCAGGCGCAGGTACCGATACTGCTGGCGCTGAGCAGCAACGCCGTTTCAAAAGCCGTCATCGCCGTGACCACCGGCGGACGCGCCTACGGCCTGCCGGTGATTGGCGGGCTCGTGCTGGTCATTGCTGCGGCCTGGCTCGGCATGCTGCTACGTTAACCCGCACGACCGCACCGGTCTGGAGCACGAATAGCGTTATCGTCGCAAAAAAGTGCGCGCCTGAACCCTGAATCGCTTCAGTCAAACGTTCAAGCGGCGGATTTGGGTCACATTACGG
This sequence comes from Betaproteobacteria bacterium, assembly GCA_025356695.1. The sequence goes on from JANXSE010000180.1 coordinate 5,075, forward strand.
CTATCCGGCTCTGACACTCTCCCGGGCTCGCTTTTTGCAGGAAGGATCGACTATGGAACCGCCCTTAAACACCGCCGCCCCCGTTCGCGTGCTGGCTGACGAACAGTCGCGCGCCGACCGCCGCCTGCTCGGCAACCTGCTGGGCGAGGTCATCCGCAACCAGGCCGGGCCTGCGACCTTCGACCTGATCGAACGCATCCGGCGCGCGGCGGTCAACTTCCGGCGCGTTGATGCCGTCACGCCGGCAGGCCAAACCGGCGCCGATGCGCCGGGTGATCTGACGGCGGCACTCGACAGCCTGTCGATCGATGACACGCTGCACGTGGTGCGCGCATTCAGTTATTTCCTGCATCTGGTCAACATCGTCGACGACGCCGGCGGCGACGCACGCGATGACAGCGGCGCGCCGGCGCCGGGTACGCTGGCACGCGCGCTGGTCCGCGCAAAAGATGCCGGCATTGGCGGTGAAGAACTGGTGGCATGGTTTGCGCAGGCGGTGGTGTCGCCCGTGCTGACGGCGCATCCGACCGAGGTGCAGCGCCAGAGCATCCTCGACTGCGAACGCGAAATCGCGCACCTGCTCGCGCTGCCCATATCGGCGAGCGCGCGCGAACCCGGGCTGCGCCGGGAAGTGCTGCGCCTGTGGCTTACGGCAATGCTGCGGCTGACGCGGCTTACCGTCGACGACGAAATCGAAAACGGGCTGGCCTGTTTTCGTCTCACGTTCTTTGAGCAGTTGCCGCGCCTTTACAGCGGGCTTGAGACATCGCTGGCAAAAATATTCAAGCTCGAAAAAACACCGGCGCTGGCGCCTTTTCTGCGCGTCGGCACCTGGATCGGCGGTGACCGCGACGGTAATCCCAACGTCAATGCAACGGTGCTCGAACACGCGCTGGCGACACAGGGCCGTGTCGTCTTCGCGCATTACCTTGCGGAACTGCGGCTATTAAGCAGCGAGCTTTCGCTGTCGGCGCGCCTGTCGCCAGTGCCGGCGGAGTTGCTGGCATTCGCCGCCGCCGCCGGCGACACCTCGCCGCACCGGCTCGACCAGCCGTACCGGCAGGCCTTGATCGGTATCTATACGCGGCTCGCCGCCACCGCCGCCGCGCTGTGCGGGCTGCAGGCGGCATCGCTTGCACCGGCGGTCAAAGCGCCTTACGCGACGGCCGGCGAATTCGCCGCCGAGCTCGATCTGATCGTCGACGCGCTGGCCGCGCAGGGCGCCGCGGCGCTGGCCGACGGACGCCTGAAACATCTGCGACGCGCCGCCGATATCTTCGGCTTTCACCTCGCCGCAATCGACCTGCGCCAGAGCTCGGATGAACACGCGGCGACGGTGGCCGAACTGCTGGCGAAAGCCGGTGTCGTTGACGATTATTCTGCGCTCGACGAGCCGACGCGCGTGGCGCTGCTCGTGCACGAACTGTCGGGCAACCGCCCGCTGCGTTCGCCGCATCTCGCCTATTCGGCGCAAACGACATCCGAACTGGCGATACTCAACGTGGTTGCCGAGGCACACCGGCGCTTCGGCCGCGAGGCCGTGCAGCACTACATCATCTCGCATTGCGAATCGGTGTCCGACCTCCTCGAAGTCTGCATTCTGTTAAAAGAGGTCGGGCTGCTGCGGCCGGGTGCACAACCGGTGCTGGATCTAGACATCGTGCCGCTGTTCGAAACCATCGTCGACCTTGCCGCCTGCGGCGACATCATGCGCGAGGCCTGCGCGCTGCCGCTCTACCGCGCCTTGATCGCCGCGCGCGGCGACTGCCAGGAAATCATGCTCGGCTATTCCGACAGCAACAAGGACGGCGGCTATCTGACGTCCCACTGGTCGCTCTACAAGGCGGCCACGCAGCTCGTCGAAGTCGTCTGCCGCCAGCAGAACGTGCGATTGCGCCTGTTTCACGGCCGCGGCGGCTCGGTGGGGCGCGGCGGTGGCCCGAGCTACGAAGCGATTCTGGCGCAGCCGCCGGACAGCGTGCGCGGCATGCTGCGCCTGACCGAACAGGGCGAAGTCATCGCCAGCAAATACGCCGACCCGGCACGCGGCCGCGCCAACCTCGAAACGCTGGCGGCGGCAACACTCGAAGCCAGCCTGCTGCCGCAACGCGTCGCGCCGGCGGCGGGCGAGCGCTACTGCGCGATGATGGAAGAATTATCGCAGCGTTCTTTCACCGCCTATCGCGCGCTGATCAGGGAAACGCCCGGCTTCATCGAATACTTCCGTGCCTCCACGCCGCTGGCGGAAATCGCCGACCTCAATATCGGCAGCCGGCCGTCCTCGCGCAAAGTCACCAACCGCATCGAAGACCTGCGCGCGATCCCCTGGGTCTTCAGCTGGAGCCAGTGCCGCCTGATCCTGCCGGGCTGGTACGGCTTCGGCAGCGCAGTCGACGGTTTTATCACCGCGCGCAGCGGCAGCCTCGAAGAACTGCAGGAGATGGCGCGCTGCTGGCCGTTTTTCCACACCATCCTCGCCAACATGGACATGGTGCTGGCCAAAACCGATCTCGGCATTGCGCGGCGTTACGCCGAACTGGTGCCCGATGTCGCGCAGCGCGAAGCGATCTGGGCGCGTCTGCGCAGCGAATGGGAACTGACGCGCCACTGGTCGCTGGCGATCGCGCAGCGCAGCGGGTTTCTCGAAAGCGCGCCGGACCTGGCGAACACCATCCGCCACCGCCTGCCCTACCTCGATCCGCTCAATCACCTGCAGATCGAACTGCTGCGCCGCTACCGCGACGGCGACACCGACGAGCGCACGCGGCGCGCCATCCACCTGACCATCAACGGCGTCGCCGCCGGATTGCGCAACAGCGGCTGAGCGGTTGCAGCCGCCGGCGGCGCGTGCGATGCGCGCCCTCTTGTGCGAGATCAAACCGTCAGCGCGCAAAAGCATGGCATGATAGCCAATCAACCTGCGGCGCACGCGCCGCAGGCAGCGAGCAGAAAAACCAACGGCAGGCAGCATAGGCGGAACGAAAGATGCCCACGCGCGCGAACTATCTGGAACGGCTGCAACTGCCGAAAAAATGTTTTGCCATGATACTGGCGGGCGGCCGCGGCAGCCGTCTCAAACAACTGACCGAACGGCGCGCCAAGCCGGCGGTGTTTTTCGGCGGCAAATTCCGCATTGTCGATTTCGCGCTGTCGAACTGCCTGAACTCAAACATCCGGCGCATCGGCATGGCGACGCAATATAAATCGCACAGCCTGCTGCGCCACATCCAGCGCGGCTGGTCGTTTCTGAAGACCGAACTCAACGAGCACATCGACCTGCTGCCGGCGCAGCAGCGCATCACCGAGGAAGCCTGGTATCGCGGCACCGCAGACGCGGTGTATCAGAACATCGACATTATCCGCGACGACAATCCGGAATACATCCTCATCCTCGCCGGCGACCACGTCTACAAGATGGACTACACGCAGATGCTGGCCTACCACGTCGAGCGCGGTGCGCAGTGCACGGTGGCCTGCATCGAGGTGCCGCTCCAGGACGCGCAGGGCTTCGGCGTGATGGCGGTCGATCACTCCGACCGCATCACCGATTTTGTCGAGAAGCCGGCGCATCCGCCGGCGATGCCAGGCAAACCCGATGTGGCGCTGGCGAGCATGGGCATCTACGTCTTCAACGCGAAGTATCTGTACGATGCGCTGGAACGGGATCTCGCCGACCCGACATCAAGCCACGACTTCGGCAAGGACCTCATCCCGCAGGCGGTCAGGGAAGGTGTCGCCGCCGCGCATCACTTTCGAGACAGCTGCGTGGCCAAAGACCGCGAGGCCGCCCCCTACTGGCGCGATGTCGGCACGCTTGATGCGTACTGGGAGGCGAACATCGATCTGACCGCCGTGCAGCCGACGCTCGACATGTATGACACCAGCTGGCCGATCTGGACTTATCAGGAGCAGCTGCCGCCGGCGAAATTCGTTTTCAACCGCGACGACCGTCGCGGCATGGCGGTCGATTCGCTGGTTTCCGGCGGCTGCATCATCTCCGGTTCGCACGTCGACCGCTCGCTGCTGTTTTCACGCTGCCGCATCAATTCGTATTGCGAGCTGCAGGAGTCGGTACTCCTGCCGGGCGTCGTCGTCGGCCGCCACTCGCGTTTGTCGCGCGTGATCGTCGACCGCGGCGTGGTCATTCCGGAAGGCACGGTGGTCGGCGAAGATCCGCTGGCGGACGCCAAACGGTTCGAGTGCACGCCGAACGGTGTCACGCTGCTCACGCAGGAAATGCTCGACCGCCAGCGCTAAAAACGCCGCGCCTCAGGCGCGGCCGGCTTCACGCATGATGCCGGCGAGCTGCGTCCAGCGCGCGTCGACGAGCAGTTCTTCCAGCGTCAGCGTCAATTTGCGCCGCCAGTTCGGATATTCGCGATGCGTCCCGGGGATATTCACCGGCGCGGTTTCACCGGTAATGTCATCGAGCTGCACCGCAGCCAGCATGGCGTTGCTGCGCGCGATCACGCCGTGCAGCGCCGCCGTGACCAGACCCGCATCGGCAGCGTCCGCCGGCGTCAATCCGCAGTCGGCGAGCAGGCTCAATAATCCGTCGCGCTCGGCACGGCGGCGCTGTGTTTCTTCATCGCCTTGCTGCGGCGTTGGGTACATGCCGAGCGCGGCGCGGCGTTCGATGTCGCCGCCCTGCCAGTACTCGTGCAGCGGCGGCATGTCATGCGTCGCCACCATCGCCAGCGCCTGGCGCGGATATTCACCGGGCCGGCAGAAGCCGCCGTCGCCGTGCCAGTGGCGTTCGTAGATGAGCACGCGATAGGACAGAAAGCCACGCTCGCGCAGCGCCTCGCGCAAACCATCGGGTACCGAACCGAGGTCTTCGCCGATCACCATGCAGCGCTGGCGTTCGCTTTCGAGCGCGACGATCGCCGCCAGCGCCGCGAAGTGGTTGCGCACATAACCGCCGTCGGTGCCGCTCATGCCCGCCGGAATCCAGAACAGCCGCGTCAGCGCCATCACGTGATCGATGCGCAACGCGCCGGCAGCGCGCATGTTCGCCGCCAGCAGCCGGCGCAGCGGCGCATAACCCTGCCGTGCCAAGCGGCGCGGATTCCACGGCGGCAGCCCCCAGTTCTGGCCCTGCCGGTTAAGCATGTCGGGCGGCGCGCCGACACTCATGCCGGGCGCAAACAACGCGGGGTTGCCGGCCGTCTCCGCGCTGTCGTGCGCGGCGCCAACCGCCAGATCACGATAAAACCCGATGCGCATGCCGGCGGCGCGCGCGGCAGCGGCCGCGTGATGCAACTGCAGGTCGGCCTGCCACTGCAGATAAATCTGGAATTCGGTATTTTCCGCGCCGACCGGTTGCGCATGCAGTTTGGCCGCCTCAAATTCCGCAAAACGCGCGAGCGGCTCGCCGCCGCATTCGCGAAAGGCGCGGAATGCGTCGCCACGCGCAGTATCCATGGCGACTTCGCGTTGCAGGAAATGCTGAAACAGGCACCTCAGTATCGGCAGCTTCAACGCTGTCACCGTCGCGTAGTCGACCAGCGGTGCGGCGCGCGCTGCCAGCAGGCGGGCCTGAAATTCTGCGGCTGCTACCATGGTCTGCGCCTCCGCGCAGCCGGCGTAATCGGCCACGGCCTCGACGTCGATATAAACAGCGTCGAGAAATTCGCGCGAACTCGGCGCATAGGGGCTGGCTTCATCGGGCTGTGCGAGATGCCGCGCATGCAGTGGATTGAGTCCGATGTAGGCGGCACCCGCGCGGCCAGCCGCTGCCGCCAGCCGCGCCAGATCACCGAAATCACCGATGCCCCAGTTCTGCGCCGAGCGCAGCGAATAGAGCTGCACGGCCAGGCCCCAGCAACGGCCGCCGCCCTGCTCAAGTTCCGCCGGGATGTAACAGCGCGCCGGCGCGACGATCAGCGCGGCGGAACAGTTTGCGCGCGGCAGCCGCAGCCGGTGATAGCCCAGCGGCAGATCGGCGGGCAGCGGCAGGTTAAAGCGCGCGTAGTGGCATCCGCCGATTTCACGCGCGTCGAACCGCGCGAGCTGTACGACTTCGACCTCGCCGCGGCGCACGTCGCCGCTCTCCAGCAGAAGCTCCCAGACGACCGGCGGCGCAGGGTCCTGCCGGGCGAGCGCCAGCGACACCACCGGCGCCTCGCCCTGGCGCAGGACCAGCGTCGGCGGCAACGGCAGCAGAAACGATTCATCCGCCAGCGCATCGAGATGGGTTTGCGCATCGCGTGCCGGATCGAAACCCAGCCCTTCAAGCAAGGCGCGGGCGGTGGCCTCGTGCAGCTCGCGGCGGATGCCGAGGCCGTCCCAGTATTCGTGTTCAATACCGGCGGCGGCGGCAAGCCGGCTCAGCGCTTCGTTCATGCGCGGTCCGGCGCCGAGGTGAAAACAAGCAGGCCGTGTGCCGGCACCGCGACCAGCGCAGCTTCGATGGCCGTTGCTGCAAGCGCGGGGTGCGCGGTGTCGACCTCCAGTATCCAGCCCGCGGCCAGCGCCTCCGGCAACACGAAAGCCGTGTCCGCATTGCCGGCGTTCATCAACACCAGCACAGCGTGTTCCTGCACGTTGTCACGGCCGAGAAGGAAACCGAAACAGCGGTTGGCACCGTCCTCCCACTGCGCGCGCGTCATTTCGTTGCCATCGCGCGCCAGCCACAGAATGTCGCGCTCTTGCAGCGCCGTCGGCGAACCATCGAACCAGCCGGTGCGCCGCAAGGCCGGATGTCGCCGGCGCAACGCCAGCAGCCGCGCGGCAAATACACACAAATCGGCATCGCCGGCCGACCAATCGAGCCACGACAGCGCATTGTCCTGACAATAAGCGTTGTTGTTGCCGTGCTGGCCGCGCCCAAGTTCGTCACCGGCCACCAGCATCGGCACGCCCTGCGCGAGACAGAGCGTGGCCAGCAGCACGCGCTGATAGCATGCGCGCAAGGCATGGACCGCCGCATCCGCGCCCGGCCCCTCGACGCCGCAATTGATGCTGCGGTTGTTGTCGTTGCCGTCGGCATTGGCCTGGCCGTTGGCTGCGTTATGTTTGTGTTGATAAGACACCAGATCGGCCAGCGTGAAGCCGTCGTGCGCCGTGACGAAGTTGATGCTGGTCTGCGGCGCGCGGCCGCTGTGACGGAACAAGTCGCTGGAAGCCGTGAGGCGCGAGGCGAATTCGCCGCAACTCACCGCACCGGTCAGCCAGAAGCCGCGGGCGGCATCGCGAAAACGGTCGTTCCACTCGGCAAGGCCGCAGGGAAAACGGCCCGTTTCGCAGGTTGCAATGTCCCACGGTTCGGCAATCAGTTTGACACCGGCCAACAGCGGGTCCTGCCGCAGCGTGTCGAGAAAGGCGCTGCCCGCATCGTAGCCGCCGCCCTCGCGCGCCAGCGCCGTAGCGAGATCGAAACGAAAACCGTCGACGTGCATTTCCGCCACCCACCAGCGCAGCGAATCCATTACCAGTTGCAGCACGCGCGGATGCGCGACGTTCAGCGTATTGCCGCAGCCGGTGACGTCGTCGTAGCGGCGCCCGTCGCGCAAGCGGTAATAGCTGGTGTTGTCGATACCGCGAAAGGCCAGCGTCGGCCCCAGTTCGTCGGCTTCGGCGGTGTGGTTGTACACCACATCGAGAATGACCTCGATGCCCGCCGCGTGCAGCGCTTTGACCATGTCGCGGAATTCGCGCATCGGTTCCGCGCTGGCTGCGTAACGCGCCGCCGGCGCAAAAAAACCAATGGTGTTATAGCCCCAATAGTTGACCAGCCCGGCGCGCGATAACCGGTGCTCGTCGATACACTCATGCACCGGCAGGAGTTCGACCGCGGTCACGCCAAGCCGCTGCAAATGCTGTATCGAGGCGGGATGCGCAAGACCAGCGTAGCTGCCGCGCAGTTCTGCCGGCAGCGCGGTGTTGAGTTTGCTGTAACCCTTGACGTGGGTTTCGTAAATCACGCTGTCGGCCAGCGCCGTGCGCGGCGCACGGTCGCCGCTCCAGTCGTAGTCCGGCCCGACGACACGGCACTTCAGCATCGATGCCGCGTTGTCGCGCGTGTCGAACGAAAGATCGGCATCGGCATGCGTTGCGTCGTAAGCATAGTGCTCATCGCCCCAGCGGAACGCGCCGGCAAAGGCGCGCGCATACGGATCGAGCAGCAGTTTGTGCGGATTAAAGCGCAGTCCGCGCGCCGGCTCGTACGGGCCATACACGCGATAACCGTAGACAAGTCCGGGCTGCGCGCCGGCCAGATAACCGTGCCAGACCTGGTCGGTGCACGAGGGCAGCGCCACGCGCGACACTTCCTGCAGCGTCGCAGCATCGAACAAACAGAGTTCGACGCGTTCGGCCTGCGCGGAAAACAACGCGAAATTCACGCCGCGGCTATCCCACGTTGCACCCAGTGGATGGCTGCGGCCGGCTTCCAGCCGCGGCGCAGCGCTCATGCCGGCTGCCAGGCGAACATCACGCAGGCCAGCGGCGGCAGCGTAATGCTCAGGGAATACGCACGCCCGTGGCAGGGTGCAGCGACGGCATTGATCCCGCCGCCATTACCGAGGTTCGCGCCGCCGTACCAGCCAGAGTCCGTGTTGACGATTTCGCGGTAGTGCCCGGGCCGCGGCACGCCGACACGATAGCCTTGCCGTGGCAGCGGCGTGAAATTGCACGCCACGATGACCATTGCGTCGTCGCTGCGGCCGCGCCGCGCGAACGCGATGACGCTCTGGTCGCGATCGGAAAAATCGATCCACTCGAAACCGCGCGGCTCGCAATCGCATTCGTGCAGCGCCGGCGTTGCCCGATATGCCCGGTTGAGATCGCCGACGAGCCGCTGCACGCCGCGATGGTGGTCGTTATCGAGCGCACCCCAGTCAAGTTGGCCGTCGTGGCTCCATTCAGCCTGCTGCGCGAATTCGCCGCCCATGAACAGCAGCTTCTTGCCCGGGTGCGCCCACATGAAGCCGTAGTAGAGACGCAGATTAGCGAACTGCTGCCAGCGGTCGCCCGGCATTTTCGCCAGCAGCGAGCCCTTGCCATGCACGACTTCATCGTGCGACAGCGGCAGTACGAAATTTTCATTGAAGGCGTAGATCAGGCCGAAGGTCAGCGCATCCTGATGATGGCGCCGGTGCACCGGGTCGCGCCGCATGTATTCGAGCGTGTCGTGCATCCAGCCCATGTTCCACTTGTAGTGAAAGCCGAGCCCGCCCTCGCGCACCGGCCGCGAGACCTGCGGCCAGGCAGTCGATTCTTCCGCCATGACGGTGGCATCAGGCCGGTTGGCGGCGATCAGCGCATTGGTTTCGCGGATGAAGGCGACGGCCTCGAGGTTCTCGCGCCCGCCGTAGGCATTGGGTATCCACTCGCCCTCGCGCCGGCTGTAATCGAGATAGAGCATGGAGGCCACCGCATCGACACGCAGTCCGTCCACGCCGTAACGCTCCAGCCAGAACAACGCGTTGGCGGCGAGAAAATTGCGCACCTCGTTGCGACTGTAGTTGTAGATCAGTGTGTCCCAGTCGGGATGGCGGCCCTGGCGCGGATCCGCGTGCTCGTAGAGGCTGGTGCCGTCGAATTGCGCCAGCGCATGCACATCGGCCGGAAAATGCCCGGGCACCCAGTCGAGTATGACGCCGACGCCGGCGGCGTGAAAACGCTGCACCATCTCGGCGAAGTCGGCGGGCGAACCGTGGCGCGCCGTCGGCGCGTAGAGCCCGGTGGTTTGATAACCCCACGAGCCGTCGAACGGATGTTCCATCACCGGCATGAATTCAACATGCGTGAAACCGGTTTCCTGCACATAGGCAAGCAGGCTGTCGGCCATTTCCAGCCACGTCAGCATCTGCCCGTCGGCGTGGCGGCGCCACGAGCCGGCGTGCACTTCGTAAATCGAAACAGGACGATCGCGTGCGGCCGACGGCCGCGCGGCGCCCGCCCCGCTGTCCACCTCGGGCGCAGCCCCCACCAGCGAGGCCGTCGCCGGACGCAGTTCGGCGGCAAACGCGAACGGATCGGCTTTCAGCGGCAACAATTCGCCCTGCGCGTCGCGGATCTCGTACTTGTAGCGCGCGCCCGGCCGCACCCCGGGCAAAAAGATTTCCCAGATGCCGCACTCGCGCCGCCGCCGCATCGGATGGCAGCGCCCGTCCCAGTAATTGAAGTCACCGACCACCGCAACACGACTGGCATTCGGCGCCCACACCGCGAAGGCGTAACCGGCAATGCCGAGCAGTTCCTGCGCGTGTGCGCCGAGTTTTTCGTAGACGCGCAGGTGTTTGCCTTCGGACAACAACCAGACGTCGATGTCGCCCAGCACCGGTGGAAAACGGTACGGGTCTTCGATCTCGACGACTTCTGTGCCCCAGGTCACGCGCAGGCGGTAGTCAAAGCGGCCAGGACGGCGCGTGATGCGGCCTTCGAATACGCCGTCGGCGTGGACCTGCGCGAGCCTGGCCACGCTGCGCGCCGTCGCCGTGTCGATTACCTCGACGCGTGACGCGCCCGGCAGCACCGCACGCACCACCAGTGCGCCGTCGCTCACATGCATGCCGAGCACGGCGAACGGATCGTCGTGGCGCGCCGCCGCCAGTGCCGCGACGTCGGCGTGGGTCAGCATGGCCGGCACTCAGTCTGGCACATCACAAATCGAGCGGTCGCACGCCCCAGATATTGTCCGCGTACTCGCGTATGGTGCGGTCGCTTGAAAACGGCCCCATGGCAGCGATATTGCGTATCGTCGTCGCCGTCCACGCATCGGGGTCGGCATACAGTGCGTCGACGCGGTCCTGCGTCGCCACGTACTGCGCGTAGTCGGCGAGCAGCAGATAATGGTCGCCGTGATCAAGCAACGACTGCACGATCGGGTGAAAACGGTCCGGCTGGTCGGGCGAAAAGACGCCGGCAGCGATCTGGTCGAGCACCTGTTTCAATTCGGCGTTGGCGGCGTAGATGTCGCGCGGGTGATAGCCGCGCGCGCGCAACGCCTGCACTTCTGCGGTCAGCAGCCCGAAGATAAAAATATTATCGGCGCCGACCGCATCGCGGATTTCGATGTTGGCGCCGTCCTCGGTGCCGATGGTCAGCGCGCCGTTCAGCGCGAGTTTCATGTTGCCGGTGCCCGAGGCCTCGGTGCCCGCGGTGGAAATCTGTTCCGACAGATCCGCCGCCGGAATGATGAGGCCGGCGACCGACACGCCGTAATTCGGCACGAATACCACCTTCAGGCGGTCGCCGACGCGCGGGTCGGCGTTGATCGTCGTCGCCACGTCGTTGATCAGCTTGATGATCAGTTTTGCCATGAAATACGCCGAGGCCGACTTGCCGGCGAAAATCACGGTGCGCGGCTGCCAGTCGCGGTTGGGTTCGGCGATGATGCGGTTGTAGCGCGTGATGACGTGCAGTACGTTGAGCAGCTGGCGCTTGTACTCGTGGATGCGCTTGATCTGCACGTCGAACATCGAATCGGGCCTGACAACCACACCGGTCACGCGTTCGACAAAAGCCGCCAGCCGCTGCTTGTTGGCGATTTTCGCTGCCTGCACGTCGGCAATGAACGCCGGGTCGGTGGCGCGCGCGCGCAGCTGTTCGAGCAGTTCGAGCTGCGTGCGCCATTGCAGGCCGATCACACGGTCGATGAGGCCGGACAGCGGCGGATTGGCCAACGCCAGCCAGCGCCGCGGCGTAATGCCGTTGGTGCAATTGATGAAGCGGCCGGGAAACAAGCGGTTGAAATCGGCGAACACCATGTCCTGCAGCAACTGCGAATGCAGCCTGGAGACGCCGTTGACCTTGTGGCTCGCCACCACCGACAGATGCGCCATGCGCACGCGGCGGCCGCCGGCCTCGTCGATGATGGAGACCCGCCGCAACAATTCGTCGTCGCCGGGATGGGCCTGCCGCACTTCATCGAGAAATTTTTCGTTGATGTCGAAAATAATCTTCATGTGGCGCGGCAACACGCGCTCCAACATGCCGACCGGCCAGGTTTCGAGCGCCTCCGGCATCAGGGTGTGGTTGGTGTACGAAAAAATGCGCGTGCACAACCGCCATGCCAGTGTCCACGGAATCTGGTGCTGATCGACCAGCAGGCGCATGAATTCGGGAACGGCGATCGCCGGGTGCGTATCGTTGAGGTGGATCGCCACCTTGTCGGCCAGCTGCTGCACACCCGAGTAGCTCTTGAAATAGCGGCGCAGCAGGTCCTGCAGCGAGGCGCTGACGAAAAAATATTCCTGCCTGAGGCGCAATTCGCGGCCGCGGTCGGTGCTGTCATCAGGATAGAGCACGCGCGAGACGTTTTCCGACAGGCTTTTGCGTTCGATCGCCGCGGTGTAGTTGCCTTGGTTGAATTGCGTGAGGTCGATTTCCTCGGTGGCGGTCGCCGACCACAGGCGCAGGGTATTGACCATCGGCGTGCCGCAGCCCGGCACGATGGTGTCGTAAGCCATCGCCAGCACGTTGTCGGTATCGACCCATACCGCCTGCTTGCCGCGGAATTCGACGTGGCCGCCGAACTGCACCGTGTATTTGACCTCCGGCCGCACGAATTCCCACGGATTGCCGGCCACCAGCCAGTGATCCGGATATTCGATCTGGTTACCGTCCTTGAGACGCTGCGCGAACATGCCGTATTCATAGCGGATGCCGTAACCGAGCCCGGGCAGGCCGAGTGTGGCCATCGAGTCGAGAAAACAGGCGGCGAGGCGGCCGAGGCCACCGTTGCCCAGCGCGGGGTCGGGTTCGAGCGCATCGAGTTCGTCGAGATCGAGCCCGAGGCCGCGCAGAGACTCGACGCACTGCTCGTGCAGGCCGAGCGCGATCAACGCGTTGGAGAGCGTGCGTCCCGGCAGAAACTCCATCGACAGGTAATAAATCCGTTTCGCATCCTGCTGATAGGCGCGGCGCGTGGTGTCCATCCAGCGCTCGATCAGCAGGTCGCGCACCGCCATCGACAGCGCGTACAGCCAGTCCCGCTGTGATGCGGCAATCGCATCCTTGCCGACGGTATAAACGAGGTGGTGCGAGATCGAATCGCGCAACGAGGCGATACCGCTTTCAAGCGCGCCATTGCCGGCGGCGCGCGCCGTGTTTGCTTTAGTGTTCATCGACGAGCCTGATTAAACGAACAGTCATTGTAACGTTCTGCGGTGCAGACCGATTGCATTGCCGCAACAGCGGCCAACGCAACCGGTAAATGACGCAATGATCGTGCCACCCGCGAGAGCGCGTCGCGCACAGCGAAACACGGGCATTTGCCGCGGCCGGCCGCGGCACCGCCTCAGGCCTGCGGCCGCAATTCCCGGTAAAGCTCGAGATAACGGCGCGCCGAAGCGGCCCAGCCAAAATCCTGGCGCATCGCATTGGCGCGCAGGCGTGCCCAGCTTTTGGGCTCGCGCCAGGCGGCAAATACCCGCTTCAGTGCATCGCGCAGGCCCGCCGCAGTGGCCTCGGCAAACACGAAGCCGGTGGCACTGCCGGCGGCGACGTGGGCGGGACTGACATCGCACACCGTATCGGCCAGCCCACCGACCCGCCGCACCAGCGGCAGACTGCCGTAGGCCAGCGCGTAGAGCTGGGTCAATCCGCAGGGCTCGAAACGCGATGGCACCAACACCACGTCGCTGCCGGCGATGATACGGTGCGCAAGCGCTTCGTCGTAACCAATGCACACGCTGACGGCACCGCGGTGCACCGCCGCCAGATCGCGTAGTTGTTTTTCCAGTAACGCCTCGCCGCTGCCCAGCACCACCAATTGTCCGCCGCCCGCCAGTACCTCGGGCAGCGCCTCGAGTACCAGATCGATGCCTTTTTGCGCGGTCAAACGGCTGACGATGCCAAACACCGGCCCGTCGCCTTTGGTAAGCCCCAGCTCGCTGCGCAGCGCGGTCTTGCAGGCGCGTTTGCCGGCCGCATCACCCGTGCCATAGTGCGCGGCGATATGCGGATCGGTTTGCGGATTCCAGTGCGCGGGGTCAACGCCGTTCAATATGCCGGTCAACACGCCGCTGCGCGAACGCAGCAGACCGTCCATGCCAAAACCGAATTCCGCTTGCTGGATTTCGCGCGCATACGACGGGCTGACGGTGGTGATACGGTCGGCGTAATGCAAACCGGCCTTCATGAAATTCACTTTGCCGTAAAACTCGAGCCCGTAAATCGAAAAGAAATTTTCCGGCAGCGCCAGTGCACCAAAGGTCTCGGCCGGAAATTCACCGTGAAAACCGAGGTTGTGCACGGTGAAGATACTGCCCGGACGGTCGCCGCCGCGCGCCGCCAGATACGCGGGCGCGAGGCCGGCATGCCAGTCATGCGCGTGCACGATATCGGGCCGCCAGCCGTCGATAGCACCGTCGGCAAAACGCGCTGCGACCCAGCCGAGCAGGGCAAAACGCAGATGATTGTCGGGCCAGTCCTGGCCGGCGGCATCGACATAGGGATTGCCGTCGCGCGCGAACATTTTTTCCGCCTCGATCAGATAAGCGGGCACGCCGCCGAGTTTTGCGCGCAATACGCGCAACTTCGTTGCCGCAATCGGCGCCGTGAATTGCGCGACCGCCTGCAAATCGGTGGCGGCACGCGTGATTGCCGGAAAGGCCGGCAACAGCAATCGCACATCGGCGCCCAGGGCGCGCAGCGCGGCCGGCAGCGCCGCGTTGACGTCCGCGAGGCCGCCGGTTTTGAGCGCGGGGAAAACCTCCGTGCTGACGTAAAGAGCGCGCATCTGTTTTCCCGTGATCCGCTGACCGCTTACCGAATCAGCAGGTTCTTCAGCGTGCGCAGATAAATCTGCGGCAGCTGCGCCAGTTCATCGACGCGGATGCATTCGTTGATTTTGTGAATGCTGGCATTGGTCGGCCCGCATTCGATAACCTGCGGGCAGATGTCGGCGATGAAACGGCCGTCGGAAGTACCGCCGGTGGTCGACAGCTCGGTGTCGAGGCCGGTGACGGTTTTGATGGCTTTCGCCACCGCATCAACGAGGTCGCCGCGCGGCGTGATGAAGGGCCGCCCGTCATAACTCCACTCGAGGTCGTAGGGCACGCCGTGTTTGTCGAGGATGCCGTGCACACGCGTCTGCAGCGTTTCGAGCGAACTCGCCGTTGAAAAACGGAAATTGAATTTGATGTGCGCGTCGCCCGGGATCACGTTGTTGGCGCCGGTGCCGGCGTTGAAATTCGAAATCTGCCAGGTCGTTGGCGGAAAATATTCGTTGCCGCGATCCCACTCGGTTTTCGCCAGCTCGGCGATCGCCGCGGCGACGACATGGATCGGATTGGTCGCCAGATGCGGATAGGCGACATGGCCCTGCGTGCCTTTCACCGTCAGCCGGCCCGACAGTGAGCCGCGGCGGCCGTTCTTGATCATGTCGCCGGTTTTTTTCACCGCCGTCGGTTCGCCAACGATGCAGTAATCCATTTTGATCTTGCGCTCGCGCAGTGCCTCGACCACGCGCACCGTGCCGTCGACGGCCAGGCCTTCTTCGTCGGAGGTGAACAACACGGCCAGCGAGCCCGGATGGTCCGGATGCTGTTCGACAAATTCGACGAGTGCGGCGACAAACGCCGCCAGCGAACTTTTCATGTCCGAAGCGCCGCGCCCGTACAACACACCGTCGCGGATCGTCGGTTCGAACGGATTGCTGTCCCACTGCTCGACCGGCCCGGTCGGCACCACATCGGTGTGGCCGGCGAAACAGACCAGCGGTGCGGCGGTGCCGCGGCGCGCCCACAGGTTATCGACGCCGCCCATGCTGATCTTTTCGCAGACGAAGCCGGCCGGTTCGAGCAGCCCGATCAAGAGATCCAGGCAGCCGGCATCTTCAGGCGTGACTGACGGCCGGGCGATCAGTTGTTTGGCGAGTTTCAGGGTATCGATGACCACAGTGGCAGCTTTCTTCAACGGTTGAACCACGAATCTTAACAAATCCACCGCTCCGCTCCGCGCATGCCCGCCATAAACAAATATAGAATAGGCAAAAACCGCGTCGCATCCCGTCTGGCGACCGCACCTCACGAGGAGATTTTCAGTTGACCGCTCTGCTGGTTTCGCACCGCTTTCGCAAAATCTACGGCGACGCCTTCGTCACCGACGCGAAGGCGCGCGGCATCGACCTCGAATTGCTGGTGCTGCCTGACGACCCCGAGGCACGACTTGCCGATGAAGTCGCCGCGCGCGCCGAGGTCGCTTACTTCAGCAGTGACGTCTTCCCGCAATTCGGCAAACCGTTTTTTTCGGCGACGCGCAAAGCCGCCGGCCTCCAGTGGCTGCATGTCTTCAACGCCGGCGTCGATCATCCGGTGTTCGCCAGCATCCTCGAACGCGGCGTGCGCCTGACCACGTCGTCGGGCACCGCTTCGACGCCGATCGCGCAGACCGCGATTGCCGGCATGTTGCACCTGACGCGCGATGTCGCCGGCCAGACCGTCCTCGTGTACGGCCTCGGCAAGATCGGTTCTGAAATCGCGCGGCTGGCACGCCTGCTCGGCATGCGCGTGATCGGCATGCGGCGCAATGCGCAGCCGCATGAGCACGCCGACGAAATGCACACGCCGGACCAACTGCACGCCATGCTGGCGCGTAGCGACTGGCTGGCGCTGGCCTGTCCGCTCAGCAAAGAAACGCGGAGCGTTATCGACGCCGCAGCGCTGGCCGCCATGCCCAAAGGCGCTCGCATCGTCAACATCAGCCGCGGCGAAGTGATCGACGAGCCGGCATTGATCGCAGCACTCGAAAGCAGACATCTCGGCGGCGCTTATCTCGATGTGTTTGCACAGGAGCCGCTACCGGCCGCATCGCCGCTGTGGGAAATGCCGAATGTCCTGGTGACGGCGCACGACGCCTCGACCTCCGACGCCTACGATCCGCGCATCAATGCGCTGTTCCTCGACAACCTCGCGCGCTGGCAGCGTAAAGAGCCTCTGATCAACGAAGTGACACAGCTATGACCATACGCGTGCTGATGGTTGTTATGTCCGTCTTCGCCTGTGCCCCCGCGCATGCGCAAAACTATCCGACGCGCGCCGTGCGTCTGGTCGTGCCCTATGCGCCGGGCGGCGGCACCGATTTCACCGCGCGCGTCATCGCGCCCAAACTCAGCGAAGCGCTGGGCCAGCAGGTGGTGGTTGAAAACCGGCCGGGCGGCGGCACCAACATCGGCTCTGATCTCGTCGCCAAGGCGGCGCCCGACGGCTACACGCTGTTGATGGCAGGCGCAGCGAATGCCATCAACATGAGCCTCTATGCCAAACTGCCGTACGACACGCTGCGCGATTTTGCACCGGTCTCTCTCAGCGTCAAGGGCGCCAACGTGCTGCTGGTGCACCCCTCGCTGCCGGTGAAAAATCTCCGCGACCTGCTGGCGCTGGCGCGCGCGCAGCCGGGCAAACTCAATTACGCCTCGTCGGGCATCGGCAGCGCCAACCATATGGCAGGCGAACTGCTGAAGCTAGTGGCCAAGGTCAATATCGCGCACGTGCCGTACAAGGGCAACGCGCCGGCGCTGACCGATCTGATCGGCGGCCACGTCGAAATTCTCATCAGCGGCGTGCCGGCGGTCATCGGCCAGATCAAAAACGGGCGTGTGCGCGCCATTGCGATTGCCAGTCTCAAGCGTTTCCCGGCACTGCCCGACACGCCGACCATCGACGAATCCGGTCTCAAGAGCTTTGAAGCAACCACGTGGTTCGGTGTTATGGCGCCGGTCAAAACACCGCGCGACATCGTCACCCGTCTGAACGCCGATCTTGCGCGCATCGTCGCCGCACCCGATGTGCGCGAGCGTTTCATCGGCGAAGGCGTGGAGCCGGTCGGCGGCTCGACCGAACTGTTCGGCAATTTCATTCGCGACGAAATCGACAAGTACGCAAAAGTCGTCAAAGCGGCCGCCATCACGGCCGAATAACACTTCGCAGGAGCGTTCCGCATGATCGCAAAGCTCGTCGCTTCCCTCGCCACGGCCGTCGTGCTGGTTTGCACCGGCGCGGCCGCAGCGCAGGCGCCCGAGCATAAATTGCTGCGCGAGATTTATCAGGAATTGGTCGAGATCGACACCAGCGACGCCAGCGGCGATACCACGCGTGCTGCCGAGGCGATGGCGGCGCGGTTACGCGCCGGCGGCATTCCGGCCGCCGACATCCAGGTCATCGTGCCACCGGGTGGACCGAAGAAAGGCAACCTCGTCGCGCGCCTGCGCGGCAGCGGCGCGCAGAAACCGCTGCTGCTGCTTGCGCACATAGACACCGTTAACGCCAAACGCGAAGACTGGCAGCGCGATCCCTTCAAGCTGATCGAGGAAAACGGCTACTTCTACGCGCGCGGCGCATCCGACGACAAGGCAATGGCGTCGGCACTCGTCGCCATCATGATTCAATTGAAGCAACAGAACGTGCGCCTGAATCGCGACCTCATCCTCGCGCTGACCACCGACGAAGAGATCATCCCGTCGAAATTCAGCGGCATCGAATATCTGATCAAGAACCACCGCAAGCTGATCGACGCCGAACTGGCGCTGAACGAAGGCGGCGGCGGCTTGCTCGACAAAAACGGCAGGCCGCTTTATCACGGCATTCAAGCCGGCGAAAAAGTCTTTCAGACCTACCGCCTGGAAGTGACTAACGCGGGTGGCCACAGCGCGCGGCCGTCGAAGGACAATGCGATCTATCATCTCGCCGCAGGTCTCGCACGGCTGGCACAATACGATTTCCCGTTCAAACTGCTGCCCGTGACACGCAGCTATTTCGAACGCGCCGCCGATTTCGAATCGGGCCGGACCGCTGCCGACATGCAAGCGATTACGCGCGAACCGCCCGATGCAGCGGCACTGTCGCGACTCTCGGAACGGCCGATGTTCAATGCGCTGATGCGCACCACCTGTGTGGCCACCATGCTCGACGCCGGGCATGCCACCAACGCGCTGCCGCAACGGGCACGCGCGGTGATCAACTGCCGCGTGCTGCCGGGCGAATCGGTCGATGAAGTTCAAAAGACCCTCACGCGCGTCCTGGCCAACGACAAGATTTCGATCACGCCTGACGGCGAGGCGGTGCTGAGCCCGCCACCGCCGCTGACGCCCGAAATCATGCGCCCCGTCAATGAAATCACCGCCAGCCTGTGGCCCGGCGTGCCAGTCATCCCGACGCTGTCGGCGGGCGCTACCGACGGCCGCTTTCTGGCCAACATCGGCATCCCGACCTACGGCATCACCGGCAAATTCAGCGATGCCGACGGCAGCGGCGTGCACGGCCTCAACGAACGCATTCGCGTGAAATCGTTTTACGAGGGCCATCAGTTTCTCGACCGTCTGATCCGCGCGCTGGCGGCGGCGAAATAGAAGCCGCCGTGTTCCAACAAGTCGATTTTTCCGCGCTCGATCTGCCGCCGTCCGCACGCGCGCTGCAACTCGAAGTGCGCGAATTCCTGCGCGCCGAAATGGCGGCGGGCACGTTCGAGGTGCATCTCGGCCACACCGAATTCAACGCCGGGCTCTCGCGCAAGATTGGCGCGCGCGGCTGGATTGGCATGACCTGGCCGAAACGTTACGGCGGACAGGAACGCTCCTATCTCGACCGCTTTGTCATGACGGAAGAAATGCTCGCCGTCGCCGCGCCTTGCGCGGCGCACTGGTTCGGCGACCGCCAGACCGGCCCGAGCCTCTTGCGTTACGGCAGCGAGGCGCAGCGCCAGCGTTATCTGCCGGCGATTGCGCGCGGCGAATATGCCTTCGCGCTGGGCATGAGTGAACCCAATGCCGGATCCGATCTCGCCGCCGTGAAAACGCGCGCCGAGCGCGTCGCCGGCGGCTGGAAGCTCAACGGTCAGAAGGTATGGACCAGCTGGGGCCACAAGGCCGATGCGTTTTTCGTGTTGTGCCGCACCGCGCCCGACAGCGGCAACCGCCACGAAGGTTTGTCGCAACTCATCGTCGAACTCAAACAACCCGGCGTAACGGTGCGGCCGATTCATTTCATGGACGGCGGGCACCACTTCAACGAAATATTTTTCGACGATGCCTTCGTGCCAGACGATCGCGTAGTCGGCGAAATCGGCCAAGGCTGGCGGCAGATCACTTCCGAACTCGCGCTCGAACGCAGCGGCCCCGAGCGTTACATGACGACCTTTCCGCTGTTCGTCGAACTGGTCCGCCGGCTCGGCCAGTCGCCCGACGCGCGCGCCGCCGAAATGATCGGCCGCCTCAGCGCCGGCCTGTGGTCGTTGCGCCGCATGTCGCTCGCGATCGCCATGACACTCGACCCCGGGCCAGGCGCCGCATCCGGCACGCCGAAGGCCGGCGTCGATCTCGCCACCGAAGCGGCACTGGTGAAAGACCTCGGCACTTTTTACGAGCGCGAAATCATCGATGCCGCGCGTTTGCTCGGCGAAGTCGAACCGCAACACAATGCGACCGATCTCTTCGAACGTTTTCTCGCCGAGGCTATCGTTGCCGCGCCGGTTTCGACGTTGCGCGGCGGCACCACGCAGGTCTTGCGCAGCCTGATCGCGCGCCGTTTGCTGGGGCCGCTCAAATGAACGACGTGCGCAACATGCTCGTCGATGCGGCCACCCGCATCTTCGCCGATCACGTCGATGCAAAGCTGCTCGACGCCGCGAAACGCGACGGCTGGTCGCCGGCCTTGTGGCAGATTGTCAGCGACGCGCAGTTACCGCTGGTCGGTATCGCCGAAGCGCAGGGCGGCAGCGGCGGCACGCTGTCGGACCACGCCGCGGTGCTGCGTATCGCCGCGCGTTACGCCGCGCCGGTTCCGCTCGCCGAAACGGCGCTGGCGGCGGCGCTGTTGACCGAAGCCGGCCTCGCCATTCCCGCCGGCCCGCTAACGGTGGCACCCGTGCGCGGCGAAAGCATTGCTGCCGGTCGTGGCGACGACGGCTGGCGCCTCTCCGGCAAACTGTCACGCGTGCCATTTGCGCGCGCCGCTTCACGCATCGTTGTGTTTGCCTCGTCACCGGAGGGCGCGCTGATTGCAACCGTCGATCCGGCGCATTGCAAAATCACTCACGGCAGCAATCTCGCTTTCGAAGCGCGCGACACCGTTGTGCTCGACAACGTTGCGGCCGAGGCGACCGCCTTGAGCACGGCCGTGACCCCCGCCGACTTGCGTCTGCGCGGCGCGCTGGCGCGTTCGCTGCAGATCGCCGGCGCGCTCGAAGCCGCACTGGAGTTATCGGTGCATTACGCGGGCGAGCGCGTGCAGTTCGGCCGCAAGATTGCACAGTTTCAATCGATACAGCACGAACTGGCGTGTTTTGCCGGCGAAACGGCCGCCGCCGTGGGGGCTTCGATGTCGGCCGCCGGCATCATTGAACGCAGCGGCGACGACAGCCAACTGGCCCATCTTGCCATTGCTTCCGCTAAAATCCGCTGCTCGCGTGCAGCACAGGAAGGCTCGATGATCGCGCACCAGGTACACGGCGCGATCGGCTTTACCGACCGCTACGCGCTGCATCACGCCACGCTGCGCCTGTGGTCGTGGCGCGAGGAATTCGGCAATGAAGCGGCGTGGGCGCAGGAGCTCGGCGCCGCAGTCGCCGCCGCCGGGGCCGGCCAATTGTGGCCGGCGCTGACCGGCAACTGAAGCGCCGTTCACCACCAGGAAACCGCATGATCAAACATCCGTTGCTTGTTATTGCCGTCACCGCGCTCATTTGTGCAGGGAGTGCATCCGCACAGAGCTGGTCGCCGCAAAAGAACGTTGAGATTGTCGTCGGCTCCGCGCCCGGCGGCAGCAACGACAAGACCGGCCGCACGGTCGAAAAAATTCTCAGCGAGAAAAAGCTGGTACCGACGACGCTCACCGTCAACAACCGGCCGGGCGGCGGCGGCAATATTGCGCTGACCTACGTCAGCCAGAAAAGCGGCGATGCGCATTACGTCGTGGTCGCCACGCCCTCGTTGCTGACCAATCACATCGTCGGCCAGAGCGCATTGAACTACACCGACTTTACGCCGATCGCCTCGCTGTTCAACGATTACATCGTCTTCGCCGTCAATCCGGATTCGGGCATCAAAAACGGCCGCGATCTCGTCGAGCGCCTGAAGAAAGACCCGAAATCGGTGAGCGTCGGTTTTGCCACGGCGCTGGGCAGCCACAACCACATCGGCGCCGGCCTGCTGATGAAGGCGATCGGCGGCGAAGCCAAGGCGCTGAAGGCCGTCGCCTTCAAGGGTTCGGCCGAAGCGATCACCGCGCTCTTGGGCGGACACATCGATCTCGTCACCACCGCCGCCGGCAACGTCGACGCGCAGGTCGCCGCCGGCAAGCTGCGCATCGTCGGCATCGCTGCCAACAAGCGCTTTCCGGGCGCACTGGCCAATGTTCCGACCTGGAAGGAGCAGGGCATCAACGTGGTGTTCGGCGGCTGGCGCGCCATTGTCGGCCCGCGCGGCATGAGCGCGGCGCAAAGCGCCTGGTGGGAGGGCGCGCTGCGCAAAGTCGTGGAGTCGCCCGAATGGAAACAGGACCTCGAAAAAAATTACTGGTCGGATGACTTCGTCACCGGCGAGCAGTTCCGCAAGGACATGGTCACCGACTACGCGTCGATGAAATCGGTGTTGGTCGACCTTGGCCTCGCCAAAAACTGATCTGTTTACAAACCTTAACCGAAGGACGATTTAAATGACTGCCCCCGTCGTACTGCTCGAACACCCCGCCGATGGCGTTGCGCTGATCCGCCTGAACCGCCCCGAGGCCCGCAATGCGCTCAACATGGAAGTGCGGCGCCAGCTCGCCAAACACGTCGCCGATGCCACCGACGATCCGACGGTGCGCGTGATCATATTCACGGGCGGCGAAAAAGTGTTCGCCGCCGGCGCCGACATCAAGGAAATGGCTGAGGCCGGGTCGATTGAGATGATGCAGCGCGGCGCCCTGAAACTATGGCGCGCGGCGGCGGCCAGCCACAAGCCGGTGATCGCGGCGGTGAACGGCTTCGCCGTCGGCGGCGGCTGTGAACTGGCGATGTGTGCCGACATCATCATCGCCGGCGAATCGGCGCGCTTCGCGCAGCCCGAAGTGAAAATCGGCATCACGCCCGGCGGCGGCGGCACGCAGCGCCTGACACGCGCGGTCGGCAAGTTCAACGCCATGCGCGTCTGCCTGACCGGCGACATGTTCACGGCGGCGCAGATGCAGGCGATGGGCGTGGTCTCCGAAGTCGTGCCCGACGCTGAAACGGAAAAACGCGCACTCGCCCTGGCGCAGCAGATCGCCGAGTTGCCGCCGCTGGCGGTGCAGCAAATCAAGGAAATCATCCTCGCCGGCGAAGACGGTTCACTCGAAGAAGGCCTGCGTCTGGAAGCGAAGGCGATTCAGTTGATGTTCTCGTCGCAGGACCAGAAGGAAGGCATGGCCGCCTTCATCGAGAAGCGCAAGCCGAAATTTCAGGGCAGGTAACACATCGCGCGGCATCGACCGCGCGACGGTTCACAGGAGGAGTCTGCGCATGAAAATCGCTGCCGGGATGGTCGCCGCTGTCGCGTCGTTCGCTGCCGCATCGGCGGCGCAGGCGGCCTACCCAGACCGCCCGGTGCGCGTGATCGTCGGCTTAGCCCCCGGCGGCGGCACCGATACCATCGGCCGCATCATGACGCAGAAACTCTCCGATATTTTCGGCCAGTCCTTCGTCGTCGATAACCGGCCGAGCGCCGGCGGCAATATCGCCGGCGAACTGCTGGCGCGCGCGCAACCCGACGGCTACACGCTGCTGGTGATCACGCCGACGCACGTGGTGAACCCGGCGCTGTTCAGCGACATCCGTTACAACGTGCTGCGCGATTTCGCAGCGGTCGGCAACCTGGTGTATTCGCAGTACGCGCTGTCGGTGCGCACCTCGGTGCCCGCCACCACAGTGGCCGAATTCATCGCGCTGGCCAAATCGTCACCACAGAAAATTTCATACGCGTCGAGCGGCATCGGCACCGCCAACCATCTGTCGGCGGAACTGTTTAAATCGATGGCGGGCATCGACATGGTGCATATCCCGTACAAAGGCTCGGCGCCGGCGGTCAGCGCCCTGCTCTCGGGCGAAGTGCAGGTCCTGTTCAGCAGCCTCGGCGGCCTCATTCCGCATGTGAAAGCCGGCCGCCTGCGCACGCTCGGCGTGACCGGGCCGCGCCGCACGCCGACGGCGCCGGACATTCCGACCATCGCCGAAGCCGGCGTGCCCGGCTACGAAGTCAGCGGCTGGTACGGGCTGGCCGCCACCGCCGGTACGCCGCGCGCCACCATCGAACGCCTCAACGCCGCGGTCAATCGCGCGCTGCCGGAACTGCGTGAACGTTACGCCGGCATCGGCGCCGATATCGCCGGTGGCTCGGCAGCGGAATTCAGTGCGTATCTGAAAAGTGAACTCGAGAAATGGGCGCGCGTCGTCAAAATCTCGGGGGCGAAAGTTGAATAGCCGTACACAAACAAGGAACGAAAATGATCGGTGACACCAGCGCAACCAAAAACCTCCCCCTCTCGGGCCTGATCGTGCTCGACCTCACGCTCGCGCGGGCGGGCCCGACCTGCGTGCGCCATCTCGCCGATTGGGGCGCGGAGATCATTCGCATCGAACCGCCGGTCGACGGCGGCGAAGACGTCATCGGCCGCCGCCACGGCTCGGATTTCCAGAACCTGCACCGCAATAAAAAAGCGATCCGCCTCGATTTGAAATCGAAGGAAGGTTATGCGGTGTTCGAAAAACTGGTGGCGCGTGCCGACGTCGTCGTCGAGAACATGCGCGCGCCGGTCAAGCACCGCCTCAAGGTGGCGTGGGAAGACGTGCACAAAATGAACCCACGCGTGGTCTACGGAAGCATCAGCGGTTTCGGCCAGACCGGCCCCTACCGCGAGCGCGGCGGCGTCGATCAGATCGCGCAGGGCGTGGCGGGCCTGATGTCGATCACCGGCTTTCCCGAAAACGGCCCGGTGCGCGTCGGCATTCCGATCAGCGATTTGACCGCCGGCAACCTGCTGGCGCTGGGCATCATGATGGCACTGTTCGACCGCACCCGCACGGGTGTCGGCCGCTGGGTGCACACCAGCCTGCTCGAATCGCTGATTTTCATGCTCGATCTGCAGGGCTCGCGTTATCTGGTCAAAGGCGAAGTCGCCAAACAGGCCGGCAACGATCATCCGACACTCACGCCGACCGGCGTGTTTCCGACCAGCGACGGCTTTATGAATATCGCGGCGAGTTCCGGCCGGCTGTGGGAACGTCTATGCGACACGCTCGGGCATTCCGAATGGAAAACCAAACCCGAATGGAACACCGTGGTCGGCCGCACCAAAGACCGCGCCGGCGTCAATGGCGCCATCAGCGCGGTCACCAAGACACAGACCGGAGAATACTGGACCGGAAAATTCGACGCCGCCGGCATTCCGGCCGGCCCGATCAACACCATCGACCGTGTCTTCAACGATCCGCAGGTCAAGCACGTCGGCATGGCTGCCCCGGTCGATAGCCCGCTGTTCGGCAAAACGCACTACGTCGCCAACCCGCTCAACATGACCGGCAGCACGCGCGACATCCGCATGTGCGCACCGGAACCCGGCCAGCACAACGACGAAGTGTTCGAATGGCTGGGCCTGTCGAAAGAGGAAATCACCGCGCTGCGCAACAACAAGGTCATCTAGGCAGGCAGACCGCATCACGGCACGATCAACATCGAATCATCGGAGAGCACCATGAGCGAAGCAGGCAAAATTCTGTCAGCAAAAAAAGACGGCGTCGGCACACTGACGTTCAGCAATCCCGAGCGGCTCAACGCAATGTCACGCGAAATGACGCGCGCCGCTGCAGAGGTGATGGAAGATTTCACCGCAGACCCCGCAGTGCGGGTCGTCATCATCACCGGTGCCGGCAAAAAGGCCTTCATCTCCGGCGGCGACATTTCGAAATTCGAAAAAGCGCGCGCCACCCCCGAGCAGCTAGTCGAATACAACAAGGACTCGGCGCGCTTCCGCGTCGCGCTACGCGGCGTCGGCAAACCGACTATCGCGATGATTCGCGGCTGGTGCCTCGGCGGCGGACTCGCCGTGGCTCTCAATTGCGACCTGCGCATCTGCACCGAGGATTCGCAATTCGGCGTACCGGCGGCGCGCCTCGGCATCGGCTATGGTGCCGAATCGCTGGGGCAACTGGTTGAACTCTGCGGCCCCGCGGTCACCAAGGAACTGATGTTCACTGCGCGCCGTTACACTGCCGCTGAAGCGCTGCGCATCGGCCTCGTCAATCAGGTCGTGCAGACGAACATGCTCGAAGATTTCGTCAACTCGTATGCGCAGACTATGGTCGATAACGCGCCGCTGTCGATCGTTGCGTCCAAGCGCATCATCGACGAATATGTGAAAGACGAAAAGAAGCGCGACCACGCGCTGTGCGAAAAAGTTGTCGCCGACTGTTTCGGCAGCGAGGAC
Source organism: Betaproteobacteria bacterium (assembly GCA_025356695.1). Next base: position 31,459 of record JANXSE010000180.1, read on the forward strand.
TACGTCGAAGGCCGCCGCGCCTTTATGGAGAAGCGCAAGCCAGTGTTCAAGGGGTGCTGATCCCGCACGTGACCGATACGGCCATCAGCGCTGCGCTGGCGCGATTCGTCACCGCTTCGCGGTGGAGCGACATTCCGGCCACGGTGCGGCATGAGGCCCGGCGCGCGACACTAAACTGGCTCAGCTGCGCGCTCGGCGGTTGCCGCGATGAGACTGTCGACCGCCTTTACATGGCCCTGCGTGCCTTTGCCGGGCCTGCACAGGCGACGTTGATCGGGCGGGCGGAAAAATCCGATGTGCCAACCGCCGCGCTTATGAATGCGGTGAGCAGCAACGTGCTCGACTTCGATGACACGCATCTCGCCACCGTCATTCATCCTACCGCCGTGGTCGCCTCCGCATTGCTGGCGCTGGCCGAGCACCGGCCCGTCAGCGGTGCGGAATTTCTGCACGCGCTGGCGCTGGGCATCGAATGCGCCTGCCGCATCGGCAACGCAGTCGGCCCCGCGCATTACGAAAACGGCTGGCATATCAGCGGCACCTGCGGCGTGTTCGGCGCGGCGGTCGCTGCGGGCAAGCTGCTTGGGCTCGATGCGCAGCGCATGAACTGGGCCATCGGCATCGCAGCGACTTCGGCCTCCGGGCTGCGCCTGCAACTGGGCAGCATGGCGAAGTGCCATAACCTCGGCAATGCGGCGCGCAGTGGCCTCAATGCCGCGTTAATGGCCGCGCAGGGCTTTACCAGTTCGGAGCATGCGCTCGAAGCGCCGCGCGGCTTTCTCAACGTGCTTGCCGATGCGCCAGATGCTGGGGCCGTCACGCGCGGTCTTGGCGAACACTGGGAAATACTGACACTCGCCTACAAACCCTATCCCTGCGGCGTGGTGATTCATCCGGTGATTGACGCCTGCCTGGATCTGCGCGCGACACACGCCATTGATGCGGCGGCGGTGACGCGCGTCGATGTGATGGTGAATCCGCTCGCCATCAAACTCTGCAGCAACCCGGCGCCGCGCGACGGACTGGAAGCGAAACTCAGCATCGCGCATTCAGCAGCCGTCGCATTGACGGATGGTGCCGCGGGCGTTGCGCAGTATCTCGATGCACGCGTTGCCGATCCGGCGGTAATCGCCTTGCGCAGCAAAGTGATATTGAGCCCCGACGTGGCAATCGGCAAGGAACAGGCGCGTGTGCGCATCACGCTTGCCAACGGGGCCATGCACACGTTGTTTGTCGAACATGCGCGCGGCAGTAGCGGGCGGCCGCTCAGCGATGCTGAGCTGGAAATAAAATTTTGCGGATTGGCCGCGGAAGTGCTGTCGCCAGTGCAGATCGAAGCCGCGCTGACCATTTGTAAATCACTGGAATCGTGTGCTGACGCCGGCGACCTCGCGCGAGCCGCTGGTGGCTGAACGAGACAATCAAATTCCCGGTCCGTAGGGTGCGCAACGCGCACGCGGTACGGCGATTGATGGTGCGCGGTGCGCACCCTACAAACTTCGCACACGCCTCGACAAACGAGGCAAATGTTTCGTAACTGTCCGATAATTCCGTCATCGGAATAACAAGAGAATAGCCATGCCTTACGCCGATTCAAACGGAATCCGCCTCTATTACGAAGAAGCGGGCCGCGGCACGCCCATCGTCTTCGTGCATGAATTCGCCGATGACCTGCATGCCTGGGAAGCGCAGATCCGCTACTTCAGCCGGCGCTATCGCTGCATCGCCTTCAATGCGCGCGGTTATGCGCCTTCCGATGTGCCGAAGGCAGTGTCGAAGTATTCGCAGGCCATTGCTACTGACGACATCGCCGCCGTCATGCGCCACCTCAAGATCCGCAAGGCGCACGTCATCGGCTGCTCGATGGGCGGCTACGCGACGATCCATTTTGGACTGCGCTACGCGCGCATG